>CAZNJB010000001.1:0-224770 GCA_964573255.1 uncultured Melioribacteraceae bacterium
ATCCCAATTTTTCAAAATTCAACACAAAGTAGCGGAAGAAATTGCTTTCGTACGGATCATCGCAATTGCAATAGACCGTCTTTCCTCGAAAAGTGTTAGGATCATACTCGAAATACGCCTCCACCTCTTTTTGAATGTCCTGATATTGAGTGTAAAACTCGTCGTTTTTCGCCGCTTTCGCTTTTGTTAGGTTTTTATTTGCCATTGTTTTTCTTAATTATATTTCATTTTGTACTGGTTTTCTAATGTCCTACAACGTGCATGTCTGTTTATTTATTGTTCTTATCCGCCCCAATTGGGAGTATAAGAATAATTGTTTATATATTTTTTTACAGTTAACTTAAAAATTCTAACAGAAACTTACAATTTAAATTAATGCTTATCGTATAACGGCGTCGCTTTTCACCCGTCCGCCCCTAACAGCAATATTGAGCCAAAAACTAAACTTTAATTTTTTGTTAATTATTTAATGAACAAACTTTACTTCAAAAACTTTATTTAGCGAACTCTCCAAACCTTGAAAAACAGCTAAAAACCGCACCGCTACTAGCGGTCGGGTTGGAAAGCTAGTTATGCAATTTTATTAGAATCTGTAGTTAATTATTATGTCAAATGCCGTGAAATTATCCCAGCTATCAAAATATGTTAAAGTTGATGGTTGTTTTAAATTCACATAATTTATCTTTATCGACATTGGGAAATGTACAACTAAATAGTTCTCTAAATTTAAGTTAAGCCCAAAACCATAGGTAAAATCTTCCAAATAACCCTTATTAGCATCTAAACCATAATCATTCGCAGTTCTGTGATAATAGCCCATCCGTAGATAGAGTATATTAAGAAGTGAAAGTTCTGCTCCAAACTTGTAAGCCGTATAGTATTTTGAGTTTAGAACATTTTGATATTCAACCCCCGTAGTTAGCCCCAAAAGATGTGAATGCTTATATATTTTCTCATTACTATACTTAAACTCATTGGATATACCAATTCTAAAAATTGATGGGAATAGGTCCTCTTCTCTAATAATATCTCCGTTTTCTTGTTTACTGGTAAATTCTATGGATTGATTGAAAATATTCTTCATCTGTATTCCAAACAAAAGATTGTCGTTAACTTTTGTCTCATCTATAACTTTAAAATCCTTTGTAATTCCCAATTCAAAGAACATTCCGTTATTTGGTTCATCTGCTCCGAAATCTTCAACTAAAAGGTTTGCATTTATCCCATAATTAAAGTAATCCAACAAACGATTTGCGTAGGTAAAAGTATATAGCTTTGTCGTTGAGCGAAACCGACCAATTGGTTCCGGTGATGTTGAACTTGTTCTAACAAATGATCCCCAATCCACCCATTGAATGTTGAAGGCAAATGCCCCCAACTCTTTAAGGTTGACAGAGGTTCCCCCAAAGTAGAAATTTGTTTTATCCGAAAAGTAGTATGGTGAACCACTATGTGAATAAAAGATTGAAGCTCCTTCAACAGAAAGTAGCTCTGCCGGGTTTGATTGAGATGTGAAATATGGGTCAAAGTTTAATGATAGAATTTTACCCATTGCTTCGGTTTTCGCACTTGCTTGGCGACCGAAAAATAATACGTATGCTGTCCCATTATATGTTTGGGAATAAATTGAGCTTGATAAAATTAACAAAAACATTACTACCCTAATCTTCACACTACCTCCTTTGAATTGCATAACTATTAATTAACCCGACGGGAAAACCGACATTAAAGAATGTTAGGAGGAAATATCTTTCCGCCTAATAATATCAACACATTATCCGTCTAACGGACTCTTAATTCCGGATCCTAAATTTGAATATTTTCTATTTAGTACGGACGCACTATTCCCATCCCCAAATAATTCATCTATTAGTTTTAAGTAGTTATTAATTGATTGTTTGATATATTCCAAGGCTTGAAATTCATTACCAATTCCGGAAAGGAGATTTGGATTTTCGTTGTTTTTATTTACCACTCAACCGCCCAATTGAATCAATAAAATATTATTCTTGAATGAAGATAAAAATTTGCAGTGATTTTTACAAAATATTTTCAAATATACGGCAAGAGGACTTAATAAATAGAATGTTAAAAACAAAAAGTAAAACTTCAAAAAAATTAATCACATAAATTTTCATCACTCTTTGTTTCATTTTTTCTGAAACACTTCCAAATCACTAATTAGAATGTTATGGGTAAATTGTTAAAGGCTTATTCTTTTTCTTAAACTTTATCAAATTCTGCTTCAATTTCCTCTATGCTTGGAAGACTTGACTTAAGGCTATCCGGTAATGATTGAATTAATTGATATTCTGAAACTCCCATCGGCTTATGAATATCACTAAGCGCATATTCCACAACTGTTTTATCTTTACTTTTACAAATTAATATCCCTATAGTAGGGTTATCTTCTTCTGACTTTATTTGTTTATCCACGGCTTTAATATAGAAATTCAATTTTCCAGCAAACTCTGGTTCAAAATTAACGGTCTTTAATTCCACGACTATATAACAATGCATTTTTGTATGGTAAAAGAGCAAATCAATGAAGAATTCTCTTTCTCCGACCTGCAAAGCTTTCTGCCTGCCAACGAAAGCAAAGCCGGAACCGAGTTCAAGCAAAAACTTTGTAATATGGTCTAGTAAAGTTCGTTCCAATTCCCGCTCGTTATAATTTTCGCGCAAACTTAAAAAATCGAAGTTATATGGATCTTTTATAAGTTCCTCGGCTAAATCAGATTGCGGCTGTGGTAATGTGTCTGTAAAGTTAGTGATTGCTTTTCCACTACGCTCATAAAGCTTACTCTCTATTTGATGAGTTAAAACCGACCGTGACCAACCGTTTTCGATAGTTTTATTAACATAAAAAAGAGCTTCTTCAACTGATTGACATCTTGAAATAATAACAACATTATGCCACCAAGGTATTTGGAATAATTGGGAAGTTACTTCATTAACTAATTGGCCAGCAGCTTGCTGGCTAATTACAAGTTTTTTACTATAGAAGAGATACCACTGTCGTATGTATTTAATATTACTGAGAGAGAACCCCTTCATATCTGGAAATTCAGTCATTAAATCTTTGCTTAACTGTTTTAAAAATCCACTTCCCCAACTTGCGTGTTTTTGTTTTTCTACAATATCGGCTCCAAGTTCCCAATAAAACTCAAGCAAAGCAGTATTTACCTTAACAGCAGCTTTTATCTGAGCTTGCCTAACTTTTCGCTTCAGATCTTTAAGCCACTCTTTATATTCTTTTGTGGATAAAATATCATTCATCATTCAATCCACATTATTTATTATTTAATTTCTTAACTTTTCTTAGATTCGTTTATAATGCATTTCTCAATAAGTCATACAAAACAAAAGTGTATTAATATTTACAATATCACGTGCTTACATATTCTATTCATTTACTTTTCTTGTTAATGCTGTGTACTCCAATTCTCCACTAATTAACCATTTTCATTACTAAACAGATTCAATGTTTGTTTATAGTGATTTTCAATAGATTGTAAAATATATTTCAGAGTATATAATTCATCATAAATTTCCTAAGGAAAATTAGATTTGCATTTGATTTTAAGACCGTCTTTATTTCTATTTACCACTCAACCGCCCGCTTGAATCAAAAAAATATTTCTTTTAAAAGAAGAATAAAGATTTAACGTAATTAATACAAGATGTTTTTCCATTTTCTTACCCACAGCGGAGGATTGTTTTGGAACACAGATGCCACAGATATAACGGATTTTCAAGGATAAATTTTTCATAATCGTAACTTTACATTATTAAAAAGCTTAATCCTCTGTGTCCATTGGAAATTACTTTGTGGGCTTTGTGGTCAAATTGCTAAATTGTTAAACTGTTTTTCCCTTTGCGTCTCTCCGTCTATGCGGTTTTGTTCTTTCTCGCCGCTAATGCGCGAATTTAACATTTCGCATTCAATTTATCCGCCGGATCTAGACAACGTCGGGAGTAGGAGAACATTTATAGTTTAGCCGTGATTATCTATTTAAATCCGTGTGTTCTGTGTTCTATTTAAGCAAATGTTTAGACTTAACTTGAATGTTCGAGCAATTTCTCTTTTAGTTCCTGCGGCAGTTCGGTTTTCACAAATGATTCTTTATCTACCGCAACGTGCACTGTTTTTACGCGTCCGTAAAGGGCATCTCCGTTAGTAATATTGTAAGTCAATTCGAATGAGGAATCTTTTATCACACTTGCGGTAACTTCCACCGTCACATCACTTCCGGCTGTTAAAGGTTTCAGATAATCGGCTTCGGAATGGATAATCGGCAGCAGCACGGAATCATCATCGAAAAAATTTCTTTCCGGAGAAATCTCGGATAAAAATTGTTCGTAAGATTTATGAGCTAATCTGAAAATATTGGCAAAAAACAAAATACCGGCAGGGTCGCAATCGTAAAAGTTAATTCTTTCTTCGTATTTTTTCATAATATAAATTTTTACGCTTAATTGTTGAAACGATTTTGTAATTTCGTGCATCTAAATATACTAATATAGTATTCAGTAGAAAAAGGAAAGAAATGAACTTTATTTATTTAATAGCCGGAATTTTTATCTTAATTGTAATAATGCAGTTTATTTTTAAGAACCACTTGCAAAAGCAATCTGGAAAAACAATTGAAACGGACGACTTACCGAAGGAAATTAAAAAAGCCCTTCAAGCTCCGAAATCAATGATATATTTCTTTTCACCGAATTGCCATAACTGTAAGTATCAAACTCCGATAATAGAAAAAATGAAGAAAAAATATCCGAATGTTGTGAGTTTTGATGTAAGCAAAGATATAAAAACTGCTAGAAAGTTCGGTATAATGGCAACCCCCTCTACATTGATTATGAATAAGAACGTTGTAAAGCATATTTTACTCGGTGTTATAAAAGAAGAAAAGTTAGCGGAGAAATTTGAAAGCTAAAATAGCACTTAAAATATTGTTGCTTCTATTTGTTTCCCTTACAATTCTTTCTGCTCAAAACACAGCAAAAGAAATAAAGAAAACCTATTACCGAAACGGAAAACTGAAATCCATCGGGGAATACGTCAACGGTAAGTTAAACGGATATTATAAGGAATATTACGAAGACGGAAGCCTTTGGAAAGAATGGCAATTTGTTGACGGTAAAGAAGAAGGAGTTTCCACTTGGTATTTCCCTACCGGAACGATAAGTATGATCTGGAATTACGAAAACGGAAAACTCGAAGGTATCTCAAAGTGGTATTATAGAACCGGTGAATTGTGGGCAGAAGCGGAATATAAAAACGGAAAGCAGGATGGCTTTACAACTGTGTATTACAGAAGCGGCGCAGTGCAGGGTATCTGGGCTTATCAAAACGGAAAACTGAACGGCATTTCTAAAATATTTTTTGAAAACGGGAAAATTGAAGTCGAGAGAAACTATGTGAACGATAAGCTAGAAGGTATAAGCCGAGTTTATTACGATTTCGGTGAAGTGGCTCTCGAAGCAAATTACAAAAACGATAAACTTGACGGCATATCGTATCTTTATTATCCCGACGGTTCAATAAAAGTAATAGATACTTACATAGACGGACAAATCGTAAAGCGAATACGTTACGACGAGGTGGGAAATTTCGATAAAGTTGAAGAAAGCTTTACTAATTATTACGATGAAGGTACAATCCGCTCACAACTTCATTTTAAAGAAGGACAGAAGGATGGCAGAATTGTAAATTATTATTCAAGCGGATACGTAAAAGAGATACTCAATTACCGCTCTGATATTTTGGACAGCACATGTGCATTTTATTACGATGGAGGACTGCTTGCAAGATTAACTGATTATGTAATGGGAATTAAAGAAGGTAGAGAATTGATTTACAATCCGAAAGGGATTTTAATTGAAGAGAACAATTATTTAAACGGAAAATTTGACGGAATCGTTAAAAGATATTTTGACACGGGCGAACTAAAATCGATACTTATATACAGGAATAATAAATACGATGGCAATCAAAAGCATTATTATAAAAACGGCAATGTTATGTCCGAGATGAATTTTATTGCCGGCAGCAGGGAAGGTATCTCAAAATTTTATTACCCAAACGGTTTTATCTCCGATTTCTATGTTTATAAAAATAATTTACTCAACGGTAAATGCATTAGTTATTATCCAAACGGAAGAATTAAAAGGGAAGCATTTTACGAAAACGGATTACTGAAAACAGAAAAGCTCTACGATAAAAACGGCATTGAAGTATCCGCTTCGGTTGCCCTTCATTGATAATATTTCACTCCTACTTTATCCCTCTTATAAATCCACTTATAACTTTTTATTTCTTCAGGCGCATTAGAATCAATAATTGATAAGTTATTATTTTTAATTTTCAATAACTTGGGTGACTGATAATGCCATTCTCCTTCGCTTAAACCGGTTGTTAAATAACTTATCAAATAAATAGAACCGTTAAAATATTTTGCGGAAAGTATTCTTCCTTTACTTAATTCGAATGATTCGATAGTATTGCCTGCCCGCCAATTTAACAGTGAGATATACTTATTTGTATATCCTAAAAAGAACTCTCCATTCGATACGAATTCACCAAATGTAAAGTACCGCGGAAATCTTTTTAATTGATTCATATCTTTATCATATATAGCAGTTAATCCATCTGTTCCGTCTGCACCAATATTGTAGCCCGAAACCGCAAAGTATTCACCTGAACCTGATGATACAATTAGTCCGATGTTTTTCTTTTCAAATTCAATTTGAGAAATTATTCCGTATCTGTTTAATAGAAATATTTTTGCGGTTCGTAATTCCGGCTGACTTACGGCTACAATTAATTTATCACCAATCAATGAATAATAAAGAGAACGTTCATATTCGATATCCGGCTTATCAAATAAATAAATATGTGCAATATTTGTCTTAGCAGAGTTATAATTTTCTACCGAAGCATCAATTGCATTCAGTAAAAACAACTCCCCTTTCTCATTTACAACTGCAGAAGGATAAGTAATATCATAGTCAATATTCTTTTCGATTGAGTAAAGGAGTTTATCTTCATTGAAAACGGTATAACGTACTAATGCTGTTTTCTTTTTATCGTTACTTCCGGATAATATTTCTCTTTTCACACTAAATTCTTGAGCAACAATCAACTGTGCTAATGTCAATAATAAAATTATACTATTTTTCATGCGAGCACTCATTTAATTAAAGTCATTTTGATAATTTGGGAAATATTCTCTCCTTTTACTCTTGCGTAATAAATACCGGAGGCATAATTCGAAGCATCCCATGTAACCGTATGAAAACCGGCAGATAGATATTTGTTTAGCACTCTGTCAATTTCCCGTCCGAGAAGATCATAAACGGTAATTGTCAATTTCATAGCTGATGGAAGATAGAATTTAATATTTGTAGATGGATTAAATGGATTGGGGAAATTATTATACAATATAAAATCATTAGGCTTTGCAACATATTCTTTAATATCTGTGGATAAATCGAAGTAAGCAACGGAAGAAGAAAGCAATTCTACTATTTGAGAAATGGAGCCCATCGATTCAACCGAATAAGTCACATAGATCATCGCACCTGGAATTGAACTGTTTCCGAATGTTCCTTTATAACCTACTGCCGCGTTACGGGGAGTTGTAATACCATCCCGCATTTGATTGTAATTAAACAATACTTCTCCACCGTAAAGAGGATCTATATCATCGGGATAATCTTCGGGGTAAGTTTCACCAAAACTTAAAGACAGACCTTCAAACGGAGTACCCGTCACTCCGTTTACTCTCGTCATCGTTGTATTGCCGTTGTATACAAACTTTGATTTTAAATAATGCCTGTAAAACAGCGTATCCGATGCTTCACTGTTTGAATGCAATCTATCTAAATCCCAACCAATTTCGGAACCGGTAATAAATAAATTCCCGCCTTCTTCCAAAAAGTTTGCCAATCTTGATTGTTCGCCAATTGTAAGAGTATTATCCACAGTCGATTCATCTCCACAAAACCATATCACAAGATCGTAATTATTTAAGTTTACATAGTCATTCAGCACAGCTTCATTACTGCAAGATGATACGACGAAACTATCGAGAATAGTTAGAGCTATAAAATATTTTGTGTTAAAAGAATGTGTAGGTTTCTGCCAACTGCCGGAACCACCGTATCGGTCGAAGCCGTCAACAACCAATACTTTTGTGTAATTAATACCGTTAACGAATGAAGACCTTGAATAAATATCACTCGGATTACTCTCATTACCCGATGAATCGACAGCAGTTAAATAGAAGAAATATACATCACCGTCGAACGGTTCAATAAATTCAAGAGGGGAGGAAAATTCGTAGCTGGTAATATTTTGTGTTAATATATTTTCGTCGGCAGCTAATTTCCAATTTTGCAGAAGTGTATTTTCCGTGTAGTAAAGACGATACCCGGCAATATCCGGCTCACTATTTTGCGAATAAATAACTCTAACAGATTTTCTATTGTCGTAGTTTTCTATTGCTAAAAGTTCCGGCGATGATGGTGGAAACACGTCTCTATTGGTAATTGTAATCGGAAAAAACTTATTAACAAAATTACCCCTTGTATCCTCGCTAAATATTTCAAGTTGATAATTCCCTTCTTCAAGCAGTCCTGTATCAAAATAGTTATCGTTAACACTTCTATTGTTGTTTATATAACTCGCTCCTCTTCCGTTAGTTATTATATAAACAGGATTGCTTAATGTTGCTACGCCTTTTAAAAAAACATTATGTACATCGTTATCATACGGTTTACGGAAAAATTTATATTTCATTCCATTGTCATCAGGTTCATAAACCACAACAGAAGTATCCTCCGACCAAACACGGTAACCGATTATATATGTTCCGTTATTTTTATTGATAGTGGCAGGACCATTCTGCTCTTCTATTTTGACTATTATATCAACTTTATCGGCAAGAGAATTAGCTGGTAATTTGATTTCGGTTCCATTCAATCTGAATTCAATTGATGAAGAATGGATTATCGGAGGATAGGGATCAACATATGGATTAAGGCCGCCTTCATTTCTGATATTATTAATTTCCACCGCATAATCATTCGGATCATTTACCAATTCCCTTTCAATTAAATGAACGTGTCCCATTCCCGAATAAATATAACCGATAACGTCTTCCCCTTTTGTAACCTGTTGACCCACATACAAAGTCGGGTTAGGAGAAATATGCAGATATGTAATCCTTTTCCACTTCTCACCTATTTTGGTTCTGATGCTAACATAATTGTTGGATCCCAAGTTAGTTACAATAGAATGAATATAACCATCCAAGCAAGGATATACGGGATTCCCATCCGGTTCTCCAATATCCACGGCATTATGAAAATGATCCGCCGAACCTGTATTTCTGAATTCTGAAAATGTGCCGTTTATTCCCCTGCTTTCATTAAACGGTTCAAAAGGCCATTGATATTTAATCGTATCGGTCTGTGCGTAAATGAAAGAACTCAAAATTGTTATAAATATTAAAATTATTTTCTTCATTCTATTTCGAATCTGAATTTTTAAATAAGAGATAAAATATAGTACCTTTTTCTTTTTTACTCTCCAAAGAAATTTGAATGTTGTTCAGTTCGGCGCAAATTTTCACAATCGATAAACCTAATCCGATTCCATCATAAGACCTTGTATAACCTATTTCTTCTTGTTCAAAAGGTTCAAAGACTTTTTCAAGAAAATCTTTGTCAATTCCAATTCCCGTATCCTGAATTTTCACCTTAACTCCCTCATCGGTATCAAAAAATTCTATTTCTACTTTACCGCTTGATGTATACTGGAAAGAATTTTTTACAATGTTTCTAAAAATGAGGCCTGTGGTTTCTATATCACAATAAACATAAGGATTGGTAGAATTATTTTTATATGAAAATGTTAAGTTTTTCTCTATCGCTAAACCTTCCCACAATTTTAGATACCTGTCTTTAATTTCCTGATATAAATTAAATTTAGTTTTATTTAATTCAGTTTCATGAACAGTTAATTCTGCTTGCTTGGTTATTGATTCAACAGTATCGGTAATTCTTTCGCCGGCGTGTTGAATAATTCTCATATAATCCAAATCTTTTTCGGTCATATATTTACCTAAAGATTGTTTAAGCATATAAAGATAATTGTTCAACTTATAAAGCGGAGTTCGAATTTCATGAGTGATTTGAATAAGAAATGCTTGTTTCATTCTATTTGCCCGTTCAAATTTTTTGCGGGTTTCAATAATTCTCTTTTCGTATTCTCTTCGTTCGGTAATATCCCTGATTACTACAATAGCGGTTTTAGCATCGTAGCCCATTATTCTCATTTGGAAAAATTTTGCTTCATCTTTATTCTTCCATTCGTAATAGATTGATTTTTGCTGAACAATTAATCCTGTTATCTCTTTTAGCGTATCATATAATTCCGACTTTTTATCTTCCGGTAAAAGTGTAGAGATATTTTGACCGGAAAAGTTTTCTCGTTCATAAAATTTTCCAAGAGCTGAATCATTCCTGCTGTAGATTATTGTTCCTAATAGTGATATTTCAAAAATCGGATCGGCAATAAAATCAAGGAGTAAATTAAGTTTCTTTTCACTCATCTCATATTCTTTACTCGATAATTTTAATTGCGTAATATCTTCTATCACTCCTTCATAAAAAATAATCTTCCCTTCTTCATCGTAAAAAGCTTTAGCACTTTCCCTTACAAATATCTCTGAACCATCTTTACGAATCAGCTTAGTTTCGAAGCCGGTAACAATCCCGTCCTTCTCAATTAAATTCATAAACCGGTCTTTATCAAAATCGGCGTATAATTCACCCTTTTCAATATTTAAAGAAATTATCTCTTCAACAGAATCGAATCCCATCATTTCCACAAATGCTTTATTCGCCATTTCTATTCTTCCGTCTGGCGTAGTCCTATACATTCCAACTGTGTTATTCTCAAATAAGCTTTTATAACGTAATTCACTCTCTTTCAGTTCTTTTTGATAATTATGAGATTCCGTTATATCTATTAGTGTACCAAAAGTAAATAATTCTCCTCCTAATTCTATAAGGGAAACCATCAAATTGGCAATAATTATTTTACCCGATTTATGGATAAGTGAAAGTTCATAAGTATTAGGTACATCTTCCCCTCTCCTGCGCTGCTCATATCTTTCTTGAACAAGTTGCTTCGAATTATCAGCAACCAAATCCAAATAATTTTTTCCTACTAATTCATCCGGCATATAACCAAGCATCCTAGCAAAAGAATTATTTACATAATCGAGTTTGCCGTCTTTAATCATAAAGAGACCTTCCTGCATATTCTCAACAAAAGAGCGGTACAATTTTTCAGTCTCTTCGAGCAATATAAAACCCTCAATTTCTTCCGTAATATCATGAACTATGATAAAAATCAAGTCACCCGATTTCGCTTGAATAACGGAAGAAAACATTTCCACATAGCGTAATTCATTATTGGCTAGTTTATGAATTGATTCTGCAAATTCTAAGAAATTATTATTCCCGTCAATAACTTCCGCTGCATTACCTTTTGCAAATAATGTGGTAACATATTTACCGTTAATTTCTTCTTTTTTATAACCGTAATATTCCAGCCCGGCTTTATTAATATCCATTATTTTAAGAGTAGCCTTATCAACAAGAATGAAAACGGATTTATTATTATGAAATATATGCCGGAACAATTCGGTTTCACGGAATAATTCCTCCTCTCGTTTTTGCAATTCCTTTTGAATGTTTTCGTGAGTATAGTTCCGTAGGTATAGCCGTATAATCAAATATATGAGAGATATAAACAGGAGCGATACTAAAGCCACAAACCAAAACTGCTGATAGAATGGCTTCATTATGATAATTTTATTTGTAGATACTACCGGGGTCTCATTTCCGAATTGATCAACAGCTTTAATGTTAAATACATATTCACCCGATTTAATCCCTCTATATGTAATTGTACCATAAACTTTTTCATTCAGTTTAATCCAATCATTATCCAACCCATCCAATTTTGTATAAAATGTGAACGTCTTCGGAAACTTTGAAGTAAACACATAAAAGTTGAACGTTAAATCGTTATACGTATAATCGAAACTTTGTAAAGAATCAAAATCAAATGAAACATTTTCCGCAAAAGCATTTTTAATTTTTACTTTTGCACCGATATGATATTTATACCTATCAAAACTTCTTCTAAAAACGGAGAAGCCGCCAATAGCACCGAAAATATTTATTTCCGGCGAAAAAGAATAGAAAGCATCTCTGTTTGTTTCTAAACCAATAAACCCGGTAGTGTTGTCATAATTAATTAAATTGGTATCTAATAATCTGTAAACCCCGTGATTGCTTCCGAACCAATAGTCGCCGAATTTATCTTTTTTAATAAAATAAACGGGAATAGATAATTTAAATTTAGATTTTACAAGCGAATCTCCCACTACCTTATAAATTCCATCGAGACCGCCAACCAATTGTCCCATTTCCTTATCGCTATAATATGCAAATAAATTATTAGCCCTTCTATATGAAGAGGTAAATAACTTCCAGTCTTTTAAATTGCTACTCTTGAATAAACCGCCGGACGTACATAAAAGAGTAGTATCCCCTTCAAAGTAAATTCGTCTAATATAAGAGACATTTAATCCTCTGTCAGTTATTATAGTATCATTTTTTCCGGGGTTAAATTCAATGAGGGAGTGTGAGTTAGAGAAAAAAACTCGTCCGTTTTTGTCAATATTTACTGAAGAGATTGGGTGGGTGTCATCGGTTTCGGCGGCTGTAATGATAGTATTCAAATCTTCCAAATAAAATAATCCTTTGGACCCAGCGGCTATCCATATTTTCCCGTCAGGTGTCCTGATCATTTCATTTATTCTGCAAGTCTGCAACTCAGGCGGTTCATATTTCTTTATTGAATAATCATTAATATTAAAAATGGTAAAGCCCTCTACGGATCCTAAAATAATTAAAGAATCATTATACTGTTCAATTGAAGCAATATCATTATTAACCAGACCGTCATAAACAGAGTAGTTGACAAAATCGAGAGCAGGAATTTTACTTATCCCGACAAATTTTCCTATCCATATTGTATGCTCCCGATCTACAAAAATATTTAAGGCGCCGTTTTCCGTTAAACCGTTTTTTTCTTTTATCGCTGTTAGCTTATTTATTGATTCCCTATAAATATATAAAGAAAAATCAGATGCGAATAAAATTATATCATCATCAAAACGAACAAAATTATTAAAGGTTCTTCTTGGGTTTCCTGATGAAATAACTCTTGCAATATTTTTGTGTTTTCCGTTTTCAATTTTGTAGAGGGAACGTTTAGTTCGGAAATATTCTATCTTGCCCTCATCATCAAAAAGAATCGACAAAATATTTAATCCGGATAAACCATATTCATCGCCTATTTTATTATTTATATTTAAGGTGGAATCGAGCCGACTAATTCCCTCCGAATGGCATATATATATTTCGTTGTTTCTCTTTATTATGGAATTTAACTGCAAAGTGGGCAAACCATCTTTTTGCGAAAGATTCCGCCATTTATTATTTACAAAAACACTGATACCGACTCCTCTAATCGCTACCACAGGAACGGATATGCCGTTATTGGATAATATGCTAAACCCTGCAACAATAAAACCCTTAATAGGTGAGGAATATTCGGGAATATTCATCAATACAAGTTTATTGTTAACTATCTTGAATAGATGTAATCTTGAATCATTTGCTAAAGCCCAAACAACATTGTTTTTATCAATTTCAATTTGTAAAAACTGATCATTTGTATAATTGGAATTCCCTCTTATTTTGTGCCAGTCCATTCCATCGAAATAAGAAACACCTTGCAGTGATGCTACCCAAATATAATCCGATGAATCTTGTTCAATATCTAAAATGGAATTACCAATTAATTCTGAAGACGGAGTAATTTTCTCAACGATATATGATTGTGGTACTGCACTATTTACGAATAGGAAAAATGCTAGTAAAATGGCAGAGGGTTTCATAAATAATCCTTCTTATTCCAGACCAAACATAATAAAAAAAATAGTGATTTGTGTAACTGTCCGTTAGTTACCTAATTAATTTGCCCACTCCCGGCGTCTTAAATACTCTTCCCGCCGGATCAACTATAATTGCCTCAATATTAGATAACGAGTTGATAATTTTAATTCCTGTTTCTGCATCCAAAAGAAATAGCCCTGTTG
Source organism: uncultured Melioribacteraceae bacterium (assembly GCA_964573255.1). GTDB lineage: Bacteria > Bacteroidota > Ignavibacteria > Ignavibacteriales > Melioribacteraceae > CAYNUJ01. The sequence goes on from CAZNJB010000001.1 coordinate 14,256, forward strand.
CTAAAGCATCTGCTACAATTGTACTATCAGATATAACTGTAACGGATTGATTAAATTGCGAAGTAATTCCTATTTCCGGATCAATTATATGAGTTATTCTATTATTTGATTTTTCGACATATTGTTCATAGTCACCGGATGTAGCAATACATGAATTATTTAATTTTAATACTGCAAGCAATTCATCAGGCTTACGAGGATGCTGAATTCCAATTTCCCAATCTCCTTCCAATAATCCAATTTCTCCTCCTGCATTAACATAGGCTTCTTTTATTCCTATTGCTTTTATCTTCTCCAGCATTTTATCTACCGCATAACCTTTTACAATACCGCCCAAATTAAATTTAACGGGACGCTTCCTAATTAAGGTATCAGGTTTTTTCAATTCAACATATTTCCATCCGTTTTGAAGAATTGCATCGGTAATTACTGTTGTATCAACTTCTTCAGGCGTTCCCTGTTTAAAGCCGAGTATGTCAATCACTCTTCCTATGGCGGGATCAAATTTCCCTTTCGTTAGCCTGTTTATTCGATCTGATATTTTTAATAAGTTGAACGTTTCAGTATCAATTCTTATTGAGTGGGAGGTGTCGTTATTAAGATTGTAAATAAAATTGTCAACTTTATAAGTTGAATATTTTTCATCGAGCCTCTTTATTTCTTTAACGGCGGAGTTAATGGCTTGCATTGCAAGCAAAGAATCTTCAGAGCGAACTTTTATTTCTACAATTGTACCCATTGAGTAAAATGTTTTTTCATAAGTTTTAACGGGTGGATCACTGCAGGCTGCCAAATTGATAAATGCTATGCAGTAAAGCAAAATAAAAATTGCCCAAAAATTACTTTGCCTTCTATTTTTACCAGTTGATATTTTCAAATCGGAGTAATACTTTTCCATAATAACTATAAAATAAATAATTTACTTGATTTCTACACGAAAATATTATAAACTTTAACTTAAGTATTGTCCTAAAAGTTGTTAGAATATTCATTATGAGAAAAGACCTGGCAAACATATTAACCATCCTTTTGATCTGTGGACTCTCTCTCTCATGCTCTTCCGGTGAAAAAACGGTGCGGAAGAATGATAACTCACTGCCTACAAAAACAAAACAGGTAGCCCTTACATTTGATGATTTACCATTTGCCGTTAATAACGAATTTATATCCGAAGAAGAAAAGAAAAAATTGTTTACACACACATTGGATGTATTAAAAAAATATAACATTAAAATTACGGGATTTTTAATAGGAGCAAGATATGATTCAAGCTGGTATCCGTATATTAAACGCTTTTTAATGGAGGGGCACACACTGGGGAATCATACGTTTTCTCATTATAACTCAAATGAACATTCCGCTGAAGAATATATTGACAATATTTCGAGATGTGATTCCTTATTGAGAGTGATAGTGAAAAGTGTAGAAAAAGATTTAAACTTGCCTTTAACTTCATTACCAATAAAAAGGAATGGTGTTAATGACGAAAAAGAATTGATTTATCCACCTCTCACAGTACAAAATAGGGAAGAAATAAAAAAAATATTAATGGCAGATAAAGAAAATTTTGATAAGATAAATGAAATACCGCTTAACAGAAATTGGAAATATTTTAGATATCCATATTTAAATCGCGGTGAGACCGAAAGGAAAAAATTCACTATTATTGCCGCTTTAGAAAATATGGGATATAAGATTGCTCCGGTTACTATCACTTCGAACGACTGGCGCTTTAATCCCCGATTTGAAGTAGCTTACCTGAATAACCTCGAATCTGAAGAGAAAGAAATAGCACATTTGTATTTATCCCGAATAAAAAGAGAATTATACAATTCCGAAGATTATTCTTTAGTTACTTTTCATAGGAATGTAAAACATATAATGCTGTTTCATTTAAATGTGATAAATTCATATCTGCTAGAGGATATTCTGAAATTACTTATACGCTCCGGTTATGAATTCATAGATTTAGATGAAGCCCTGACTGATGATATTTACCAGATGGCAGACGGTTACAGCGGTTCTTATGGTGTTCCGTGGCTTTACAGAGCCAAAAAAATCAGAACAATTAAGCAATGAGCCCTTTTTAATCTAATCCCGTAATCTTTTTATCGGGTGGAAAGACGACTCTGAACTTATAACTGATTTCCTTTTGTTCATTCGGCAACAGAGTTACTTTCCAAGTAAGTCTTCCCATTTTAGAATTATATTTCCCATTAGCAGCATCTAATAGCTCAACATAAATATCTTCTTGTTTTGAAACAGGAATATTTTCTTCAACTATTAAATCTACTTTTGCATTATTATTGTTCTTAAGTAAGTTTCTAACTTCGAATGTTCTGACTAAATTATCACTGAAAATTTTACTTTCGGTATAATCTTTTTCAACGTTTCTATCAACTACAATATCATTATCCCTGCCTAACGAAATAGTCAGTTCCTTTGAAGTAGTGTAAGTATTCAAAAACGATTCGCCGATATAATTACCTTCAAAATAAACACTAACATTCCCGGAAAGCAAATTCAGGTTTTCCCATTCCCTGATTTTAACGGTTAAAAATGCGTTCTTATCGAGCTTGGGTACAGCATAATATTGGTATTCAGCATCAAGTTCATAGCTTGCAAGAGTTACATAATGAGGCTTGTTGTTGGAAGGTATTTGAAATTTTAATTCCGCTTCATATTCACGAGAAAACTGATAATGCTTCCCAACACTAAAAAACATAGCCTGATCCTCTCTATCGGGTGAATCTATCGATTTGTTCATATCCGGCTTTGCTAAATAACGCGGACGGTAAAAATCGACATACCATACATCTAATTCCGGCTTGGTATTACTCTGATTTAGGTTACGTGAAGAAAATATTATTTTGCAATCCTCCCAATTCAATCCTGTTTTTTGAAAAACGCTTGCTTTCATTACTAAAGTTGGTTTAGCCCCTAATCCATCGGTTCTTAGATCATATACCGGTTTCCAGGATGCAGAATTAGCTAAATATCTGAGAGTAAATTTAGAGGAAGTAACTTTTGAAGGTTTTATATCCACAATTATTTCATTCGTGAAGTATTTCCTCTTTTCCGTTTCGGCAATTTGATTTTTTACTCTCTCAATTTTCTTTAATAATACGGAGAGATTCTTTTCCTCCGGAAATAATTTATTCTTGATTCTTTCAGATTCTTCATAATAGTATTTAGTCAATTTCTTTGCCTCATTAAAACTCAACGAAACGGCAGAAGTAATATTGCTTAAAAACTTGAGCTTATCTTTTAACGATGAAATTTTCGCACGGGAATAATCAGCTTCAGTATTTAATGAATCGAGCAATCCTTTAAGTCGGAGATAATTTTTATTTAACCTTACCGGTTGCAAATAATTCAATCGCTTATTAACCGAAAGTATTTTTACGCCGTTATCACTCTCAATCGTTATGCTAGAAGGAATTATCCTCTCTGCTAAATCAGTAATAATAAGTCTATCAACTCCTTCAATATTTACAACACCCTCGTGAATTATTTCTGCGGCCGATTGATAAACTTTGATTGTTGAAACGTCCAGTCTTACAGTTTTACTTTGTGCCGTTAAGATGGAAAAACTGAAAATTAATGTGAGAGGAATTAGCAACCGCTTCATTTTTGCCTCCTAGCAATTTATTCTTTTTACTTTTATAATTTAGGAATGTTCCGAAACGATTGCAATCAGCTTAATAAATTCTTTAATAGATCAGTTGTAATCCGCCCAACTTTTTACTTGAAGATCCTCTTCGGAATAAAGAAGCATGGCTTTAAAAAATCTTTTTGCGATTTGTATATTTGTAATCAACGGAATATTCAAATCAACTGCTTTCCGTCTAATTAAATAATCATTATCCAATTCATCTTTATCGGTAGTTTTAGGAATATTAATCACCAAATCAATTTCTCCATTTGCAAAATAATCCAGAATATTTGGACTAACATTCTCACCGGGACGTTTTAACTCTTCTATTTCAATACCGTTCGTTGCATAGAACTTAACAGTACCTTCAGTTCCATACAACTTGATCCCCCGTTTGTTTATAGCTCTTAATTCATCAATTACTTCTGCTTTCATTTTCAGCTTTCCAGTGGAAAGAAGAATCCCCTTACGTGGATAACGATAACCGGTAGATAAAAAGCTTTTGAGAAAAGCTTCGTTAAAATCATCCCCAATGCAAGCAACTTCACCAGTCGAAGACATTTCAACTCCGGTTACCGGATCACTGCCTTTCAATCTGGTAAATGAAAACTGGGATGCTTTTACCCCTACATAATCAAGGTCGAAAGATGATTTACTAATTTCGTGCAGCTTTTCGCCAACCATCAATTTAGTTGCCTTTTCAATAAAATTTAATTTCAGCACTTTCGAAACAAAAGGAAAACTTCGGGATGCCCTTAAATTACATTCAATCACCTTAACTTCATTGTCCTTGGCTATAAACTGCATATTGAAAGGTCCGGTTATTTCAAGTTCTTTAGCAATTTTCTTTGTAATTAACTTAACCCTTCGCATTGTTTCCAAGTAAGTTCGTTGAGGAGGAAATACAATGGTTGCATCACCTGAATGCACTCCTGCATTTTCAACGTGCTCACTTATAGCATAACAATATAATTCACCGTTATCTGCAACGGCATCAACTTCAATTTCTCTTGCATTTGTAATAAACTTGCTAATAACCACCGGGTGTTCTTTACTAATATCCGATGCTTTTTTCAAATAGTATTCCAATTCATCATCATTTAAAACTATACTCATCGCCGCACCACTCAGTACATAACTGGGTCTTATTAGAACCGGATACGTAACCCTATTGCAGAACGCCTTTGCGGATTCCAGATCTGTTAACTCTTCCCATTCCGGTTGGTCAACACCCAGCCTATCCAAAATTGCAGAAAACTTGTTTCTGTTCTCTGCATTATCTATCTGCGAAGGAGAAGTGCCTAAAATTTTAACGCCTCTATTGAATAACTTTACGGCTAAGTTATTCGGTATTTGTCCTCCAACCGAAACAATTACTCCGTTAGGATTTTCTTTTTCGTAAATATCAAGAACCCTTTCGAGCGACATCTCTTCGAAATATAGTTTACTGCAGCTATCGTGATCCGTACTAACAGTCTCGGGATTGTAATTTATCATAATTGAGCGATAGCCGGATTGCTCGAGCGATTTAGCCGCATTCACACAACACCAGTCAAACTCTACAGAAGAACCGATTCTGTATGAACCGCTTCCCAAAACTATTATCTGTTTATCTTCCCCAGTTGGTATATCGTCTTCAGTACCGTTGTATGTTAAATATAAATAATTAGTCTGAGCGGGATACTCTGCCGCCATAGTATCTATTTGTTTAATTACCGGAATCACGCCCGCCATCTTGCGCAATTCCCTTACTTTCGGTTCACTCGAATTAGTTAAAAGAGCAATCTGTTCATCGGAAAAGCCCTTTAATTTTAACTCTTTGAAATCGACTTTTGTTAAGTGAGATAAATTTGATCCCGTAAATTTGATTTCGGTATCAATAATATTTTTCATTTTATACAAAAACCATTTATCGATTTTTGTCAACTCATTTATCTCATCAACAGTCATTCCCCTTTTGAAGGCTTCTGCAATGAAGAAAATTCTTTTATCGTTCGGCTCTTTTAAGTTCTTATGAACATCTTCCTCCTTTATGAAATTGTTGCAGGCAAATCCTTTCATTCCGATATCGAGCATTCGGATACCTTTTTGAAGAACTTCTTCGAAAGTTCTTCCAATCGACATTACTTCACCGACAGACTTCATTTCCGAACCGAGTAAAGTGCTTACCTGTTTAAATTTCTGAAGATCCCACCTGGGGAATTTCAATACCACATAATCCAATGCCGGTTCGAAACAGGCAGAAGTCTCTTTTGTGATGGAATTTTCAATTTCATTTAAATTGTAACCTAATGCTAATTTTGTTGCAACAAAAGCAAGCGGATAACCCGTTGCCTTTGAAGCAAGCGCCGAACTTCTGCTTAATCTCGCATTAACTTCAATTATTCTGTAATCATCTGAATTAGGAGATAGCGCATATTGAATATTACATTCGCCTATAATCCCCAAATGACGAATTAATTTAATTCCGATGGAACGCAATTTGAAATTTTCCTTTGCGGATAAAGTCTGCACAGGAGCAATGACAACACTATCGCCTGTATGAATTCCCATCGGATCGATATTTTCCATATTACAAATCGTAATACAGTTATCATATTTATCACGAACTATTTCGTATTCTACCTCTTTCCATCCGTAAAGAGATTCTTCGATTAAAATTTGATCGGTAAAAGAGAAGGCACGTTCCGCTTTTTCTTTAAGTTCCTTCTCATTTTCAACTATACCGCTGCCTAAACCGCCAAGTGCATAAGCAATGCGAAGCATTACAGGAAAACCAATCTCTTTCGCTGCTTCAATTGCTTCTTCAACGGAGTGAACCGATTTGCTCTGCGCTAATTTTAGTCCAACTTCATTTACCTTTTCAGAGAATAATTGTCTATCCTCAGTATCTTCTATCGTTTCGACTGGTGTTCCTAAAACTTTTACATTATTTTCTTCCAAAACACCGGAATGATAAAGCTCAACGCCAACATTCAGTGCTGTTTGTCCGCCAAAACCAAGCAATATTCCGTCAGGTTTCTCCTTTTCGATTACTCTCTTTACAAAAGAATGTTTAAGCGGAAGGAAATAAACCTGATCGGCTAAATCTTCAGATGTTTGAATAGTCGCAATATTCGGATTAATTAGGACTGTCTTAACTCCGTCTTCCTTTAATGCTTTAATTGCTTGACTGCCGGAATAATCGAATTCACCTGCTTGACCAATTTGCAAAGCACCGGAACCGAGTATTAAAACTTTTTTAGGTTTACCCCTCTTAATCATTTAGCGCCCTCACAAACATATCGAAAACAAATTCAGTATCATCAGGTCCTGGTGAAGCTTCAGGATGGAATTGAGTTCCGAAAAACGGCTTTGCAATATGAATTATTCCTTCGTTAGTTCCATCGTTGTCGTTAGTGAACCATTCCCTCCAATCTAAAGGAAGAGAATCGGATTTAATTGCATATCCATGATTCTGCGATGTAATGTAACATCTTCTAGTTCCAGCTTCGTCAACCGGCTGATTATGGCTTCTGTGACCGTATTTTAATTTATATGTATCGCACCCGGCAGCCAATCCGAGAATCTGGCTACCCAAACAAACACCAAGAATCGGCATATTTTTTGCCATCGCTCTTTTTACGTTTTCAATTGTTTCAATACATTTTTTTGGGTCACCGGGACCATTAGATAACATAACACCGTTTACATCTAATTCTAAAAAATCATAATCGTGCGGAACTCTTATAACAGTTATATCCCTGCCTAAAAATGCCCTGATAATATTATTCTTCACACCGCAATCTACCAATGCAATTTTAGTCTTGCCTTTTGCATATTCAATCGGCTCGTCCACAGAAACCTCGGCAGCTAAATTCCTTTCGTTAGGATCCTGGAAAGGATTAAATATATTTTCTTTCTCCTCGAGAACAATTCTGCCAAGCATTGTACCCTTATCTCTCAGCTTTCTTGTTAAAGCGCGGGTATCAATACCAAAAATCCCCGGAATTCCTTCATCTTTCATCCATTCATCGAGTGATTTTTCTGCAGCCCAGTGTGAGTATTCCCAAGAATAATCTGCAACAATTAATCCTTCAACTTGAATTTTTTCCGATTCAAAATTTTTTAATAATTGGTGTTCTCTTTCTTTCGACGGAACTCCGTAATTTCCGATTAATGGATAAGTTGCAACGAGAATTTGTCCATGATAGGAAGGATCAGTTAAAGTTTCTGGGTAACCCACCATCCCGGTATTGAAAACAACTTCCCCCTGGCATTCTTTAATTTGCCCAAAACCGTAACCAGAGTATACCGAGCCGTCTTCTAAAATCAGCTTTAATTTTTTATACAAATTAACTCAATCTTTTAATTATTCAGGAATGGAATTTATGGGAGGCAATATATAAAATAAGTACTAAAAATTAATTTAAATTTTGTATTTTAAAACCGATTTTTTGGATGCTTATGAATAATATTGAATGGAAACGCTATTATGATGTTGGTATTGTAGAAATCGATAGTCAGCACAAGCAGCTTGTTGACATTTTGAATAAGCTTATCCAAGCAAAAAACAAAAATAGTGATGAGAATACTCTCAGAGCTATTCTGCAAGAATTGGTAGATCATACTCAAGCTCACTTCGTGTCAGAAGAACTTCATATGAGGAAAAATAACTACCCATTGCTTGACGATCATATACAATTGCATAAATTTTTAATAAATCGTTTTATAAAAATGATTGAAAAAATAAATGACGGTAATCTGGAAATTGGCAATGAATTATTTGAACGGCTTAAGTATTGGTTGCTTCAGCATGTTCTAGAAGAGGATAGAGAATACGGATATTATTTAAAGGAGAATTAAATTCATGGCTATTAAATGGTTGAGAGCCTGGGAAACCGGCGTTAAAGAAATTGATGATCAACACAAAAAACTAGTGGAAATAATCAATAAACTGTTAAAAGCTCAATTTGAACACAAAGAAAATGCGGTACTGAGAGAAGTAATGATTGAACTGGTTGAATATACAAAGGTTCACTTTTCATCGGAAGAAAATTTTTACGAGAAACATAGATTTGACGGACTTCAAGAACATAAAGCGCAACATCGAGTATTAGTCAATCAAATAGTTCATATACTCGAAGAAATGCGCGATGGTAAATTTGAGGTCCATAATGAGTTAACTGCTGTTCTCAAAAACTGGTTAATTAAACATGTTTTGAATTATGATATTCGAGCTGTAAAAGATATATTAGACCAATAAATTTATATCGAGAAACTCAATGAAATTATTAAAAGTAGTAATATATGCAATTGTCGGAATAGTAACGTTATTTCTGATTGTTGCCCTTTTCTTACCGTCTCATGTAAGAGTGGAAAGAAGTATAGTTATTGAGAAGCCGACCGCTACCGTTTACAATTTGATTATAGATTTTAGTAATTATGAGAAGTGGAACCCATGGAGTAAAACGGATCCCGAAGCTGAAGGAACTCTTGAAGGTTTGCCGGGAAAACCTGGACAAAAATGGTCTTGGGATGGAGATATAGTCGGAAAGGGTTCAATAACATTAAAAGAAGCAATACCGAATAAAATGATTAAATCTGAATTAAGATTTATCGAACCGTTTGAGGCTGTTTCTTGGGATATCTGGAACTTCTCACCAACCAACGGTGGAACAAAAGTAGTATGGGCTAACGAAGCCGATCTAGATTTCCCTGTCGGCAGGTATTTCGGTTTGTTTTACGATGGAATGATTGGACCCGATTTTGAGAAAGGATTAAAGAACTTAAAAAATCTTGCCGAAAGTATGCATGAAACACCCGGCGAAATTGAAAATATTGACACAAAAGAAAATGCCTACTGAGGTAGAACCCAAAATCAAATAGGAACTTAATAACAATCACAACAAAAAAATCTTACTGATAATTAACAGACTAATATAAAGTCCTGATAAATTTTGTAAAAGTAAAAGCGAATGAACTTTCTTGTTGAATTTCAAGAGAGTTTTATTCTTATTGAGACTGTAAATTATTAATATTTATCAGCACTACGTTTATTTTATTTACTTCAGTATTACTAACTAATAATTCATGCGGACAACCTTATTATTATTCATCCTTTCCGGATTTTTTCTTATTTCCTGCGAACAAGACACCACAATTCATAAGGAAAATAATCTTAGAACAGATACCGGTATAATTTATCCGCAAAAGAAGTTTTACGATATTGCTGCAAAGCTGGAGAACTATTTCACGCGCAGGCACAAAAAAGGGTTGTTTAATGGCACTGCATTATTTGCAATTGGAGACACTATAATTTACTCCACGGCTAAAGGCTACGCCAATTTCAAAAAAAGAGAGGCTCTAACGATCAATTCTAAATTCCAGTTAGCTTCGGTTTCAAAACCGATAACTGCTTTTGGAATAATGCTGTTGGTTCATAGAAAGTTAATTAATTATAGCGATTCTCTATCAAAGTTTTTTCCAAATTTCCCCTATCCCGGTATTACGATTCATCATTTATTAACGCATCGTTCCGGTTTACCTGAATATTTTTACTTTGCAGATTCTCTTTGGCAGGACAAGCAAAACCTAGCAATAACAAACCAAGACGTGCTAGATATACTTTATAACCATCAACCGTTAAAATATTATCTACCCGGACATCGTTATAATTACTGTAATACAAATTATGCTTTACTGGCATTGATAATAGAAAAAGTTAGTGGTAAAAAATATTCGGATTTTCTAAGGGAAGAAATTTTTGAACCTCTGGGAATGAAGAATTCGGAAGTGTACAGCAAAATAGAAGAACCTGTAAATAATAAACGTGTGAAAGGATATATTCGATGGCGTAGAAGAGCCGAGAACAGCTATCTAAACGGAGTTGTGGGAGATAAAGGAATTTATTCAACCGTAGAAGATCTATTCAAATTTTCGCGTGCCATAGTTAAAGGCACTCTAATTCCTTATGAAGAAATGGAATTAGCCTTCCGTCCCTATCACAAAGAACTTTACCCTTACGATAACTACGGTTACGGATGGAGAATAAATACACTTCCAGATGGAAGCAGAGTGGTCCATCATACAGGTTGGTGGAAAGGGTTTAGAAGTTATTTTATTCATTCTCTTAAAGATGATAAAACTATTATTGTTCTATCCAATATGAGTAGAAGGGGAATATTTTATACTTCGGAATTGGAAGATTTATTCGGAATAAAAAGATTTTAAGGGTTTGCAAAAAAATTGGTTAACCCACGATCGCAATCGTGGGTTCCCCTAACAAAAATCAACAATTAAATAATCGTTTCACCGAGGAAGTCTTAATTACAACGTCTTCTCTCAGATCTCTAAACATCCCAAAATAATTAAATGGTAAGCGTTTTTTCAGCTTCTTGTGCAACATCCGGAGAAACTAATAATCTACCGCACGACTCACAAGTGTAAACTCTTTTATTCGAGCGCACTTCCAGTTGTCTCTGCGGAGGCACAATATTCTGACAACCGCTGCAAGCGGAACGATTGATAGTAGCGACTGCTTTACCGCGAAGAGCTTTACGAATTCTCATATAAGTATTATAATCCGACTTTCTCACCTTTGCGGCTATTTGATCACGTTTCTCTTTTAATTTTACCTCTTCACGCTCATTAGCTTTAATTATCTGCTTCAGTTCGCTTTCTTTTGACTTTAATTCTTCACTTAACTTATAAAGTTGAGGAGAAATTTCTTCTACTTCAATTTTAAGTCTTTCAACCAATTCTTCAAAAGCTCTGTTTTCCTCTTCATATTTTTTGATTGTCTCTTCAGCGTGATCAATCTCTTTGGTTAATGCATCGTATTCTTTGTTATTTCTAACCTTATACAGTTGAGCTTTGAATTTTTTCAAATTATCCGAAAGTCGAACAATTTCAGCATCGTTATGATTACGTTTTTTTATTGCTTCTTCTTTTGCTTCGTTTTTCTCATCAACTTGTGCTTTAATAGCATCAATTTGGCTTTGAAGTTCGTTAACTGTAATCGGAAGATCTCCACGGAGTTCTTCGAGTTCGTCCAATTGATCGTCGATAAGTTGAAGCTGATACAGTGTTGTTAATCTACTTTGCAATTTATTACTCCTTATTATTTATAAAACTTCACAGGGTTTGTAGACCCTTTAAACTTTATCACATCTACTGTATAGTTATGTTCGTTCAAAAAATTAATAATTCTCTTCTTTAATACATCCAATACGGGTACTTCGGTTTCATAATGCCCGGCATCTATCAATAATAATTTACCGCGGGCTTCCTCAAAAGTATGATATTTTATATCTGCCGTTACGTATGCATCGGCACCCGAAATAATAGCGTTATTAAGCAGATCCGCCCCACTGCCACCGCAAACCGCAACCTTTTTAACTCTACCCTTTCCTTCTGTATATCTTAAATTTTTACATTTCAATTTTTTTATTACCAGGTCTAAAAATTCTTTTTGCGAATAAGTACGTTCTAACTCTCCAATAGCACCAAAGCCATAATTCACATTTTTATTTTTCAAAGGGTAAATATCATAAGCAGGCTCTTCATAAGGATGACTTTTCAGCAGTGCTTTAATTACTTTATTTAATTTCCATTGGTCAACCAAAACTTCGAGACGCGTTTCAGAAACCTTTTCCAATTTTCCCTTTTCTCCAACCACCGGAGAAGTTTCTTCACCACCGAAAAATGTTCCGGTACCTTCTAAACGGTAGCTGCATTTGTCATAATCGCCAATAATTCCGGCACCAGCATCAAAAAGAGCAGTCGAAACATTTTCAAGAAATTCATTCGGAACAAAAACAACTATTTTTAATTGATTTGCTTCTTGGCTTTTAAGAAAGGTGATATTTTTTAACCCCAATCTATTAGCCAACTCGTAACTAACACCGTCCTTAGTAAAATCTAAATTTGTATGAGCCGAAAAGAGAGCAATATCATTTTTAATTAACTGCTTTAATAATTCGGCTTTGGGGTCTTTTGTGAAATTTATCTTTTTGAAGGGTTTGAAAATGAATGGGTGGTGTGTGATGATCAAATTACAGTTTTGTTTTATCGCTGCTTCTAGTGAATCTCGATTCAGTTCTAGGCAGAGAAAAATCTTTTTTAATTTTTGGTTTTCCGCCCCAACAAGGAGACCTATGTTGTCTTTTTCCCAAGCAGCTCCCGGAGGCGCCCATTCTTCAAGATAACTTACTAATTCTTTTATCATCATATCTATGTATAAAAAAAAATGCACCCCTTACTTGGAGTGCATTTATTTTCTATTAAGCCAATCCTAACTTAACAAACGTAATCTTTCTTATTCTGCCAGTTATAATTATTTTTTCCATAATCTTAATTGTAAAAATAAAAATTTTACACAGAACAAACAAGATTTATGCCAAACTTTTAAAGATTTAATTTTTTTTCTGTCACTTTCTTTTATAATAAGACCAATAAATTGTTACAATAAATACCAAATTATAAGCACTACCATATTATAATTTACGATTTTGAGATAAAAACCAGTAATTTTACCTATCAACAAATAATTTTCGATACACTAAATTGAGGAAATCCCCGGAAATAATTCATTTATGAATATTACTTCCAAATTCTTATAATCTGCAAGATATACAACAAAAAACCCCAACATTTTTCACTTATCTCGATTATCTTTATAATTTGATAAAAATAATTTCGGGAAAAATTTGGCAGGATATCGGCTCGATAACAGATTTATTGAATTCATTGTTAAGAATTCGCTCGGGTATTTAACACACACCGAGTTGGATAAACTGTTTGCTGCAATTGAGAAGGAAATAAATCGTAATTTCTTCGATAGCTCTGCCGAAGCCAACCTTACAAGAATCATAGAAGCTCAATTCGATAAAGGAAATTTTATCAAAGAATTATTGATCTATCCTCATCACATTGAAATATTAGTTCTCTTATCAACTTACAGCAATTATCTATGCGATATACTTACAGTTCATCCCGAATACATCTCACTTGTTTTCAGTATGGATTGGCTTAATAAAAAAATAGATGAGAGAATACTGAATAAAGAAATTGCTCTTTCACTGGGAAGACTAAAAACATTAAACACTAAGTTAAATCTGCTGAAAACCTTGAAGATGAGATATTTGCTTAAAATAGGGGTGAACGACCTATTGGGCAATTATAACCTGGAAGATGTTACTCTTAATCTTTCGATACTTGCCAAAAGTTTGCTAAGTGCATTATTCGATTTATGCTTTGATGAAACTGCACGCAGGCTGAATGTAAAAGGGAAGAAAGATTATACAATTATATCTTTAGGTAAATTAGGCGGCGGAGAACTTAATTACAGTTCCGATGTGGATCTAATAGCATTTTATAGTGATAACTATACTCTGAAAAATGATCTTGAATATTATGAGCTCCTTTCGGAAACAATAAAGCTGTTTATCTCACTGTCATCCGAAGCAACAGATAAGGGATATTTGTACAGAATAGATTTCCGGTTGCGCCCCGATGGAAAGAGTTCGCCACTCTGCAGAACATTAAACGATACAATTTATTATTATGAAGCACGGGGAGAGGATTGGGAAAAACAGATGCTACTAAAAATGAATTTCCTCTGCGGTAAAAAAAATCTGTATAACAAATTTGAAAACTTCGTCTCCAAATACATTTATCAAAACATTTCTACAGGTTCAATTAAGAGTCAAGTTAAAAGAATGAAATTAACCATAGAAAATCAATTACTCGACGAAGTTAACGTTAAGCTATTTACAGGCGGAATACGCGATATCGAGTTTTCCGTTCAAGCATTACAAATGATAAACGGGAAAGAGGATAAATCATTAAGAAGCGGTCACACCTTAAATGCTATTAGACTTCTTGAAAAGAGACAACTTCTCTCCACAAAAGAAGCGGAAATATTCAAAAACGCTTATATCTTTTACAGAAGAATCGAGCACTTCCTTCAATTGATGAACGATAGACAAACACACGAAATCCCAAAAGACACCGAAACTCTTGGGAGATTAAGTAAGCTGCTGGGTTATTCATCAATCAAAAAGTTTAATGCTGCATTAAATACGTACAGAACCGAAGTGAGAAAAATTTTTGATTCAATTATTGAATCCGGAAGCGAAACCGATAACATAAAAATTGTGTTTGAAGATGAAAAACGTGCGAAGCGTAATCTATTATTTTTACAATCCGGCAGAGGTTTAATTGGAAGCAAGGAATTTGATTCCCGCACAATTTCGCTATTCAAAGAGATTGAAAAAGATATTCTTCACTGCATTTCCGAATCTTTTAATCCCGACAGAACCTTGGAGAATTTCACAAAATTAGTAAAGGCAAGCGGGTTTCCCTCAATATTTTATGCTCAATGCAAAAGTAAAACATTTCGGAAATCAATCATCAGCATTTGTTCCCTAAATGAATATGCAGTTGATAAAATAAATAGTCACCCTGATTTGAGTGAATTGTTATTATCTTCCTCTTTCTTATCACCCGATCATTCCGAAGCATACAAAAGGTTTAGCACAGAACAATATCTAATTATATTATCAATTCAAAATTCATTAAGAATAATAGACACTTTAGAATTCGGCAATTTACTTGGAGTATTTGTACAAGGGAAAATTGAGGAGATACACAAGGCTCAAAGAAAGAATCTTCCTTGTTTAATTATTGGACTGGGTAGTTTTGCAACAAGAGAAATGAATTTAAATTCGGATATTGATTTAATATTTCTGATTAAAGACATCGATAAATATTCGGACGCACAAGAGAAAGCACAAGATCTGCTAAAAAAAATTAAAGAAGAATTATCTCCGCTTGAAGTTGATTGCAGACTCCGGCCGGAAGGTTCAAGTTCCCAACTTATTTGGGATATTGACGAATATAAAAACTATTTAAACAGACGAGCGCGTGTTTGGGAATTCCAAGCAATGCTTAAAATAAATATCGCTGCGGGCGATGAAACGGAATATGCAGGTGTTCTTGCTGCCCTTGAATCATCTTTGCATAAATTCTCAAAAGATGAAATCAAGAGAGAAATGCTTAATGTATATAGAAAGATTCGAAGTGCTTTCATCAGTACCTCCTCTTCTATCGATATCAAAAAAGATCACGGTGGAATAATGACTTCGGATTTTATTTCGAGTTATTTTAGTTTGATTGATAAAAATGCTTTCGGCAAAATACTCGGATTAAATATCGAAAATAGAATTGAAGTATTAATTAAATATAATCCGGATCTTAAAACTCAATTTCAATTGTTAAAAGAAAACTCGGCATTGTTAAAAGAAATTCATTTTGCTTTAAGTGCAATACTAAACAAGAAGAGACCACTTATAAATAAATTTGCGAATAAGGAAATTGAATTAATTGGTAATTTCCTGGGAAAACAGATTAATTTAGATGAAATACTTAATACACTTAAATTAACCGGTAATTTTTTCAACAAAGTATTTATTGAACAATGAAGCATTTTGAAAAATTTTACAATTATATTTTACTCTTTGTAATTCTTTCGGTTTATGTTTACACTCTTGCCCCTTCCGTTGTGCAAATTGATTCCGGTGAATTGGCAACAGTACAAGCCACACTTGGTATTGCCCATCCAACCGGATATCCACTGTTCACAATTATAGGTTACCTATTTTCCCTAATTCCTCTTCCGTTATCAAAGATTGTTATACTTAATCTGCTTGCGGCAATATGGAGCACACTCGGAATTTTCTACTTTGCAAAAACTGCAAAAATACTGATTGATTTATCAAACTTGAATTCCCCCAATAAAACATTAAGCGACAAAACAATCTCTACAGTTTTTATTATCGGCGCATCATTAATATTAGCCCTAAGTAAAACGTATTGGCTTCAAAGTGGTTCGGTTGAAGTTTATTCTCTTCAAATTTTTCTATTTAATTTAATTTTATGGTCGGTAGTAAAAACATACAAACAATTTACAGAAAAGAAGAAATACAGCTGGCTTCCAACAGCATTTTTTCTTGCACTCGGATTTGCAAATCATATGACCACATTACTTCTCCTGCCGGGTATCGCTTATCTCTTTTTTAGAACCGAAGGCTTCGAAAAGCAAGCATGGATAAAGATAGGGAAAATGTTGGGGCTGTTTTTCCCGACTCTAATTTTATTCTACTTATACCTCCCTTTAAGAGCTTCCGCCGAACCGGTATTAAACTGGGGGAATCCTGTTAACTTCGAAAATATTTGGAGGCATTTCACCGGCAAGCAATATCAAGTTTGGCTTTTTACATCAATAGACGCAGCTAAAAAGCAGCTTTCATATTTTGTTACCAATTTAGACAATGAATTTACTTATATCGGTATTCTTTTAGCGGCACTCGGTATTATTTATTTATTAAAAAAGAACAAATCGCTGTTTACTTTTATATTTACTAATTTCTTATTCACAATCATTTATTCCATTAACTATGATATTAATGATATCGATTCTTATTTTTTACTCGCCTATATAAATCTTGCTTTCTTTATACTATTCGGTTTTTATTTTGTATTGAGTAAAATTAAAAAAGTTAAGCAGCTATCGTACGCAGCAATATCCATTTCCCTTTTTACTGTTATTTTTATTTTCATTAATAATTTTGATGAAGCGAACCAAAACGATTTATATACCTTTGAAGATTATACAAAAGAGGCGATAGGAAAACTACCGGAGAATTCAATTGTATTTAGTTACCAGTGGGATTACCTCATTTCACCTTCATACTATTTTCAGTATGTTGAAAACTTCAGAAGGGACGTTATCTTAATTGATAAAGAATTATTAAGACGCTCTTGGTATTATAAACAGTTGAATAATAATTATCCAAACCTGTTAACCGGAATTAAAAGCGAAACAGCAGGATTCGTAAAAGCACTACAGCCTTTTGAAAGAGGAGAAAAATATGATGCTAGAATTCTCGAACGTTATTACCGTTCAATAATGATAGGCTTAATAAAAACTAATATAGATAATTATGACTATTATATAGCACCGGAAGTTATAGATAATGAATTTAGAAGAAAGGAATTCTCATTGCCGCAAGGGTACACTGTAGCACCGGATTTGTTTTTCTTTAAAGTAATTAAAATTAACGAATATTATGAAGCGCCTTTGCCGGAATTCAATATACGTTTTCCTGCAGTGGACAATAAGTATACGAAGATGTTAAAAAATATTATTGCAGGAATGCTTGCTCGACGTGCTCTTTATGAATTGAATTACAATAAAACCGAAAGAGCTGCAATTTATGTGAGAAAAATAAAACAAGCCTTTCCCGATTATAGAATTCCGGTAAAATTGAGAAAGCTTTTATGATTAAAATAAAGAATAAAATATCTCTCGACGAAAAGGAAGTAAAATTCGAGTTTATCCGTTCTTCCGGACCCGGCGGGCAGAACGTAAATAAAGTTTCAACAGCAGTGCAATTACGATTCAATATCATTAAATCAAAATCAATAAATAATGATATTAAATCTCTTCTGGTCCAAAAATTAAAAAACAAAATGAATAATGAGGGAGAAGTAATAATAACAGCAAGGCGATTTAGGACACAGGAGAAGAATAGAGTTGATGCAATTGACAGACTAATAAAATTACTTTCAACAGCTTTAGAAAAAAAGAAGAAAAGAATTCCCACCAAAGCTACAAAGAGTTCACAAGAAGAAAGACTAAAAAGGAAGAAAAAAAGGAGTGAAATAAAAAAAAGAAGAGGGGGGAAAATATCCCCCGAAAATTACTAATTCTTTTTAGATTTCAATTCACCCGCAAGTCCCTCGTACTTGATTAACTCTGCATCTATTGAACCGATAATTATTTTAGTTTTTACTTTTACGGGAATCCTTAAGTCATCGTTCGATAACCATATAATTATATTTCCTTCGGTTTTAAACAATCCTCCCTCTACAATCAACGGTTCAACCATTATACATTCGAAAGTACCTGCCGTAACGGTAATAGTTTCTTTGCCTCTGTAAACTACATCTAAAGGATATACTTTATCTTTATAAAAATTCTGGAGATGAAATTTATCTCCCGGTTTCATCCCCGAGTAGTCGAAGGTTCGAGCGAGATAGAAAGCAGAAACAATATCGTTAACATTTTCGGGAATATCGTAACTTCCTTCGGATGTTTTGGCTTTCCCCCTGCGGTGGTCGAAGAATGCGGAAAAATCACGTTTAAAACCTCCCTCGCGTATATGCTGTTCAAACCGCCAAGGGAATAATCCTTCTTTATCCATATATGTAACGTATCTATCACGCACTTTATAAATAGGATCAAAAGTAGAAACAGAGTTCACTTTAAATGTAATATAATAAACATCTCTACCGGAAATCTTTTTCATTCGCGGAATACTCATTTCGGCTATACCCGCTTTAACAAAACCATACTTAACATCAAATGTAAGCTTTTCCCCTACTTGGAATGCCTTGTTTTCAAGCTTTCTAAATTCTTTCCTTTGGGCAAAGGAAATCCCGGCTATCAAAAACAAAAGGGCTAACAATATATTTATCTTTTTCATCTTAATTCCTTTCACTATATAATTCGGCAGTAATACTTTCAATTGACTCAACAATACTTTTGGGAGATATCGATGCCATACAGTTTAATTCTTCGCATTGTTTTCGAGTACAGTTACTGCACTCAATCTCCGGAGTAAATACTACCGATTTATTTGTGTAAGGTCCCCATCTCCTCGGAGCGCATTCATCGATTTTAGGATAAAAACCGATAACGTGTTTCCCCAACGCTGCAGCAATGTGTATTGGTCCGGTAGAGTTGGCAACCAGCAAATCCGAACGATTGATTAATGCAATCAATTCGGAAAGGTCAAATTCGCCGGCAGTATTTATTGTCTTGTCGTTCATCAATTTTTCGCACAATTCTTTTTCGTTTTTATTTCCGGTAATTAATATGTTGATGTTCAATCTCTGTGCCAAAGTATCAACAAGTTCTTTAAAGTGCGAAAACGGCCAATCTACAGCACTACCACCACTGCCGGGATGAATTATCACTTTGGGTAAATCGTTATCTATTCCTTTTTCCTTGAAATATCTGTCTATTTTTTCATCGCTTTTAGAGGATACTTGTATATTAAAAGATACATTAT
Source organism: uncultured Melioribacteraceae bacterium (assembly GCA_964573255.1). Taxonomy (GTDB): domain Bacteria; phylum Bacteroidota; class Ignavibacteria; order Ignavibacteriales; family Melioribacteraceae; genus CAYNUJ01. The sequence goes on from CAZNJB010000001.1 coordinate 34,029, forward strand.
TCCGATTGATTTCTTTATTTATTCCAAGCAGTTTAAGTAGATTAACATTATATTCCAATTCATGCTTGTCCCCTCTTCTGCGGTGTTCGTAAATCTTTTTATTGAAAAGAAAAGAATACCATCTATAACCGGTACCTACTCTATTCTTTATTCCGGCACGAAAAAGCATAAGTGCTATTTCGAAAGTAGGGTAAATAACAATTCCCCAATCATAATTTTTCTTCTTTAATTCTTCGGTGATTTTTTTGGTATTTATTTTTCCGTTTACAATAGGAAGGGTAATTATCTCATCTACAAAAGGATTATCTTCCACCAGAGCTCTAGTGTAATCACGTACAAGGAATGTAATTTTACTTTCCGGGAAATGTTGTTTTATAATCTCGGCAAGAGGAAGAGAAAGAACGACATCTCCGAGTCTATCGGTTCTTACCAACAAAATATTTAGTGATTGTTTATTCATTCTCCAAATCTATAAAAAATCGCCATTTCAATTCTTTCGCTTTATTTATACCTATCCTTTCGGATGTTTTTATTTCAAATCGCTTGTCGTTATTTTCCTGCAATATATAAATATCATCCCCGGTTAAATCAATGCCGTTTTCTTTTCTATTTATTGAAAAAGCTTTGCATATCTTACCCGGTCCATTTAATAAATTTTTCGATTCACTATCGGAAATATTTGTTTTGCCAAATCGGTTTAAAGCGAATGTTTCCAATCCAATTAACGGTATCATTCCTCTTAAAAGAACCGCATCTCCTTCTTCCTTTTTGCCGGTAACAACATTAGCACAAAAATGAACGCCGTAAATAAAATAGACATAAAGAAGACCGCCTTCCTCAAACATCACTTGATTACGTTTAGTTTTCCCACCGTAGGAATGCGCCGCTTCATCGCAAGCTCCTTTGTATGCCTCCACTTCAGTAATTCTTGCAGCTAAAATATTCTCGCCTGTTTTACGAACGAATATCTTACCCAGTAATTTTTCAGCTACTGTTAATACATCTTGTGTATAAAAATGCTTATCAAGTTTCTCCCCGTTTAATTGAATGGAGGATGAACTTGCTTGAATGTTAACTCTTGACATTATTCGGAACTGCTAAGTTTCTGATCAATTTCATTGATCTTCAATTCGAATATAGCGGATTTCTCCGGTTCCTTTTCAATTAATTTTTGGTAAACTCTTTTAGCTTCAATTAATTTACCCTGACCTTCGAGAATCATCGCCATAGTCTCGCTGGCTAAATCCTCTTCATCAAATATTTCTCCCACTTCGTTGAAAGAGATATAATCTTTCCCTTCTATTTCCTCTTGGTACTCTTTAGTACTCAATGGTTGCAAGTCTTCTTTGTTCGGAGGAGGGATTTTAGCATGTTCAAGCTCCTTAGCTAATTCATCAAGACGATCTTCCAAAGGCACTTCCTGTTCTTCTTTATTTGCAATCTCTTCATCGTCTGCGGAAGAATCTCCGTCATCTTCCAAGAAAGATACACGTTTGCTTTCTTCAACAATCGAATTCTTATTCTTAATTTCTTCCACCTTAGAAAGATAAAATTCTCTCGCTTCGTTGGAATCCAAAATAGCAGCACCCTTTTCAACTGCTTCAATAGCTTTTTCATATTCTCCCAAATGTGCTAAGGTTTGCGCATATATAAAATTTGCAGTAGGATAATTGGGATATCTGCTGATTCCGTCTTCCAAAATTTTAAGTGCCTCCGAATATTTTCCCTGCTCCATCTCTTCTAAAGCAACACGAGCAAATAAGGGAGAATCGGGATTAAATTCATATATTAGAGAAATATTATCTGAGCTTGAGTTTGACATTTTGAAGCTTACCTTTTTGATTTTTTGAATACGAACTTTTAAAAGATAATAAAGAGATTGAAGCAAATCCAAAGAAAAACATTAATTGAAATGGAAGGGCTGCTATTTCCAGAAAATAAATTGAAGCGGCAACCCCGATTGAGCAGTAAATCGCCAAAATCATTTCAACAAAAGCAGAATCGTCTATCTTAGTGCTTTGGAAATATTTGTTCTTCTCTATTTTATCGTCTTTCTTTTCGACCCTGAATTTTGGTGTTCTCACAAATTCACTTTTCCTGTTTATGAGACCTTCGAAAACCGCTCTAGTATTATTAACGGCAAGTCCCATACTGCCTGCCATAAATAACGGGAAAAGGGCTATTCGCTTTCTCCAATCTGTATGAACATCTTTTTGAGCGTAAAGATAAAACAAGAATGAACTTATAAATGCTAAAACAAAAATGGACATAAAATTAAAAATCTGCTCATAAGGGCCGCTGTTCTTTATGAATATTAAAGGTACATTGAGAACGCCGGCCAACAATATGAACGGAAAAACAAAATTATTTGTTAAATGATATGTCCCCTGCAGTTTAACTCTCAAAGGCACATCCGATTTCCACAGCTGAGGTAAAAGTTTTTTAGCAGTTTCCACTGCACCTTTTGTCCACCTGAATTGTTGAGCTTTCAAAGAATTCATTTCAGAAGGAAGTTCTGCAGGAGTGGTAAAATCTCTTAAGAATATAAACTTCCATCCTCTCATCTGCGCACGGTAACTTAAATCCAAATCCTCGGTTAGAGTATCGGCGTGCCAGTTTCCGGCATCTTCAATGCATTCCTTTTTCCAAACCCCACCGGTACCGTTAAAATTGATAAAGAATCCGGCTTTGTTTCTTACAGTTTGTTCGATTACAAAATGCCCGTTTAATGCAAGAGCTTGTATCTTTGTAAGAATGGAATAATCTTCGTTAAGGTGTTCCCAACGTGTTTGAACCATTCCAACCGAATCGTCGTTAAAATATTTTAATGTTGTTTTAAAGAAATCTTTTTTAGGAACAAAGTCGGCATCAAAAATTGCAATATATTTTCCTTTTGCAACTTTTAATCCTTCCTTTAATGCGCCGGCTTTATATCCAACTCTATTGGTTCTATGAATATGATAAATATCGAAACCGAGTTTTTTCTTTTGGTCGACTATTTTTTCTATTAAATCAACCGTTTCATCCGTCGAATCGTCAAGTACTTGAATTTCAAGCAGATTCTTCGGATAATCAATGTTGCAAACCGCATCAATCAATCTTTCTGCAACGTAATATTCGTTGTAGATAGGTAATTGAACCGTAACAATTTCATTCGGTTCATAGTTTTCTTTAGGTTTTGGAGTCTTCTTAGCGTACTTATTATGATAATAAATCATAATAAAACCGTGACTCGCAAATAAAAACAATACGGTTAGCGAAAATATATATACAATTAAGACTACATGATCAAGCCACATAAAATGATCTCCCTTTACCAGTTTGAAACAACGGCAATCAAAATATCTTCGGTTATTTTCTCAATCGCCTCATCAATAGCAACTTTTCTGCCGGTGAGAATATCATCCTTGGTAGAATAATCTCCGAAATCAGAAAATTTGCGATCGAAAATAGTTTTTCTCTTTACTAAATCTTTATAAACAACGCGAACAGAAATTGTAATTCTTCTGGTAGCAACATCTTCACCTCCGGCAACGATAGCCGGAGCATCTGTTAATGAAATAATCGTTCCTTTAATAACGGCATCCGATTTTAAATTATCGGTTACCTGCAATGAGTTATCGTCTAGAAATTTTTGTATCAATTGATCGGTAAAATCATCCCGCAAAGACGGCTCTCCGCTTCCACTTCTATCGACAAATATCGGTATAGAAATGGTTTTTAAATGAGGAGGTACCGAAGCACCTGTAAATGAATAACTGCAAGCCGTAAAGAGAACGGCACATAAAACAATAGGCAAATATACTTTTGTTATTTTATTGAAGTCCATATTCTTTAATTTTCCTGAATAGAGTTCTTTCTGAAACTTCGAGCAGAGCCGCAGCTTTTTTCTTATTCCATTTAGTTTGATTCAAAGCATTTATAATTGCTTCCTTCTCCAATTGCTTTAAGGACTTTACAGTACCGTTTGAATTATTCACGGAAACATCTTGTAAATCGCTATTATGTTTTAGCGCTAATCTCTTGAGGTCCATTAAATCCTTTTTAATCTCAATCAGAGCGCCGAAAATCATCTCCCTGTCAACGTGTTCGGGGGACTTGTTTAATGCAACCGGCAAGTTCCTGGGCTCTAATTCATAATCTTCGTTAATCAATAAATTTTTAAATATGTCTACATCAATAATACCGTTTTTGCTAAGAGCAGCTGCGGTTTCGATTGTATTTTTCAATTCTCTAATATTTCCGGGCCAAGAATATTCAATCAAAATCTTTAATGCGTCTGGAGTAATATAAGGCAACTCTACATTATAATGCCGTGCATAATCGGTCAGGAAATAATTTATTAACTCGGGAATATCTTCTCTTCGCTGGCGAAGAGGCGGAATATAAAGAGTTACGGCTTTTAATCTAAAATATAAATCCTTCCTGAAATTTTTTGCATCCACTTCTCTTTGCAAATCTTTATTTGTAGCAGCTAAAATTCTCACATCAACCTTTGTTACGGTTTCGCTGCCCAAACGCATAAATTCTTTTGTTTCGAGAACACGGAGGAGTTTTACTTGAGTTGTAAGAGGCATTTCGGCAATCTCATCAAGGAATAAAGTACCACCGTCGGCTATTTCGAAATAACCTTTGCGGTTTTCTACTGCTCCGGTAAACGAACCCTTTTTATGCCCGAATAATTCGCTTTCCAAAATTCCTTCAGGTATAGCACCACAATTAACACTAACCAATTTTTTATCCGCACGATGACTATAACCATGTATAGCGCGGGCAAAAACTTCCTTTCCGGTACCACTTTCACCATAAATCAGAACGGATATATCCGAAAGAGCAACCTGCATTACTATATCGACCAAGTCGCGTATTTCTTTGCTTTTCCCGATTATCCCGAATTTTTTCTGAAATTCCTCTCGAGTCATTACCTTAAACTCTTAATATTAAATATAACCTCGAAATATAATTATAATTCCACTAACAAACCGTCCGAAGCCAGTTGCACAGCTCCTGCAATGCGACTATTTTTCTCGATTGCTGCAATAATGTCTTTGACGTCTTCATCATCAATATGAGTGAGAAACACCTTCTCAGGATTAACCGATTGATAAAATTCCAGAACTTCTTCTAATTCGATATGAGTGATCTCCAAAATTGCCGCATCGAGTTTGTATTCTTTGAATAAATATAAATCCTCCTTAGAACCGATATCCGAACTGGCGAAAATATTTTTTCCGTTTACTTCGAAAAGGAAGCTATGAGAAATGAATGAAACAGAAGGAGCGTTGACTGAATGTTTATTTGTAATGTGCGTATTTTGTCTAGCTGTAAAGAATATTCCATCAGTAGTTTCAACTTTTTCGTTAGAATCAAAACCAATGATATTCAATTTAAAATCCATCACTTCATCAAACATATAAACGGTTCTCAGAAAATAACGGAGCGGCTCAATAAGAGATTTATGCGTAAAGATAGATAACTCCTTTTCCCTGTCAATTAACTTCATCTGTGTTATCAGAGAACCTATACCCGCAAAATGATCTGCGTGATAATGTGACAAGACTATTGTGTCAATCTGATTGAATTTTATTCCGGAGCTTAGCAGTGCACGAGAAACCGAATCCCCAGCATCGAATAACAAATTACTCGCATTCGAAAAAATTACAAAGGAAGAATGAAATCTTTCCAGACTCGTTTTACCTGAACCGGTACCAATAAATTTTATTTTCATATTACTTAAGGGAAGTTACTCTACCGTTTAATTTGTATTGTGACTTTAATTTTGGTAAGAACGCAGAAGCTTCAGCCTCGGTTTTGAATTTGCCCACAACAACAACATTCAAAATGGAACCACCGACTTCTTTAGGATAGATCGAGGAATAATAGCCTGCCTTTTGAAAATTCTTTTTCAACCTTTCGGCATTTTTATAATTCAAAAAGGCTCCTGCTTGTACGGTATATTTCAAGCTTTCACTGCTGCCGGTTTTAGTGGAAGGAGCAACCTGTTTGATTTCTTCCTTTTCATCAAGAGTTAAGCTATTATCAATTTCTTCTTCCGGAATAGAGCGATCTGCCGCTTTAATATAGGGCGATGAGGGATAATTATCTTTTAATTTATTCAGATATTCTTCCGCCTTTTTGTAAAAACCGAGAGCAAAATAATAACTAAAAATTCTATAAAGCGCCGCATCCGCAAATTGAGATTGCGGGTATTCGTTATAGAGCTTTTTGTATTTTTCCAGTGCGGTCTCGCCTTCTTCTGTAAGAACAGCATCTAGAAAGATGACCGAAGGATCATTCGGGTGTTCTTTGAGTAAAATCGGTAGTTCTTGTCGAACATTTTCCGCTTGACCGGATTCTACTTTTTTGAGATACTCAACAATGCTAAAATTTTGAGCAATTATTGTTGTAGCCCAAAATAGAAATAATAATATTTTCATCATTAAGCCGTTCTATTGGCTGCAAAAAAATCTGATTCCAATTTTTCCACAAAATCGCCAAATAGTGTAGCAGAAGTTGCGCGATTGATTTTAACTTTAACGTAATCACCTCGACCAACATTTTCCGTAATCGGGAATATCACTACCTTATTGGTATCTGTTCTTCCGGCTAAAAACTCATCCGATTTTTTACTGCTTCCTTCAACAAGAATAACTTCCTCGGTTCCAATCATTTCCTGATTTATTTCGTAAGAAATTTTCTGCTGAAGATCGATAATTTCGTTTAACCGTTTTGTCTTTATATCCTCGGGCACATCATCTTCCATTTTGTATGCTTTTGTGCCTTCTCTCGGAGAGTACTTGAACATATAAGCGCCGTCGTAACGTACTTTTTGCATTACGTCCAATGTTGCAATATGATCTTCAAAAGTTTCGGTGGGAAAACCGGAAATAATATCTGTCGAAAAACTTACGCCAGGAATAATCTTTCTTGCTTTATCAATTAATTCCAAATAATGTTCTATCGTATAAGTTCTATTCATCAATTCAAGAATTCTATTAGAACCCGACTGAACCGGTAAATGGATGTAATTACAAATATTCGGATGTTCCGCCATTGTGTAAAGCAGTTTATCGGAAAGATCCTGAGGATGTGAAGTCGTATATCTAATTCTTAGAGTTCTATCAACTTGAGCCGCAGCGGCGAGCAAATCTGCAAAGTCCCTGCCGTTATCGGAATAACTGTTTACATTTTGCCCAAGCAGTGTTACTTCCTTAAATCCTCTTTCGGAAAGCTGCTTAATTTCTTCAACTATTGAATCCAAATTTCTGCTTCTTTCCCGACCGCGGGTAAAAGGCACAACACAGAAGGTGCAAAATTTATCACAGCCTCGCATTACCGAAATCCAAGCAGAGAGACCATCTTCTCTGAAGGGAATTAAATCATCGTATGTCTCTGTTTTGGATAGCTTTACTCCGATACCCTTTTCTCCGGCAAACGCTTCATCAATAAATCCGGGTAATTTCCTGTATTCATCGGGACCAACAACCAAATCGACCATTTTCTTTTCTTCAATCAAATCCTTACGCAGTCTTTCAGCCATACAGCCGAGTATACCAATAACAGTCCCGGGATTTGTTTCTTTATATTTTTTAAGATTCCCTAATCTACCGTATATGCGCTGTTCAGCGTTATCTCTTACGCTGCAAGTATTCAGCAGAATCACATTCGCTTTTTCAACGTCTTCGGTTAATTCATATCCTTTATTTTTCAGAATGCCCATTACCAGTTCACTATCGGCAATGTTCATCTGACAACCATAGGTCTCTATATATACACTATTTTTAGACATATAATCCTTTCTTTATATAAAAATTTTAAGCACTAATCATCATATACATTATCAAATTAAATATAATGAAAGCCAAGATGCCAAAAATGATATTAATCATTCGCATCTTGCGTCTTTGATCTTCAAAGATATTATCTTCGAAGTCTTTTCCATTTCTTAATTTTCCAAACATTTAGATATTCCTCCGGATATGCAAAATTATCGGAATCAAGCTTTAAAAATTAAGACAATGAAGGCTCACATACAAACGATAACAACATTACAATAGTGATCTAAAATTTTGAGAGAACCCCTGTTTTTTGAGTTTTTGGCACTTTTCATTCATTTACACAAATAATGAATTACATTAAGAGTTAATTTTCCATAAATTTGTTAGCGGAATATTTAGAATTGGAGAAAGAATTGAACAAAGAAGAAAGACTTATTGAATTATTTGAGAATTGGGCAAAAGAAAAACACACTGAATTTTACGCACTGCCACCTTCAGGTTCTTACAGAGAATATTACAGATTAAAGAGTAAATCAAAAAACGCAATCGGAGTTTATAATTCTGATAAAAAGGAAAATGTGGCATTTCTTACATTCAGCAAGCATTTTAAATCACACGGATTGGCAGTTCCTGAAATTTATGCAGAGGATATTGATAACAACGTTTATTTGGAAGAGGATTTGGGAGATACAACCTTATTCGCTTATTTGAGTGCAATCAGGCAGAACGAGGAATTTCCCGATGAAGTTGTTGATGTTTACAAAAAGATACTCGAAGAGCTGCCGAGATTTCAGATTACCGCAGCAAAAGATTTAGATTATTCCGTATGTTATCCCCGCTCAGCATTCGATAAACAATCGATGATGTGGGATCTGAATTATTTCAAATATTATTTTTTGAAACTAGCAAAAATTCCCTTTGAAGAACAAGCACTCGAAAATGATTTTCATAAATTAATAGATTTTCTTCTTGAAGCCGGGACGGATTACTTTTTATACCGTGATTTTCAATCTCGCAACGTTATGCTTGTTAAGCATCAACCTTATTTCATCGATTATCAAGGCGGAAGAAAAGGAGCCCTACAATATGATGTAGCTTCATTGCTTTATGATGCGAAAGCCGATATTCCGCAAGATGTGCGTTCTTATTTACTTAAACACTATATCGATAACTTGAAAAAATTCATCGAATTTGAAGAAGGAAAATTCTTAGAATATTATTACGGTTACATACTGATTAGAATTATGCAAGCGATGGGCGCTTATGGTTTCCGCGGCTTTTACGAAAAGAAAGAGCACTTTCTTAAATCTATTCCTTTTGCGTTAGAGAACCTTTCCTGGTTGTTGAATAACGTCGAACTTCCGATAAAAATCCCTGCCCTTTGGAATGCACTTAGAAAAACAACCGAATCCAAAGAACTGAAAAAATTCGGACGAGAAAAAAGGAAATATAAATTAACGGTAACTGTTACAAGCTTTTCATACCGGAAAGGAATACCTGAAGATAATTCCGGTAATGGCGGAGGTTTCGTATTTGACTGTAGGGGCTTGCTGAATCCCGGCAGATATGATGAGTACAAATTACTCACCGGGAAAGACGCAAAAGTGAAAAAGTTCCTTGAAGAAAAGAGTAACGTCAAGGAATTCTTGAAGCACGCTTACGCTCTGGTTGATTCTACTGTTGAAAATTACATTTCTCGAAAGTTCACACATTTAATGGTAAACTTTGGCTGCACAGGCGGACAACACCGTTCCGTCTATTGCGCTGAAGCTATGGCGAAACATCTTTCCAATAATTTTGAAGTTAGTGTGGCTTTAATTCACAGGGAAATGGATTAAGAAAGGTATTAAAACATTTATCATTCAACTTTGAGAATTTATAATTAATGAAAGCAATGATATTTGCCGCCGGATTAGGAACGCGGCTAAAACCGTTAACGGACAAACGTCCCAAAGCATTGGTCGAAATCAATGGCAAACCTATTCTGGGATGGCAGATCGAACGAATTAAAAAATTCGGAGTTAACGAAATTATAATCAATGTACATCATTTCCCCGAAATGATTATCGATTACGTTAAAAGCAATAATAACTTTGGAATTAGAATAGAGATTTCCGATGAATCGGATGAACTACTCGATACAGGAGGGGGATTAAAAAAAGCTGCGTGGTTCTTCGATGATCGCAAACCGTTTCTTGTACATAATTCCGATGTGATTACCGACCTTGATTATTCGCAAATGATAGCTCAGCATAATTCGAACAACTCATTGGCAACACTTGCTGTAAGAAAAAGGGAATCATCCCGCTATTTGTTATTCAACGACAATAATATTCTTTGCGGTTGGCAAAATATTAAAACCGGCGAAAAGATTTTAAAGAGAGACTCCCAAAAGCTTGCGCCACTTGCCTTCAGTGGAATTCATATTATCAATCCTGAAATATTCAAGCTGATGCCGGATAAGAAAAGATTCGGAATGATTGAACTTTATTTGAATATTTGCGGGAGAAAAAAGATAAGCGCTTTTAATCATTCATCCGGGAAATGGTATGATATCGGGACGCAGGAAAAATTGAATAAAGCCTTGGAAGATTGGATATTCTAAATTTTACGTTACAATTTATTTATTCTCCAATCCCAAAAGAAAAAGAGAGATATAATCATTAAAGAAAAAGGAATAAGTAACAGCGTAAAGCCGGATACATTGTTGCCAAGAATAAACAAGTAAAATAAAGCAAGACTAAAATAACCTATTGCTCCTATCAATCCGTTTTTCCATGAAAAAAGCAAAAGGATTAAAAGTACAAATGATGGGAATAAGTGAATTAGAACCGCTATAATGGTCTTACCGAATGTTAATCCATCTCGGAAAACATCAAGAGAAAAAAGACTAAAAAAAATTATCAGTGCAATGGTGAAGAGGCGCGGGAACCAAAAAATAAATTTTATCATAACCCTTTAATATTATTCAAATGAATATATAAATTATCTTGTTAATAATAAATAATCGGGAGGAAATAAAAATTATATTTTTAAAATCAACCAATTAAGCTAATTTTGTATTACTAATTATATCGGACTGTTATGAAACATTTTTTTATTATAATATTCCTCTCCTTACAAACGATATTCGCTCAAAATATTAGAGTTACTTTTATTGTAAATGCACTGGAAATTCCAGACAGCGAAAATATTTATATTGCAGGCAATCAACCTGAACTCGGCAATTGGAACCCTAGAGCGGTTAAACTGACACGAACCAGTAATATTACTTGGGAAAAATTATTTGAATTTCCGAAAGGTACAATTTTAGAATATAAGTTTACACGTGGAGATTGGTCAAAAGAAGCGCTTAATTCGCAAGGTATGATCCCTCAGAATTCTGTTTTGAAAGTCTCAAAGGATACTTTGATTAAAGTATGGATACATAAATGGCGGGACCAAGGAGTTGTTAATAAAAATTTTGAAGGTCAAATTACGGGTGATGTCAGATATCATAAAAATATAAAAGGGAAAGGAATTCTTCCAAGAGATGTTGTCGTTTGGCTGCCGCCGGATTATGAAAAGGATACCTCAAAACGGTACCCTGTACTTTATATGCACGATGGACAAAATCTTTTCGATCCGGCAACTTCATCATTTGGAGTTGATTGGCAGGCAGATGAAACTGCCGACAGTCTTATTAAAGCTAACGAAATAGAACCGCTAATAATTGTAGGAATTTATAATACATCTGACAGAAGTTACGATTATATTCCGGGTCCGAAAGGATACGCATATATGGATTTCATAGTTAATGCATTGAAACCGTTTATTGACAAACAATATCGGACACTGCCGGATAGAGGCAACACAGCTGTCGCGGGTTCCTCACTTGGCGGATTGATTTCATTTATGCTTAGCTGGGAATACCCCAACGTATTTTCTAAAGCCGGGTGCCTATCGCCTGCATTTATTTTTAACAGTATCAATTATGTGGCAATGATAGAAACCGATACAACACCCAATCCGGACGTACTGTTTTATATCGATAATGGAGGAGTAGGGCTGGATGAAAAATTACAGCCGGGAATAGATAAAATGATTGAAACACTTGAGAATAAAGGTTTTGAGAGAGATAAAGATTTTATTTGGATAAAAGATGAAAATGCCCGCCACTTCGAATCGGCTTGGGCTAAAAGACTTCCTTTTATGTTGAAATTATTTTTCGGAGATTAATATGAAAATTTTAGTCGGCTCAAAAAATCCCGTTAAAATAAACTCCGCAAAAGAAGCGTTCGAAAAATTTTTCGGCAACGTCGAAGCAATCGGGATAGAGGTTCCATCTGGCGTACCGGATCAACCGGTAAACGGAGATACTTTCAAAGGAGCAAAAAACAGAGCGCTTAAGTTGAAAGAAATAAACGAAGAGAAAAATTTAGGCGCTGATTATTTTGTCGGAATAGAAGGCGGCATATCCGATCAATACGGAAGATGGTTTGCCTTCGGCGGAATGTGCATAATAGATAAAAAAGGAAGAGAAGCTTACGGCACCTCTCCACAGTTCGAATTACCTTATCAAATCGTAAAGGAATTACTCGAAGGTAAGGAACTCGGCTTAATTATGGATGAAATTCAAAATGAATCCAACACAAAACAGAAAGGCGGAGCGATAAGCTTTTTTACAAAAGGCATGATGAGCAGAAAGGAACTTTATATCTCCGGTCTCATTACTTCGCTTGTACCATTACTTAACGAAGATATTTTCTTCGCAGATTAAAATCGTAATGAAACTCGAATCAAAAATATTAAATATTGTTACTACTAAAATAGATGACCAAGAAGTCAAGGACTTATTAAAAGCTTCGCCCGATAATGTTAATATGTCCGAAACATTTTTATACCCAGATGGTACGCCAACGGAAATGCTCTTTCGGATTGAGAAAAATTCAGAATTAGTCGGTTTTGTTAAATTAAGCAGAATCAGATGGTTCAACCGAAAATGTGAATTGAGTATTTTAATAGATAAAGCACACCAAGGAAAAGGGATCGCTTCCGAAGCAATGAAATCAGTTATTCAACACGCTTTCAATAAAATGAATTTACACAGGCTTGAAGCTGAAGTTATTGAATTTAACAAAGCTTCTATAAAACTAATGGAAAAATTCGGTTTCAAAAAAGAAGGGGTTCTTAGAGAAGCAAAATTTAACAACGGCAAATATTACAATATTATTAGATACGGGTTATTAAGAAATGAATGGATTGATAAGGAGGGAGATAAATGAAAGAATTAATTAACGAATCCGTTTCTGTTGTTCAAGTAATTCAACTGATGCTTGCACCAGGTTTGATGATAAGTGCATGCGGACTGTTATTATTGGGAATAAATAACAAATACTCTATTGTTGTTAATAGAATACGATTGTTAAATCAAGAAAGAAGAGAGCTGAAAAAGAATTTAGCCTCGAGTGATTCTGAATTGGAAGACAATGTAAGATTGGAAAGTACTGCTTTGCAAATTCAAAAATTATTAGTTAGAATAAAATACATACGAAATGCCGTTCTTTCTTATTCAATCGCAATTGCACTTTTCGTACTTACTTCACTGCTTATAGGCTATGATCATTTCTATAAAACGAATCTACACTTTATCGAAATTACCACCTTTTTAGCCGGAATGATTTCCGTTTTTTGCGGTGTTGTTTACACGGGGTTGGAAACTACCGAAGGATATAAGATAATCCAACTTGAGATTAAAGCGGACGAATGAAAAATCCTTCTCTTAATTATTTAAGGGAATAAAAGATTAGAAGTATTTTAATAGAAACAACTCTTTAATTATATACTTTTTGTTGTAGAAATATTTACAAATTTAAGAAAGTAATTATATTACTAATGTCTAATAAATAATATCTCACTTATTAGCATTTAAAAGTAATTCTATTTTCTTTTCGATATTCTCTAAAGAATCGAAAGCGCCAGTACCGCCAACCGCAGTAGTATTTATTGCTCCGGTTATATTTCCGAAGTTTTGACATTCTTCGAGAGAAGCTCCATCAATAAATTTTTTAACAACACCCGCGTCAAAACTATCACCGGCACCTATTGCATCGACAAAATCATCATTAATTAATGCATCCAAATGCCTTACTTCCCCATCTTTAAGTAACAAAGATCCTTTTGTTCCTTGTTTTATTATGGTTGCATTCTTATTAATTTGATTTAAAACATTTACAGCATCTTCAATGGTTTTAGTTTTTGTTAGACCTTTAATCTCTTCTTCATTAGGTAAAAATATATCAACATAAGGAAGCAGTTGTTCAAGATTTATATCCCACTTTTCCGCCGGATCCCATTGAGGATCGAGTGAAGTGGTTAGCCCTAATTCTTTGGCAAGTTTAAATATTTCAATAATATTCTCTTTTATTTTGGGTTGCAAAAACGGAGATGATATATGCATATGACGTGCTGTCATAAGCTTTTCTTCTGTTATATCCCCGAATGACAATTCCTCCATTGCTCCCATATGAGTTACCATTGCCCTATCGTTATCATAATTCAATGCGATAGTAGCACCGGTTTTATATGACTCATCAACTTCAACAAAACTTGAATCAATCCCTTTTTTCTCAAGACTGCTTTTAATTAGATCCCCGAAAACATCCGTACCGATTTTACCAAGGAAAGCAACATTCGCACCAAGAGTGCTCAAATTACATGCAAATATAGCAGACGAGCTTCCCATCACCAGCTCCATTTCTCGAGCTAGTATTTCCTTTCCTATTTCAACTTCTCCTTCAATACCATTTAATATTAAATCTACGTTTAATTCTCCGACTACGATAACGTCATATTTCTTAGTCTGCAATGTAAAACTCCTTATTATCTTAAGATTTAATTAATTTGTTGCAAAATGATATTTAGAAATCACTTCCGTTATTTTACTAATAACCAAACTTCTCGGATCTTTTTTTATCTCATTATCAACAATCAACTGATACTGAACCGGTAAATATTGGCTGAGAAGTGTTTCCGGAATTTCTTTCTCATTAAGATTATTAAATAATCTCGATAATGCATCACTTATTCTTTCATTATTCCAATAATAGCGTATTCTATCGCTGTAACTAAAATATTTTGCAAGACTTATTTCATCTTCGGTACCATGATAATAATTTTCCCAATTACCAGGAGATTTATCCATCTCCGATTTTATTACCGACAAAAGATTTGAACGCACATCGGATTTATTCGCAAATAATTGTTCCTCAATAAAATATAAACTAAAAATTGCTTCTCTCATACTATATGTAAGCCAAGGTCCCACTTTAAGTATCATAAAATGATCTTCTACCATCTGTTTAAGAGCCTCGGGAGTTTGATAATCTGTGGAATGAGCTTCAAAATTTATGAAGTCATATTCTTCTATCTTAGACTTCAGACTAGTGATGTTTTCACTATTGTAACCAAATACATTATTATCAGAGAACTCAACTCCCGGTTGAACAACAACGGCTATTACCCTTTGCCAAGCATCGCTTAACCTTTTTTCCTCAAATGCATTTTTCGATAGAGATATTGTTTCTTCCAATTCATCAGCAGTAGTAATATGTTCCAAAATTTCATTTGCTTCTGCTCCACCCGGTATTGGCACATCAGTTCCAATAACATATACGGGCTTTTCAACAACAGTAACAATAGATTTATTAACTTCTTCTTCAGCAACAGCACATAAACGTGCCGCCCTTTTTGTAATTATTTCAGGCGCTAAATTACCTTTGCTATCTTTGGAATCTCCTCCCAATAAAAAACTTGTATCGAGATGGATTTTTTTAAACCCGGCTCGAACATACGCCCTTATCTGCTCTTCGGCATTAAGCATCGCTTCTTCTGCAGGTAAGTTCTTCCATCTATTTGGTCCGAGATGATCACCACCTAATATTATTCTTTCTTTCGGAAAACTTAATTCCGATGCAATATTATACACAAAATCCCGGAACAACTCCGGAGTCATTCCGGTATATCCCCCAAACTGATCAACCTGATTGGAAGTGGCTTCAATCAATACAACAGTTTCATTTTTCTTTGCAAATTCAAGAGCGGCTTCAATTACAAATTGATTTGCCGAACAGATGGATGTAACACCAAGTTTTTTGTCAGTTCGTTGTGACTTAATAATATTTTCAAATAACATTTATACCTCCAGAGCTTCGTTTGTATAAGGATATAATTTTACTCCTTGTACAACTCTTGAAATCTCACCTCTCTTTGATGGATTATCAGGTTGTAAATCAAATTGTATGGCTTTATAGAAACCTAATATTTGTGCGGTTAATACATACAGAACACTCAAATATTCTTCTGGAATTAACAATGCGTCTTCATTTATAATAATTGAGGTATCAATGTTCTTGTTTTTTAATGTATTCGATTTACTAACCATTACTCCGGCTAAATGTAAGACATTCTTCCCTGAATTTATCGTTTCGATTAAATCGTTTTCATACTTATTCGCATATTTGTTTCTAGAGAAGAAACCAATCACAAGAGTCCTTTTGTTTAGAACCGCTTTAGGTCCATGCCTAAAACCAAGGAATGAATCGAATTTACAAATAACTTCTCCATCGGTGAGTTCCTGTAATTTCAGATGAGATTCTTGGGCTATCCCTTCAAAATATCCCGAACCTAAGAATACAGCTCTCTCAAAATCCATTTCGGCAATTTCTTCTATTTTGGAATAATTTGTGTTAATAAATTCTTTCCCTACACGTGAAAGAATTGAAACAGCTTCTATATCTTTGGTTAAATCATCTAATCTCGATATTACTAATCCTGCCAGCAGCATTGATGTAAAACTACTCGTCATTACCAAGCTTTTATCGTTGGTCCCTTCTGGAAGCGTAAAATGAAAAACCCTACCGTCATCAAAGATCTTAGATATTTGTCCATCAGGATTACAAGAGATAATTAGATGATAAACATTTTGAGACACCTTATTTACGACTTCTATTGTTTTAATACTTTCAGGACTATCACCCGACCTTGCAAATGATATTAGTAATGTTGGCTTGTCTTTTAGGATATAATATTCAGGATGCGTAACTAACGTAGTTGTAGGAATGCTTTTGCATTGTATTCCAGTATTAAATTGGAAA
This sequence comes from uncultured Melioribacteraceae bacterium, assembly GCA_964573255.1. Taxonomy (GTDB): domain Bacteria; phylum Bacteroidota; class Ignavibacteria; order Ignavibacteriales; family Melioribacteraceae; genus CAYNUJ01. Next base: position 50,941 of record CAZNJB010000001.1, read on the forward strand.
GGAGCCTCTAAAACATTACCTATAAAAGCAGAAGAACCTGCCCCAGTAAATATGATCGTTAAATCCTTTTGCTCAAAAATAGGGTCAAGAAATTTTTTGATCTCAGCAGATTCTGATTTAATTTTCAAAATCGTACTTACCCACAATCTTGGCTGAGATTCAATTTCTTTGGCTGTATTATATCCACCGTATTCAACCAATTTTTTTGATTGAATCCCTAAATAATTATCAGACATATTTTTCCCTTAGATTTTTTAGTTATTAAATATTTTTTGAAATAATATTTAAGCTCTCACTTATTCAATTATTTTTAGGGATAAACTTTTGTTAACTAATCTTTTGAAAGTAGTAATTTGTTATGAGGGGACTTTCCCCTCATAACATTTATTTAACATTTGTTTTTGATTCCAACAGAATTTCCTTCAACAGAAATTGTAAGTTTTAACAATGTGTCTTTTACCTATGCCCTTTTCTTTTATTCTATTAAGAATACTTTTTCAGGTAAAAGATAGTTTGACAGATTAAATAATTAGTAAGTGACAATAAACAATTCTCATTTAATCAAACTAAATAACATTGTCAATTAATTAAGAAAGCTTAACCGGAACCTTTGCAGTTGGTTCCAATTTACCGAAAATCACTCTTGCCACGGCATTTAGGTTTTCGCGTCCGGCAGGAGCAAATACAGTTATCACTGTCGGGAAATCGGAAGGAGATGCAAATTCATACGGATTGTTTGATACAACAACTACCGGTTTACCGGTTTTATAAAGCTCTCTTACACGATCATTGATCGAAGAGGCAACTTTGTGGTAATAATAATTAGTAGTTACGATTACATCCGCCTCATCGACTCTGCGCATTACTCTTTGCCAATCGGCTTCGGAAGGAATTATAGGAATTTCCACTTGTCCTACATTTTCAGAATAATTGTATAATTCTTCCCACAACATACCCGGATGACAAGACATATTGTTCGCCATCTGTTGAGTTGGGAATATTTGCTCAATCAATAAGATTCTTTTATCAGGTGATAACGGAAGAATATTATCTTCATCTCTTAATTTAAGAACGGATTTTTCAGCAGCTTCTTTAGCGGTATTTACCACATAAGGATCGTTTATCGGATCAGAAGCTTTTTCAGCATCCACTTTGCCTCCGTTTTCCACTAATCCCATATCCCATCTCATGGAAAGGATTCTTTGAACACTTTCATCTATTCTTTTTTCACTAATTCTATTTTCTTTTACTGCATTCACTACAGCTTCAATAATTCGCGGTCTTTGAGCGCTTTCATCCCTGTAAAGAACTAAGTCATTTCCACCAATGATAGCTTGAACAACTGCTTCGCGAATTTCAAATCTTTGAAGCATACCTCCCATCATCATATTATCGGTAGTAATTACTCCCTTAAAACCTAATTCTTGTCTTAAAAGTTCTTCAAGAATTTCCTTTGATGTTGATGAAGGTTTATCGGTTATTCCAAGTGCGGGATAGAGACTGTGAGCACTCATAATAGCTGGAATACCTGCTTCAATCATAGCCCTGTACGGTGCAATATGAACGTTAAATAATGTTTCCTTATCCAAACTTACTTTAGGCAATCCCCAGTGCGCATCAGATTCAGATTCACCTCTTCCGGGAAAATGTTTTGCTGTAGCAATCATACCAACTTCGGCAAATCCCTTTGCAGCCGATACTGCATATTTAATAACGTCATCGGTATTATCGGAATATGCTCTCGGTCCGATTTCGGGGTTTTTGGGATTTGTATTTACATCAACCACAGGTGAGTGAATCATATTAGCTCCCAAAGCCCTTGCCTGCATACCAATCGATTTAGCTACCTTAAATGCCATTTCAGGATCGCCGGTTGCCGTTATTCCCATAGGACTTGGAAATAGTCTTTGCCCATTAATTAAATCATCAGAACCGTTTCCTTCCTGATCAATAGTAAAATGAATTGGTATTCCCAATTCTCTATCCATAGCATAATCTCTTAACCTGTTAAGAACTTCAGCATATTCTTTTGGTGTACAGAAAGTACATCTGCTTGGATCGGCATAATCTATATGGTTTCCGTGCGGAAAAACAAGTGATCTTAAAATGTTTTCATCCGGTTCTGTACCGGGTTTAATATCGTGCAATAATGTTTGCGTTCTAAATTTCAAACAAATCCTAAATCCACCAACGTGATACTTTTTTATCATATCAATAATATCAGGTGTAATAACTGGTCCGGCAAATCCGAATACCATCATTTGTCCTACTTTTTGCTCAAGAGTCATTTTGCCGAGTAAGTCATCTACCCATCTTTCTTTTGTCATTTTTATCTCCGTATTTAATTCAAAAAATAATTGTTATAATTTTATTTTCTATCCTATTCAATTTTTATAAGACGTGTCGAACATTTAATATAATTCGGAATGAAATTCTATTTCTGCTAAAAACCCATTTTGCAGAATTTCGGATTCTGTATATTATCCTCTAAATTCAACTCCATCAAAACCGAATTCAACAGCCTTTTCGATTATTAAATCAACTTTTCACTCAGGAAATTCCTGGGTTGAAAATCCGAGCCTCATTTATTTATCCAAACCACTTTTTGTTCATTCTCTTCAAGTGAACCGACTTTTAATGTAACTGATGTGTTGTCGTTAAAATCTATAGTAATATTTCTTTCTTTAACGACTACATTGCTAACTAATTGTAATTCGTTTTCAACATCGAACGCCAATGGTCTGGCAATTATTTCGGAACAGAATATTTTTTCAGCCACAACCGGATTCTTCGTTTTTAAAACAGGTAAAATGGAAAATCTGCCTTGGGCATTTTTACCTATGGCTTTACTCGCCAAAACTTCTTCGTAGCCATATAAATTTCTTATCAATGATTGCCCCTTTTGAGATTTAACGCTAATCCAATTGTCTCCTTTTTCAATTTCCGGTTCAATATCATCGAATGCGAGTGTATAACCTCCTTCGAAAACTTGCGGTAGGTTTGGGGAAATTACCCAATGTACCCTAATCTGATGATCATTTTTAAATAAAATAATTGTTTCAATTTTGCAATCCCGTTTAACTCCATACATTTCACTATAAGGATAGTGAAATGAAGCAACAACTTTGTCGTCAGCATATAACGGATAAACTCTGTCACGATGACTAAAACCGCGCTTTTCTTCATATAGACTTATCATATTCCCGCAAATTAAACCATCTTCAGTTGGACCTATATCGTGAAAAAAATGGCTGGAATATGAAAACTTAAAGTAGTGATAATCAGAAGCCGGGGTCTTCCAATCTGTAGGGCCATTCACGGAGGAATCGCTTCCTTGATTAACCAATTGAACGTGTCCGCTATCTTTATGTCCGTTCAGTAAAAAACCCGGCGTTTTAATACTAACGGTATAATCTGCTTTTTCTACTGGCAATTTTTCTTCAGGGTCATTCCAGAATGGATGATCTGAAGGTATAAGTAAAGCAGCAAAAGCCTTGTTAAGCCAAAGTGGAGAAGCAGGCCCGCTATATTTTTCGGCTATCGGCAAGAATTCTCCTGTCCACCCAAGCGGAATGCTGCCATCCTTTGCAAAAAAATTTCGTTCATAAAAATATTTTATACTTTGACTTGCTAATCTTCTAGTCTCTCCCGGAGTTAATGGAGAAAATCCTTTTAATGTCCCCATTATGGGAGCGGCAATCACTGCACATCTATAAATAATAGACCTGCCGAATGCCGGATGAGAGGCAGTACTGCTAAAAAGATATTTGAATTTCTCTAAAAATATTTTTGATCGATATTCGAATTTTTCAACCAGATCGGGAGATTTAATATCAGGATCAATTTCACTCCATAAATGCGGATAAAAATGCAATGCCCAAGGATTATAATAATCAAATTGAGGACCATAACCATCGCGGTACCAACCTTCGGCTTCGTAATAGGAATCGTATCTTTTTAAGTAAAAATCTATTTGGTCCTGATAATATTCTTGCTCAACAGATTTTAAGAATGAATTGATAATAACATTAAAAAGTATCCAATTCTTATCCTCGAACGGAAGCCTTAAAATCATCCTGAACCAGTCGCCAATTTGCTCTTGTTCATGTTTGTTTAAGTTATTCCATATCAAATGTTTTGTAAAAAAAAGTCCTATTGCCATTGAAGCGGCTTCAACCATATATTGATGTTTCTCATAAATCTCGCCCCAATATTCGGGATGATTTGGATTAGTGCCATTAATCATTCCTTTGGCATATATTTCCGCCCAATCTATTTTCCCACTATCAGATTTGGGATTTTCCATTAGTCCATCTTTCCTGTTTTTCATCCAAAATCCAGTAAGCAAAAAATTCCTGGCAAAGCCCTCCACCATATCCGAATAAATACCCGAGCGACTGGGACGAGCTCCTGCAAATCTGACTAAAGCTCTTCCCTCTGAAAAATGAGAAAATGTATTCAACATAATTTCGGAAGCAATAGATTGCCAATCTTTAATAGTGTAACCAGTAAAAATTGAATTATTCTCTTGCATATAAAGTAATCCTCCTTTTTTAATATCCATAAGCCAAAGCCCCACCGTCAACTGCAAAATCCTGTCCGGTTATATAAGTTGCATTTGGTGAAATTAAAAATTGAACCATAACAGCAATTTCTTTCGGATTTCCGAACCTGTGTAATGGCATCCTATTTAGTATTTTGTTTTTTCTATCTTCATCCAATGTACTTTTTACAAGTTCGGTTAAAAACCATCCTGGTGAAATAGAATTAACAAGAATATTATCCTTGGCCCATTCAACCGCTAAACCTCTTGTAAGCCCATTTAAAGCAGATTTACTTATACAGTATGGTGTTACTTTAGAAAATCCCAAGCTCGCCGCCATTGAAGAAATATTAATTATTCTACCTATATGCTGGGATTTTTTTAAGTATGGAAAAGCTAATTGACAAAGAAAAAATACTGAATCTATGTTTAACTTCTGTATATCATAATAGGATTGTTGATCAAAATCTTGAGCGCTCATTTTTTTTGTAATTCCGGCATTGTTCACTAAAAAATCTATCCCACCGGGACCTATTTGATTTACAAAATCAGTAAGCTCTTTAGTATCAAGCAAATCGATTTTTACATGTTCAATATTATCTTTCAAGTAATCGTCCTCGTTGGTAAATTTCCCTGAACGACTTAATGCGTATACTTTTGCTCCGGAATTAGCCAATTGTTTTGCAATTGCTTCTCCTAATCCTCTTGAAGAACCGGTAACAATTCCTTTCCGTCCTTCCAAACTAAAATTTTCTCTAAGGAAGCTATCAATTTTCATAACACCAACTCCGACATTTTTTCATAAAGAAAATTAAACCCCCAGCCGCTTCCATTTCTGGGAACTACCATGCCATCTTCTATTTCTAATTTGTTATCAATCAACTCATCAATCCAATCAAAAGATTCAACTCCATAACCGTTATCTACAGTACAAAGCAGTGGTACATCATAATCTTTATAATAATGTGGAAGCACAGGAATATGATGAGTTTCCGCATAAATTGCTGAACTGCGCCACTGATCCACACCGCCGATTCTGACAATATCAGGTTGCCATAAATCAATTGCGTCTAACTCAATCAACTTTTTCAGCGATTCCAAGTCATACTCCCTTTCCCCAGCAGCAATAGAAATAGATGTCTTTTGTTTTAATGTTTTGTAACCCTTATAGTGAGTTCTGTTTAACGGTTCTTCAAACCAATAAATGTCTAATCCTTTCGCCTTATGCGCCAAATCGATAGCTTTATCCAGGGAAAGACCTTGATTTGCATCCATCATTATCTTTATATCTTTACCAACTGCTTCCCTTACTAATGTTAATCTCTCAATATCTCTTTCAATGTTCTCCGAACCTACTTTAATCTTAACTGCCTTAAAACCTCTTTCTTTATAGTTAACAACTTCATCAATCAATTCTTTATCACTGTATGAAAGCCATCCACCTGAACCATAAATGGGAATTTTTTGAGAATGCCCACCCAACAATTTCCATATGGGTTGGTTATTTATTTTTCCCCAAGCATCCCACATTGCAATATTAATTACTGCAAAAGCCCACTTCAATAAACCTTGTTGACCAAAATATTCAGTCAATTCATTATATTCAGAATAAAATTTTACTGTTTCATTTACTTCAAAACCTATTGCAAATTCTGCTATATCTTTAAAAGCACCTCTAATTGCATTCATAGAATAATTAAAAGTAAGACAGTATCCCTGACCCAAAACTCCGGTCTCGGTTTCAATCTCACATATAATAAATTTAACTTCCGATATGGAATGTGTAGCATCAGCAATGTGCCCAGCTTTATTCGTTTTGGCGTCAAAAAATCTTATATCAATTATTTTATTCATTAAAACCCCCAGAATTTCAACAAAAAATCATTCTTTGCGTTTACCTTTAAAAAACATTATTGAACCGGCAATTAACATGATCGATGCAAGACCACAAGTAATAATTATAGCGAATATGTCTGTTAAATAAATAACCGGGAATAGAATTATCCCCCCCACAATCATCAATAACGTACCAATAACTCGTAACATAGAAACTACATCACCGGTTGTTCCTTCGGCCAGCTCTTTATCTTTTTGAACCGGTGTATCAAGTCTTTCAAAGAATTTATCGATTCTTTCTCTATCTTCCGTATCAGTTTTTTTCCACCATATTTTCATTATTAAAAATATAAGGACGGATGTACTTACAACTAGAACAGCTTGAAGACCGAGATGTAAGTCAAATACATAACGAGTAAAGTATGCCACAATAAATGTTAATACAAATGCCACTAAGGCTGTCCAAGGCGGTGTTCTCCTGATAAGTAAACCAAGTAATAATGCGGAGGCAATAGGAACTGTTAATACTTGTGAAATATCTTTCATAACGCCGAACACTCCCCCCTTATGACTAGTAAGATACAAAGCTAATAAAACAGTAGCTATTCCAATACCAAGTATTGTAAGTCTGCTTACCAGCAATAAGTGCTTTTTCGACGAATTCGGTTTAACATATTTTGCATAAAAGTCCTCAACTATAACTGCTGCCATCACATTGTAACTTGAATCAAGTGAAGACATTGTAGCCGCAAAAATTGCCGCCAACAGAAGTCCCATTAGTCCGTGTGGCAGAACCTTCATACACATTACTACATAAGAAGCTTCCGACGGTTTATTTAAGCCTGCAACATATCCGCTTAAGTCTGGAAACATAATCCTTGCGCTCATTGCGGGAATCATCCAAAGCGCTACACCGGCAAAAAACAGAACAGAAGATAGTAGAGCTACCTTTCTAGCAGCTTTTTCATCTTCAACGCTAAAATATCTTTGCACAGATGCATTGGAATTATTCCCGAAAAACATCAGCAGCAGCCATCCAAACAAATAAAACATATCAACATCTCCGTTTCCAATAGCGAAATAATTCTCCGGAGCCTTTGATACCAATGCGTCAATTCCCCCTATGGCTTTTAGACTGAGAGGAGCGGCAATAATTGTAATTGATGTAACTATTATGAATTGTAATGTATCATTTGTTGATACCCCCCAAAGACCGGAAAGAACCGAATAACTCAGCATCGTAAGTCCGGCTATAATTATCACATAACTTAGATTGATATTGAGGGCAACGGAAATAAATACAGACGAAGCTAATAGCTGAAGACCAACGATAAACAATTTCATTAGTACGTACAACCAAGAATAAAACTGGTGTGTAGTCTTATTGTACCTTTCCTGAAGAAATTGTGTTATCGTAATAACTCTGCTTCTGCGCCATTTTGATGCTAAGAAGAAGTAAGCCAACAGCAAAGCAAAAGCACTTGCCCATAAAATCAGCTCTCCGGAAATTCCATATGTATAGATTTTCCCCGCACCACCGGTAAAAGTCCAAGCGCTAAAAGAACTCATAAATGAGGATAATCCCGCAACCCCCCAAGGTAACTTGTTGCCACTTTTGAAAAAGTCATCTGTACTTTTTACATGCTTATAAAAGAAGATACCTATTCCTACCATAATCGATAAATGTAGGCCCATTACAACATAATCAACAATCCATAGATTCGGCATATAATCCCTCTAAAATTTGAAAGTAAATTCTGAATTATCGTTGAATTCAACTTTTATTGAATCATCTTCTTCAATAACATTCTTTATTAATTGGGTGATTTCTTCCAATTCTTCCCTGCCGTTAAAAAATGTCCCGGTAAGCGTTAAGAACAAATGGCGTCCCGGATTAAGATTAGTTGTTTCTAAAACGGGGATAATTGATTTTCCTCCATTTGTATTATTTGCTTTTTCCGATTCAATTGTTTTAACGGAAGAATTCGGATTATTAAATCCTAGAATCCCCAATATAAACGAGCCCTTTTCATCATTATAGACTGCTGACAAATTCTTGTCTATAACGACTTCAGGTCGTTCATCAAGATAGTTCATCGCATATCCACCTTCGCGAGCACTATATACCGCTTTCTCTGTTTCAAGTATATTTAACCTTACTTGATAACCGTTTTTAATCAAGATGTGCGTTGTAATCTTGGCAGATTTATCTTCAACTATTTCAATGGAAGAATCTGCTGAAAAAGTCTTGGAGTCGTTATCCTCAACAAAAGGAAAGCCCGCTAATGGATAATGACTGCTAACGCCATAGTTATCTTCAATAGATTCAAAAATTGGAATTATTCTATGAGAATATTTTTTTCCATCAAGTGAAATAGAGAACATATTATCCGGATGATAACCGTTTTCAGTTCTTGTTAGATCAATACCAAAATGCGAAGAATAACTGAATGCGGTATATTTCTTTGCATACTTCGTTCCCGCACTCTCTTTTTGATGCCAAGCCCGATGGTTTATTATCTGAACCTCTCCGGTTTCTTTATTACCAAAAATGTTCATTCCAATATCCGGATCGCCTATCGAATAATCGCGTTCTTCCACAGGTAGAGGCATTTCTTTCTCTGTCCAAAAAGCGTGTGATTCCGGTAAGAGCAAATTCAGAAAGATTAAATTGCCCCAGTAGGGAGATCCATATTGACTGTAAGGATCTATCAAATCTAAATTTTCTCCCAAATATCCCATTGTAGGAAGCATACTTTCATTGAAGAATCCGTTCTCGATATAAAATTTCATTTGTCCGGAAACTATGCGCCTTGAAAGTCCATGACTAATCGGAGATACTCCCAGCATTTCACCCAAGATGAATGGAACTGCCAAAGCAGGTCTGTATGCCCACGATCTTCCCCACATAGGGATAGCTCCGTTTGCAGCAAAAAAGTTCTTATAACTTAAAATAAATTTCTTCAATCTATCGATAATCCATTCGTTATCTTCAGCCGAAAAACCGCCCATTTTCACAAACAGCGGGAGGAAGTAGTGAAATCCCCAAGCATTATATTGCTCAATAGAATGCCCGCGCGTTTCATCGCCGTCGGTAAACCATCCGTTGCCCAGATCAAATTCTTTAACTTTTTTAATACAAAAATCCAATTCTTCCTGACTGTATTCTCTTCCCAATGCTTTCAAAACCAAATGGGTGTTTGCAATAAATAAATACCAGTTATTATTGGGAATCTTTCTTCCCGTTGTTGAAAGCATCCAATTTGCTATTTGATCTTTTTCTTTTTCCGACAAACGTTCCCACACCAAATCTTTCAATATATAAAGGGAACCGGCTAATCCCGATATTTCCGCAATCCATTGATTGTTACCATACCTGTCGCCTATATAATCCAGACTGGCAGGATCGGAAGCTGAAAGTAATCCTTCGATATATTGTTCAACAAGATCAATTTTCTTTCCCTCATACTCAATTGTTGTCTTACCTGTACCCGCTATAAACGAAGCAAGTAAAACTCTTGTTCTTGTAAATCCTTCCATCCAATAAAAGCTCTTCATATTTTCGGGATCCGGTAAATATTTATCCATCCATCGTACCGGATTCGGCAGATCTAATCCGCCTTTACCTTCAGTTAAATACGGTTGAATTGCAATAATCATCTTTTCTGCCAGTTCTTCCCAGCTTTTTCTTGTCCAACCTGTAAAAGGAGATAAATCAAAATTCCTTTCTAAATTTACATTGTTATCCACAGCATTCTCCCTTGTTTTTTCGTTTATATTTTTACTTTCAGAATTAATGACAATCAAAAAAATTATAGTTGATATGAAAAACAGAAATGACTTTGACAAGTATTTTCCGAATTAAATTATTAAATCAGATCATTGAAATGTTTGGAAACCCTCATACCCTAATTAACAAAGGCTTAAATTCACTATAGCTCAATAAATTTTATATAACCCTTTTTACCAAATTTTATTGAACTATACTCAACCTTACATTATCCACATAAATATTCATTGGACCGGAATACATTCCCACTCCTGTAATTGTAACTCTTACACCGAGAGCATCCTTAGTTATCTTTCCCTTTGAAGAAACATGCAGCCATCTACCTTTAATCTCTTCAGGTTTTAAATGCAGCTCTTCGATGTGTGTTTCCGCAACAAGCCAATGAATATTATAATCACGTATTTCCGATACATATATTTGAGGTGGTCTTCTGGGTACCTCTCCTGCTTCATACCCTCTTCCCCACCAGGTAGGTAATTTTCTTTCTTTAATGAACACATCCATTTCTATTTCAATCTCTTTTCCGCGCATTAAAGTAACAAAATAAGGATCAATATTTTGATATATCCAACTTCTTGTTTCACCGGTAACTTCCCATTCCTTTGCCCAACTTGTATCCACCGGAATTACACCTTCAGCCTCTAAACGTCTTTGCGCATTATCAGCTTGATAAGGACTTGGAGCATCGGTATAGGCTTGCGTTAAATAAAAGTTCACCGAATTTTTACCGTCACTTACAACATCATTCGAAACAGAGATTACTTCTTTTTCTCCTTCCGGCGCAGGAGGCTGCTCATATTTCCATAACAATAATTTACCGGAATCATCCAGTGCTTCAAAGCTTGGGTTCTTAATAAAATTCGAACCGAGGAATTTTTTCTCTAAGTAATTTTTTGCTTTGTAGTCTATTGTTTTTGAAAACGAAGAACCGAAATGTGCCACCCAAATTTCTGCGGGATTATGCGGATTTATATCTATTGAATGATACCTTCTCTGCATGCGTTCCATAGATTTTTCGCCTACCATTTCCCACGTTGCGCCTTTATCAAACGATCTATAGACACCATAGTTTTCTACAATAATATATACTATTTCAGGAGCTACCGGATTAATACAAACACCGCTTACTTCACCTATTCCATGTATATCATCAACCGGACTCTGGAATACCAATTCCCAATTTATCCCTCCGTCGGTTGTTTTATAAAGTCCTCCTTTTGCCCAGTCTTCATTGTCTTTACCAGGCTCTAAAAGAAAGTTCTCATTCCAAGCAGCAGCATATACAGTATTGGGATCACTCGGATCAACGGCTAAATCTTGAACGTTTGGTATTTCTCTTGTTTGATTACATTTCTGCCAACTATTGCCGGAATCGGTAGTTTTAAATATTCCGCCAAACATTCCCGGCTGTAAATAAGGATAAGCATCAGCTCCTTTTGTAATTGGACGAATCCCTTTTGATCCGCCAACACCCAAATAGAGAGTTTTAGGATCGGAAGGTGCCATTTCCAACCACATTAATCGAGTATTTCCGTTAAACATTTCTTTTGGCGTAATATTCTTAAACGTATTTCCATCATCAATGCTTTTATACACTCCGTTACCAAAACTCGCAACATAAACCGTTCTATTGAATTTTGGTGATGAAGGATCTATCACTATTGAACGAATAATTCCATCATCCAAGCCGTTCTTTTCATAAATAGGTCTCCAATTCCATCCACCATCAACCGACTTAATCACTATCCCTCCGGCAGATGCTCTGTTGGAAGTACTTTTCATACTGATAGATGCATATATTGTAGTTGAAAGCTGTGGGTCAACAGTCATTGATTGACACGAACCGGATGTATTCACTAATCTATCTCTCCAGTAAGCAGCTTGATTAACCTCTCCTCGATGAAAAGGAATTACATTAATTATACTTTCACCGTTATCTTCTGAAAGCATCAATCCGGTATCTGAAAATCCCAACCAAACAATTCCCGGACGATTCGGATCAAAAACCACTCTATATTCAGTAAGTAACGTTAATCCGGTAGTTGTCCACCTGTCTCTTCTTACCTCTCTCATACCAAAATGATGCCACGTCTTTCCACCATCAGTGGTTTTTTTGTTGTAATCCAAATAAACTAAATTTGGATCTTGAGGATCGATTAACATAATCATTCCGGAAACAGATTCATGTTGGCGATAATTCATCGGCCAATTCAACTCTTCATTATATTTCCAGTGAGTTAATAATTTAAATGACCTTCCACCATCCTGGCTGCCATAGACTCCTTCGTCATTAACTGCTGCTACATAAACAATGTTCGAATTAGCTTTGTTTGCAACAACCCTCAATGGATTTTTGTTATCAAGACCGTTTTCTAATTTAGTCCAGCTTTTTCCAAAATCTTCACTTTTATATAAACCTTCCAGCGGGAAAGCCGCATATATAACTCCATCGGAACATACCGCAACCTGATTACATTCCGATTCAGGCAAACCTGATTTTATAAGCTTCCATTTACTATCAAATCCGTCTTTAACAAAAAGTCCCAAATTAGTCGGATAGTAAATTTTTCTTTTCGAAGCCTGCTCACTACTAAATTCCATCTCCAATGCATTTAGATGACGTTTTTGATGAATTTTGGAAATTGGTAATCCATCACTATAGTCATTCCAGCTATAACCACCATCTGTAGAAATTACAACCCCCATATTTGCTGTGGTCCAATATAATATTCTTCCATCGGCAGGATCAACCAAACCGCTTTGCCCTCTGCTCTTTCCAAATATTTCAGAAGCGTACAGCTGCCTCCATGTATCCCCCTTATCCGTACTCTTCCAGATCCCCGATTTTTCTTTAACTTTACTAATTTGGTTCATATAGATTATATTTGGATCATTAGGATCGCCTGCAATAAAATAACCAGTACCTGTAACAGGATTACCTATCGGTTCCCAAGATTCACCCTTATCCGTACTTCTTAATAACGTTAATGTCATATCCGACGAAACATACAAATCGCCTCCGGCAGGATGAACAGAAAAAAACATATACCAACCATTCCCTCCCGGACCAACTGGTTTCCAAATCGATTCCTGAGCGTCTATGGAATTATAAGTAATGAAAAAGATTCCACAAATTCCTAATAACTTAATCAATAATTTCATACACTTCCCTTTTTTAATATTCATTTTTCAGATAGATAATAGATTTTTTGTAAACTGAATTTCAGAAATATTTTCATCAATGTATCATTCATTTAAATATATGAATTCAATTTATGCTTTTTAGAATTTACAAATAATTTGCATTAATAATGCAGGCCAAAAAACAATTTCGCTTTATGGCCTGCTATCTATCCACTACCTAACCAACAACATCTTTTTTGTATCAACAAAATTTCCGGCGGTTATTTTATAAAAATAAATTCCACTTGATACTTCTTTCCCCGAATTATCTAATCCATCCCACATTACTTTATACATCCCAGCTGATTTCCTTTCATTTATAAGCTCCCTTACTTCTTTACCAAGCATATCATATATTTTTAATGTTACGTAACTTGCTTTAGGCAATTCATATATTATAGATGTAGAAGGATTAAATGGATTTGGGAAATTTTGTAAAATACTATACTCGGAAAATAATTTAATGCTGTTTACATACGTCGTTATATTTTCACCATAAATATCAACTTCTGTAATGCTGTTCCAGTCGTTAGAAGTATTGCCATGACCAACTATTTTCACATATCGTCCTTCTGTATCCGGTATTTCAACAACCTCTTGCGCCGTAGTAGTGCCGCTGCTGTTTCCGCTAAAAACCTTTGTCCAATTTATTTCGTCTGAAGAAATCTCTATATCAAATCTGGCGCTGCGTTGGTCTCCTTTAAACCAAGCGATCGACAAATATTCCACAGTGTAATTTGCGCCTAAATCATACTGAATCCACTGTCCATCACCGCTGGCAGACCAGCGTGTATTTAAGTCGTTATCCAAAGTATTTTCGGGCACATTGCCGTCGTCGGTGCTTGCAATCACAGAAATAACGGGTAGGACCGTCGCCTGCGTGAACACGGCTGTCACATTTTTATCACTATCCATTGTAATTGATACTGGATTTTCATTTCCGCTTAAATCTCCGCTCCAATATTGAAATATCCAACCTGAGGACGCATTAGCAGTTAATGTAACAATCGTACCGGCGTCATAATTCCCTCCCGGAGGACTTAATGAAACATTTCCCGAACCGGAATCAACAACCGTTAAAGTATATTGAGTTGTTTGTGATTGAACAAAAACGGCTGTTATATTTTTATCACCGTCTATTGTAACCGATGCAGGGTTATCCGTTCCGGTTAAATCTCCTTCCCAATGATCAAACACCCACCCAAAAGATGGATCCGCTGTTAAAGTTGCTATCTCTCCTTCGAAATATACTCCTTCATTTCTATCAAGAGTAACACTGCCATCTCCTACAACCGAAACAGTCACCGTTTTTACCTTATTTGCCAGAGTAACATACCCCCATCCGGCATTTTTACCGCTTTTCCAAACTCTATCCGGAGTTGCGGCAGTACTCACCCAATCCGTTCCGTAAGCTTCGTCCAGAAATGGGAGCATCCAGGAATCATCGCCATCAGCTTTCCAGGAGCTGCCATATTCAGCGGCCCAAATATCTTCTATAATATGTGCACTACGATAAATTGCACTATCTGCGTACGCCCAAATTGACATACCAATTCTGTCTAAAATCCTGGCTGCCATTACTGTTCCTTGCTGAACTTCCCAATGATAATCTGTACTTGGATAAGGAGGCGGATTACTAAATGAACCATTCCTACGCATATCATCAGGATAAACCCCATCGATATTCAGGCCGTTTTTAACCGCTCCTTTTGGATTGATTAAACGCAAATTATTTCCATCCACATGCCACGATACATCACTACCATAAGAAAAACCGGGATTTGGACCATCAACTCCGGCTTTCCAATAATTCACTATTTCGTTTAGTCGTGTGTCATCTTGTAAATAAGCATATATTGCCGCAAGTGAACCAAATGCCATAGTTCCCCAATTATTGGGTCTATGTTTAAAAGTAAAGAGCAGTGTCCAATTATTCTCGGTATCCTCCCACACTTCCGCCACATTACGGCACCATTGTTCAAAATCCGTGGTTCGGTAACCGACCAAATCCGCCGCCAAAACGTAAGCTCCGGTCTCTCTTCCCCAAGCCAAGGTTCTGTTGTAATCGTTTCTGCCGGTATTAGGAACGGCAGGCGGATAACCATCGCTTACTAATTTTTCACATGCTGTTATTACTTTGTCTTTATATTCCTGCAACCCTGTACGAGCGTAAACAATCGCAGCCGCTAAAATTTGAACATTGTTATTATAATTCTGGTCTGAAATATAGGCGTCATTTCCGTCCGCTTCATTCGCATTTTGTAACAGTACTTCCCAAGCCGGACCGATCATAGGTATATTCTGCAGTTCTTCTGCCGATGTCCAAATGCCTAAAGATTGGCTAAATACATTTTGAAATAATAAAAACGAGATTAAAGAAAATCTAATAAGCAACAAGCATTTATATTTCTTCTTGCGTCTGTTCACTTCCCCTTATTTTATTTCATTGAATGAATACTAATAAAAAATTATTGTTGTGTTCCGGCGTACTTAATTTGCGCCCAAACCAATGCGTCTCTTTCAATCATCGGATAAATGGATACCGCTTCTTTTAATTTACTTTCCGCCTCTTTTTGCCGACCTTTATAACTATTTGTCAAATATAAATAATAGAGCCCTAATGCTTTTCTAAACTCAATGCTCTTCGTAAAATAGTTTTCAATTTTTCCGTTTAATAAAGCTTTCCCTTCGTCTTCTAAAGCTTTTAATTTCTCTTCTGCTTTCTCCTTTTGATTTACTTCGATTAGACTTAGAGCATTGTAATATGTAACCAATGTAGGAATTTGAGTTTCCTCATTTAAACATACAGAGAGAAGACTATCGGCTTTTTCAGTATTCCCAATTTCCCTGTATAATTTTGACATAGGATAATAAAGGAATCCCCTGAAGTTCGGTTCCCTTGGTTTAAATCTTAAATTGTCCGGATACTCACAAGCTTTTAAATAATATTCAATAGCTTCTTCAGGCGATTTAGCAGATTTTGCCATTCCAATATAAGCAGCCATATAAGAATTGTGAATTGTATAGCTTCCTTCCCTATTGTTGAAAATATGAGAACTGTAATATTTGATAGCATCTTCGTATTTTCCGTATAATACTTTCAGATCAAGCATATAGGTTAACATTGCATCCTTTTTTTCAACAACAGATGTATTCTCTTCCATAAAAGAAAGAATTTCGGCTGGATTTTCGCCCAAGTCTCTACGGACTTTTACATATTCCCACATAATTTCCGGATCTTCCGGAGCAAGTTTATTTGCCTCTTCGTAATACTTTTCGGCTTCCTTTTTATTTTCCTCAACACCCAAGTAACCTAAACTTAAGAAACCCAAATTCCTTAGAGACTTATAATCTTTACTATTTAATGCAACTGCTCTGCGGAATTGCTTCATTGCCTCTTCTCCGTTTAATAAACCGGCATAAATTAATCCCAAATAATAATTAGCGTTATAATCATTCTCATCAAACATAAGTGCGGTTTTAAAAACTGCTACTTCGCTTCTACGAAACGGAAATACATAATCTGTGCTTCTTGAACTTGCATATTGAAATTCACTAGCAGCTTCGCTTCTCATTCCTAATTTTGCGAACACATAACCTTTGTAATATCTGAGAAGCGCATTTTCCTTTAATGGAGTTGTTTCCGCTAAGTCTAAAACAGAAAGTGCAGAATTGTACTGAGCCAGTTGAATATTTTTTGAAACTAATTCAGCATAATATTGATAATCGTTAATCAATAACTTTTTAAGTTTTTCTATTTCACTTTCATATCCGGCATTCGCCGCTTTCAAAGTTTCAATTTTTTGGAATTGGGCCCAATAGCTAAGTGGATCTAATTCAATGGCTTTATTAATTGCAACAAGTGATTCATCCACCCTGCCGATTAAACGTAATATCAAAGATTTTAAAGAGAACAATTCCGGGTTCAATGTATTTTGTTCGATTGCCTTATTGATATGAACTAAAGCTCTTTCATAATCTTTTCTTTTTATATCAATGGAGGCAATTCTTTGGTAAGCTCTTGGCAAATACTCTTGAAAATGAACCGAACGGTAATATGAGTTATAAGCTTCTTCCAAATTGCCAATTGCTTCATACGCAACACCACGTAAATAGTATAATTCCCCGTTGTCTTTATCCCTTTGAAAAGCTAAGTTCAATCTGTGAAGAGCGGATTTATACATTGCTCTCGATATATCTATCAACGCCATTGATATATTTGCCCTAGTATCTAAAGAATCTCTTCTTAGTAGTTCATTGAAAAAATTAATTCCTCCAATTACATCCCTATTTTTATATAAGAAATCACCGGCAACCCAAAGTTCATCATTCGAAGTTATTTTACTTGGATCATCATATACTTTAGCAGGAGAAGGCAGTTCTACTTCCTCCTCTTTTTTGGGTCGATAATAAATCACTTCATTACCATTATTATCATAGAGTGTCAAAGAAAATTCTTCAGGATTATCAGAATAAGTTTCAAGGGGAATCGTTTCAGAAAAAGGTGTTGACGGATCAAGATTTTTTGTAACTGAAAAAATAATGTCATCTTTTTGTTTTAAAACAATTCTGGCTGATTTTAGAACCGATGTACTATACACACCTATTCTAGCAGAATTATTTTCAAAGGATAGATTAAGTGCTCCGTTGAGATTCGCTTTTTTGAATCCATCGATCCCTCTTACAGGGAAAAAGTACTGACTGTATGATTTAACTTCTCCCGGTTGAAGCCAATGGAAATCGGGTTGATTATCCGAATACGCTCCGGCTTGCGGTTCGGCATAGGGTCCCTCGCCGTCGGAGAGTATCCAATCCCACATTCTGCCAAATGGAGATGTACCCCAAGTCCAAAACTTTTTCCCGATCACAATATGTCCATCGGCATAAAATACTGTACCGGCATTCTTGCCATGATCGTACCCTCCGAAAAAGTCCGCTAATTCCGTTGCAAATCTGCTGCCGGCATTAGGAATGTTTTTCCACCAGGATACATCAACCCCATTATCAATCGGCCAGTAAGAATATTCGAATTTATTGTGACCGGTCATTACGCGAGTCGGATAGATTAATTGGTAATCATCATTGGCATTAGTTGCGGCAATAGCCCACATATAAAATGATTGAGGTGTTTCGGTTGGATTTAATAGCCGAACTTTTGCTTCAATTATACTTTTACCAGGATATACCGTTACCCCTACAATCCACCTAAGACCGTGTACCCATTCAGTCTCTCCAATCCAAACGGTTTTACTGGAATCTTCATTATCCTCTAAAGTGTAACTTACGGGACTGAATGTAGTTTGTCTATGTCCCGATGGAAAGCACCATTCAATACCTCCCGAAGTCCAAGCTCCCGTTAAACTAATCAATGCCGGTTTTACAGTCGGCTGCCAATAAAAGAAATTATAACCGTTTGTCTTATCTTTAGCACCGTATAATTTTCCTCCTATTTCCGGAGTAATTAAAACCTTGATAAATTCATTTTCCAAAAAACATGCTGTATAATTCTTATCAACTTTATTTTGGGTAATTTTATTTTTAAGCGGATAAGGATAAACTCTATCATCATCAGCATACATATCGATCTTCGCTTTGAAAAAAGGATATTTTGAATCCGGCCCTATTTCCCAAGTAGGAATATTAATTCTCTGCTCCCAAACTTTAACTTGAGCATCGGCAAACTTGTTACAAATACTAATGATAAATATTATTAACAGAATTTTTTTAATATACATCATGCCTCACCATTTAATTTATGAAAGGTGGTTCCCAGAAATTTGGTTTTTATAAAATTCAATAATTAGTTGTTTATGAGCTTACTCTAAAAAGACATTTTCAGTCATTGCGAGGAACGAAGTGACGAAGCAATCTTTTGATTTTAAGCAAAGCCCAATAGATTGCTTCGCTCCGCTCGTAATGACATAACTCTATAGTAACTTTTTAGAGTGGACTCATTTATAAAAAATATAATTTTTATATTATTAGTGTTTCAATCAGAAAAATGTAATAAATAATATCGCAATTATTACAAGCAGACTTACCGATGCGAAAATATTTATACTATTATTTTTGGAATCAAACGTGGATTTATCGAGTGACGAACTATCTGATTGAGCATATTTAAAAGTTAAGCCTTTAACTTTTTCCATTGCCGGTTTTTCAGTAAGTAAACTAACAGCTACTAAAACAATTGAACTAATAATAAAAAGAAAAACCGCAAAATGTAAAAAGTTTATTTCGGCAAATAATTTCAGGGGCTCCCACGTAAACGGTGATTGTTTGTGTATTACTTCAACTACTAATCTAAAACCACCTATAAATAACCCCGTTAAAAGGGAAGCAATAGCACCTTTTCCGTTTACCCTCGGCCATAAAACACCAAACAAAAAGACGGCAGTTATAGGCGGACTGATATATGCTTGAACACTCTGCAAATATATATATAACCCGGATGAAATATATTTTATGAAGGGAACCCATAACAGTCCAAGCATTACCAGAAACACTGTTGTAATCCTACCGGCATTAACCAATTGCTTTTCACTTGCGTTGGGTCTGAATTTAGAATAAATATCCATTGTAAGAAGAGTTGAACTGCTGTTAAAACAAGAAGCCAAGGATGACATTAAAGCGGCAAGTAAACTGGCTATTGCAATTCCTTTTAATCCTACAGGAAGCAATCGAGTTACAAGTACAGGGTAAGCCTGATCTCCCGAAATTTCAGGATATAATGCTTTTGCGATTATCCCTGGAAATAAAAGAATAAAAACAGGCAGTATCTTCAAAAATCCGCTGAAAATAGTTCCGCCTTGTGCGTGTTTTATATTTTTTGCACTCAAAACCCTCTGTACAATAAATTGGTCTGTACACCAATACCAAATACCTAATATTGGTATTCCGAATAGAATACCCGTCCAAGGGAAATCAGGATCTGACATTGGTCTGAACATATGAAAAAATTCAGACGGTACACTTTGAGTCAATTGAGAAATTCCTCCCACTTCATTCAAACCAAGAAGCGTTAGAACAACGGCACCACCAATTAGCACGAAAGTTTGGAGAAGCTCCGTATAAATAACCGCCGATAGACCTCCTAATATTGTATATAATCCTGTGGCCAGAATAAGAATCACGGCTGACAATACCATATCCCAACCAAGTACATACTTTAAGACAAGACCGCCGGCAAAAAGGGTAACCGATATTTTTGTTAAAACATAACTAATGACAGAAACTATACTTAAATACCATCGAGTAGTGCTGCTATAACGCCTTTCTAAAAATTCCGGCATAGTAAACACTTTCGACTTTAAATAAAAAGGGACAAATACCCAGCCAAGAATTAATACCATAACACTCGCACTCCATTCAAAGCTACCCGTAACTACACCGGAAGTAGCCCCTGCACCTGCTAAGCCAATAATATGCTCGCTCGAAATATTTGACGCAAACAGCGATGCACCAATTGCAAACCATCCAACATTTCTACCCGCTAAAAAATAGTCGGTTGAATTCCGTTCTTTCCGGGAAAAATAAAAGCCCACTGCAACCACCAGCAAAAGATAAATACCAATCGTTGCTATATCTACAAATCCTAAAGTTGTTGTTTCCAAATTATTTTACTTCCTTCATTAATTCTTTAAATATTTTTCAAATATTTAAAGATTAATGTGTGTATTTCTTAGAAATTTTAAAACATTTTGATGTAGATAATTTTTAACTTTATTCCCCACAATTACAACCGAAATAATTTGCTTTAATACCGCGAACACCAGGTTTTACGCTAAACAGTCCTCCGCTAAAAGGATATTTATTTCTATTTTCTTCACTTAAACCTTCAATAGCAGTAGTGATATAAAGTGTATCCAAATCTTTTCCGCCAAAGGCGCAGGATGTAACATTAAGTGCAGGCAACTCTATTTTCTCTAACAATTTTCCGGTTTCCGAATCCCAGCGAGTTACACAACCTCCACCCCACATTGCAATCCACAACTTACCTTCCGAATCTATTGTCATTCCATCAGGATATCCAAGCTCTTCATTAATCTCAACTGCAATTCTTGAGTAGTTGATTTCTGCTGTTTCAAGATTATAGTTGTATTCAACAACTACTCGAGTAGGAGTGTCTACGTAATACATCTTCGTTGAATCAACTGACCAAACTATTCCATTTGAAATGGTAACACCGGAAATAATTTTTTTTACAGATAAATTAGTATCAATACAATAAAGGAAACCTTTTCCTTCGGATAAGTTCATATCCATTGAACCGACAAAAAAGCGCCCCGCCGCATCACATTTACCATCGTTAAACCGATTATTTTCAATTTCACTTTCGAGGGATATAATTTTTGAAGAACTTTCATCTATTAAATTAATTGAGTATAAACCATCCTGAAGAGCAACTAAAACTTGTTCATTGTTAATTGGTACAACAGTGCCTACTTTTTGCTGTAGTTTAATTTGTTTATTAATCTTATTCTCAGGATCAAAAATATTTAAGCAACCTTGCTCAATATCCACCCAAAGAAGGCGATTATTTTTATAATCCCAAATTGCTCCTTCTCCAAGCGTAGCTTTTGCATCGATTACTAAATTAACTTCTTTCATCTTGATTATTCTTCGGGTCTGTAACGAACAAGATTTTGAGAGTATCCGCCATCAGCATAAAGAGTTGTACCGGTAACATATTTAGAAGCATCCGAAGCTAAATAGAGTATAGAACCGATCATATCTTCTACTTCTGCTACTCTCCCAAGCGGAATCCATTCATTAAATTGATCTTCGTTTTCCTCAATTACTTCCCTATTAATCTCGGTTTTAACCGCTCCCGGTGCGAAATTGTTTACTCTTATACCCAAAGGAGCTAATTCCAATGCAAGCGTTTTAGTGAACATACCAATTGCCGCCTTCGACATTGAATATGCCATATTATGCGGATAGGGAATCTCTTGATGAATAGATGTAATATTTATAACAGATGCTGAATCCGAAGCTTTCAACAACGGCAACATTGCATAAGTAAGTTTAACTACAGATCTAACATTTACCTGAAATGTTTCATCAAATTTTTTCAGATTAAATTTTTCGAAAGGATTTATTTTTTCAATTGCAGCATTATTAATTAAAATATCCAATTTGCCGGTATGTTGATTTATTTTATTGAAAATTGTTTCTACTGCATTTTCGTCAAGCATATCAGCAGCGACCCAATATGGTGTATTCAAACCTTTCGCTACTTCTTTGCATTTATCCTCATTTCTCCCATGTATCCAAACATTGCAACCGGCGTTCAAAAAAGCTTTTGCAAAAGCATTTCCGATACCTCTTGTACTACCGGTTATTAAAACATGCTTGCCTTTTAACGAAAATATTTTTGAAATTGATTCCTGATTATTCAAAGCAACTGCTTCCTTGCAATAAATATTTTTTTACAACTTTCTCATTCAATTCAACCCCGAATCCCGGTTTATCGCTTGGAGTAACCCATCCGGGTTTAAACCAGCTATCTGTTCCCTCTATTAAAAGCTCATGAAAAAACGGAACGTCATGCGCATGAAACTCACAAGCCAAAAAATTCGGGATAGACATACTTAAGTGAGCACTTGCCATTAACGCGAGAGGACTTCCGATCATATGAGGTGCTATAACTTTATTTGCTGCAGCCGCCATATCGGCAATTTTTTTACCTTCGAGTAACCCACCAGCTTTCTGGAAATCGGGTGTTATAATTGCACAAAGATCTTTAACTATTAAATTCCAAAAGCCTTGTCTTAGTTGTAAATTCTCGCCAGTTGCAATAGGAGTAACGGTTTGATTTTTAAGATATTCCAATCCCTGTTCATCGTATGGAGGTAATGGATCTTCCAACCAAAGAATATTGTAAGGCTCGATGAGCCGTGCTACTTTCACTATATCGTTAGCGCGGTACCGCCAATGTGCATCAAAAGCCAAATCAACATCCGGACCCACCGCAGTCCTAATTTTCTCCACTAAATTAACCATCCAGTCTATATCAGAATTCTTCAAAGAATATCCTTCAGCCGAGTCGAAAGTAGAACCAGGTAAATCGAGATCAAATTTTAATGCGGTATATCCCAATTCAGCCATTTCTTTAGCCCTAACCGCAGAGGCTTCAGCTTCATCTTCGGGTGACTGATATTCATTTGTATTGTGATTTAACCAATTAGGATTTCTCGGCTGCAAAAGGGTTGAAAGAGCTTCCAACGAATCTCCAGCGTGACAATCGAGATAAATTCTTACCCCATCTCTAAATTTACCGCCAAGCAATTGATAAACAGGAAGTCCCAAATATTTTCCTTTAAGATCCAATAACGCGGCTTCGATACCGGTAATTGCATTCCAAATTATTCCGGATAAAGAACCGGCGCCGGATGCCGCCCAGCGCATTTTTTCAACCAGTCGCTCGGTATCAGTAAAATCTTCTCCAATCAAAATTCCTTCAAATTCATGAATTATTTTTTCCAATCCCGGGGCAAAAAAACATTCTCCTGTTCCGTAAAGCCCACCTTCTGCATCACTATATATACGTACATAAGTCCAATTAAAATTAGCTTCAACAACTGCTGTAGAAATTTTCGTAATCTTATTCATTTAATTTCCGCTATCTAAAAGTCACATTATTCCATATTTATCAAAAGCATCAACTGCGCTCATTCCGTTCTGCAAAGCTTTAAGCACAAGTTTTTCCCCTCTTGCTTTTTCAAATGCCAATCTGAAAACTTCCTTTTCCACATCTTTAGGAACAATAACAACACCGTCTCTGTCGCCATACACTATATCACCCGGGCAAATTCGAATTCCATTAAATTCAATTGGAATACGAAAATCCAACACTTTGCCTCTTGGTCCCTGATCCTGAGCAAAACCACCCAAGGAAAAAGTAGGAAACTGCAATCTTAATATTTCATTTGTATCGCGCGAATATCCGTTTACTACAGCCCCTGCCGCTCCTAACTTTATTGCACGCGTGCTCATTAACCCTCCCCAAAGCGCATAATTATAAGACGCCCCCGAACAGATATAAACTTCGTTTGTCTTAAGATCATCCAAAGCACGAAACATCAAACCAAATGGCTTGTCCATTATCGGATTTGCCGTTCCCTCAATTTTCTCGGCAAAAACATCGGCTTCCAGAACCGGTAGTGCTCGTCCAATAACTATCATCCGAGAATCAAGCGGTTTAATCCGAGGTGATAAAAATTGATGTGTATATCCCAATTTGTCCAATACATCACCGACTAAAGCGGTAAACAATTCTTGTTTTACCTTACTAAATAATTCTACTTCGTTTTCAAAATCTAAAATCATTTTCAATTTTATGCTTTACGGAATTTATCTCATTTCAATTTTTATTTTATAGTTTTATCTATCAAATCAGCCCTTTTTCAAACACACAAAATTCTTTGTATGTAATTTCTTGTCTGGGATTATTTATAAAAAAGAGTGCAGAGTATATAAAATACGCTGCACTCATGGTTGTATCACAAAGGTATAAAAGCAAATTAGATTTGCTTTTATTTAAGGAGCATCATTTTCTTACTGCTGGAATAATTTCCTGCTTGTAATTTATATATGTAAAGGCCGCTTGTTAAATTCTTTGCATCGAATTTCATTGTATACGTACCTTTTGCCATTTCCTTGTTCACAAGTGTAGCTACTTCTTGACCAAGGATGTTATATACTTTCAATGTAACAAATGAATTTTCTGTAATAGAAAATTTAATATTTGTTGTTGGGTTAAATGGATTCGGATAATTTTGTTCTAAAGTAAATTTGGAAGGCATTGAACCTTCTTCAGGTTCAACTGCAGTAAGTAACCATTCAGCTTTTTTGTCAGGATACCAGTTTAAATCTCCTAACGGGAAACCGTCTTCAGCTGCAGTATATGATTGTGCTGAAGTTCCATAACTCATATCCAAATCCCAGTAATTTACAAATTCCATTGTATTTGTAATTTCAGCCAACCAAACATTTTCATCATCGATAACTGAAACAGTATCAACTTTGTGAACAAATTCAGTAATCATTGCAAATGGGGTTTGAGGTGCTCTTGCAAATGATAATTGCTCTTCGAATGAAGCTGCTGTAGTATCGATTATTCTTTTAAAATCATTTGTAAACATTGCAGCTTTGCTCATTCTTCCAGAACCTGTTTGGAATAATGTATCAAATACTGCCGGTTCGGTAAAGATGTTATTATTATGGAAATTAGCTTGTGTTTGGAATGTATCAACATCTACAATTACGAATGCAACAGTGGAATATGGTCCCAACACTGTAACTCTATTGCTATCCAAATATCCACCTGCCCAAGTAATTATTCTTCCACTGTATCTATCGGAGCCTAACATCATTGCGTTAGTTACTACATTATTTGTGAAAGTAAAGTTTTTAACCGAACGGATATCAAATGCCGGTTGCTGTCCCATTTGATGAATAAAAGTACAGTGATCGATAATAAGTGTATCTATAGGAGCTGCGGCAGCGGCCCATTTTTCATTATGAAACCACATACTTGTAGCATTACAAAAAGTATTATTTTGTAAAACTACTTTTCCAGCGCCTTTTCCTCTTAACTCAATAGTTCTACCAACATCTATTTGATCCATATGGCGATCCGCTAAGAATAAAGTATTGGTAACTTCAATTAAAGCAGCGCGGTTATCAGTACGGATACTAGCATAATAAAAATCTCCTATTACACAATTATCTACAATAAGAGTAACATCATTTGCTCTAACATTAAAAGGAAGTCTACTATTTGTACCATCACCATGGTTACCATTGATTTCCACATTAACAATTGTTAAGTCATCTTTAATGTCGAACATTCTTTTTGAATATGAACCGGTAGCATCAGGAAGTGGAACGATCAAAGGTTTATGCAATGTTTGTGCATCACCGGGATTTTTTTCATATGCCATAATGGTGATGTTTGTATCGACTTTAGCTGAGCCATCAAATGGGAAGACTCCACCATATTCGAGAAGTAATACATCTCCGGCATTCGCATTATTAACTGCTTCCTTCAATGCATTTGGTGTTGTGGGCTCAACTATAGTTTGAGCAATAGACATAGTTGTTACTAAAAAGAACAATGTAACAATAAAGAAAGAGAACTTTTTCATTTTTTTCTCCTTTTTTTGTTTAAAAAATGATTTAATTGTTTGGTTTAATTTCTTAATCTCACCTCCTTTGAAATTAAATTTGTTAGTTAACATTTATTTATCCCTAAAAAAATTGAAGTCATAAAATTCAATAAAAAAGACTAATGTATTACAGTGTTTTGGATTTATTACTGATTAGATTATTATAATTCGCCCAAATCAAATTATCTTAAAATGATTATTGGAATAGTTTAAATAATCCTCTTTTTTTTAATTATAAAGAAACATAGTGTTTTATTGTATTGTGAAATTGAATAATTGGATTCTCTTATTATAGTCCTAATTCAATACCAAGATTATAAAATGCCCCGTAATTTTCATATAATCTGTATTTGGGTGTTTTTGCTTGTCTATGGGAAGTAGGACTGCTAGTAATATTTGAACCATTTAGCAACACACTGAAATTATCGGAGACTTTATATTTAGCGCTTATTTCCACACTGCTGAATGGATCAACATATCTGTCCTCATCAGGAGAAACGCCTACACCATTAATATCTAAACTTTCCCCTTGTCTGTAGTAAGTTGCACGAATTGAGAAATCTTCATAATCATATCCCAAGGTTAAATTTATTAAATCCTCAGCTTGCCCTGGCATTTGTCCTTTTCTAAAACCTGCTTTGTGAATAGTTACTAATTGTCTTTTTTCATAATCATAATAGCTTGTAACAGATTTAAATGGTAAAAATGAATCAGAATATAATCTGGAATAGTTACCGTGCAATACAAAACCTTTCAAAATTCCGGGTAAGAACATCAGGTTCGCTTGTAAATCGATTTCAAATCCTTTGATAATCGTTTCTCCGGGAGCATTAACCGGAATATCAAGAAAACGTTGAGTTAGAATACCGTCTCTTTCTTGCAAACCCCATCTTTGTGCATCCTCTTCATTCGAGATATAGGGTCTGATTCTGTATGAAATGTTATCAATTGATTTATAGAAGAATCCAAGCGTAAACAACCCGTATTTAGGTTCAAATATTGAAAAATAAATATCAAAATTCTTTGAAATTGCGGGTTTTAAATCCGGTACGCCGATAGTTATATCAGTTCCTGTTCTTACTGAACGTTCCTCAGAATTTATCAACCATAAAAAGTCAGGTCTTGATAATGTTCTTGTAGCTGAAAGTCGAATATCGAACCAATTAAGAGGTTTAATCCTTAAAGTAGCCATTGGGAACCAATAGTCACGCTTAACCTTTGCCTCTTGTTTTTCATATTTCCCGGTCGGAAGAGGATTTCCACCTAATTGCAAGCGGTAATATCCTGTGTAACTATTATCGTCGCCTTCGTAACGAACACCACCTATAAATGTTAAGAGTTGTTTATAGTTTATCTTGCTCATAATATAAGCGGCAGTTGTATTCTCAGCTATTTCATAGTCATCATTCGGACCATAAAATTTGCTTGTAAGGAAATTATCATAATTTTTAACCAAATTATAATATTCCCTCACACGATCAGGATCGAGTGTAATTCCAATACTAGATTTACCATTCAAGAAATTTTCCGGTTTATAATCTCTGTCTAACCACCAGCCCAAATCTTGATGCGGACGTATGTTTAATGTTCCACCTGCTGCTTCCAATGTATAATAATCGTTTTCGTTTTTCTTCTTCATTATTTGATATTTTGCACCAAATTGAAGAACAGTGGAAATTGAATTACCAACATTAAACGGAATCTTTGTGTTAAATTCGAAACCAAATCTTCTATCGCTCGTTTCGCCGAGATAATTGGTAAAATTACCATAAGTAGCGTTTGAATCCGGGGTTAATTGAGCAACAAAATCTTCAGGATTTAACCTACTATCAGGTTTATCACTATGCTCTTCTGCAAAACTAATTCTATATGTATAAGGAATTTTATTTATTGAAAAGGAATGAGATAACTTCCAATCAATTTCCATCCCCAAAATATTGTGCTTACCGCCCAAAGAGTTAATTAACATATCATTAATTTTTTCACTTACAGTAGATGCTATCGTAGCGGAAGAACTATTTCCACCTAAGGAGTGGCTGTTGCTAACTATATCATCATCTTTTCTGCTAAAGAAATTCCATAACATAAAACTGTTCTTATCATCACCATAATCCAACTGTAAAGTTGCACCATATCTCTTACGTATTTGAATTCTATCTGTTGCTGATACATTGTTAATGTCGTAAATAATTGTACTGTCCAACTGAGTTGACTGGGTAAAATTTGCAGTAAGTCTATCCCGGCTTAAATTTTTCCTTTCAATATTTATAGAAGCTTGGACCCCCAAACTATTATCAAAAAAACGCTGACTCATTCTAGCGAATCCTTTATATTGCGCAAAGTCATTTTCCTGTACAGTATAAGCTCCATACCATCTTGACATATAGACAGGTTCATTTTTCGCTTTTGAAAGAACCATATTGGCAACCCCACCAATAGCATCTGCACTCATATTGGGTAACACAGCTTTAAAAACTTCAACCCCGGCAAGATTTTCACCGGATATCATACTTAGATTTGAAGACCTATCACCAGCTTCAGAACTTGCAACATCAATTCCGTTTACAGTAACCTTGTTAAATTTGGGAGCTAATCCTCTAATAATAATTCCGCTTCCTTCACCAGATTCTCTAGTTAAAGAAACACCAGGTAATCTTGCTATCGACTCAGCAATATTTGCATCCGGTATTTCTTGTAATCTTGTTGCTGAAACAATATTCTTAATTTCATCGGATGTTAACTGTTGATTAATCGCCTCAGTTTGGCCTTCAAATTGGGCTTTAACAACAACCTCTTCACCTTGAATAATTACGGGATTCAAGGAAATATCTAATTCTAAATCTTTATTTGGAAAAATTTCAATATCTATTATCTTTACTTGATAACCAACATATGAAACACGCATTTTGTATTTACCCGCGGGAATATTAACTATACGATATTCTCCATTAATATCACTTGCAGCCCCTAAAGCTGTCCCTACTAGTAATAAATTCGCTCCAGGCAATACATCATTTATTGATTCATCAACAATAGTTCCATGAATCTTTCCATGACCTTGAGCAAATAATTGAATTGAAAATAAAAAGAGCAGAGCAACAATTTTCCGTAAATACTTTTTCGATTTCATATGACTCACCATAAATTAATTCAATATTTATTATTTAGTTAGTAATTCTATTATGTTTCCGAATGCTTCAATATTACTTTCAGTTCTTCCCAACTTCACTTGAAAAATAGTAATAAGGTTTCATCGGATTACAATTTTCAACTTTTAATAATGGGAATTTCGATGATTCTTTATCCCTGGTATAATTTATCGACCAAGTTTCATTCTCTGTATTTATTACTATTCTATCAGACTCACTAACTATCTTCGGTAACTCTGAATATTCATCTGGCATATATAGCACAACTAAATAAAGCAGAGTTTTTTTGTCTTTCATTTTAAATTTCAAGGTTTTTAGTGTAGTATAACCGGTATCTGATTCGTTTTTCAAATCGGATGCCTCAAGATATCTTTCTTCTATACTCGCGTCAGCTTTGGAAGGTGAAAGTAGTTTTAAACCCAATCTAGATTTATTCTTCCTAATTATAAATTGTACCGAATCAATCTGAGTTATAGTTTCCTTTGCATTTATCAACCATTCAAAATCGGAATCTTTTCTTGCTTCCAATTCATCGGCTACTATTAAAATATTTGGTTTAAGAAAAAGTAGGTGCCTTCTGAAAGTCTTTATTTCTGCTTGATCCACGTATATATTTCCGGCATCGCCTATTACATAATCATAAATATTATTGCTTTCAACCATTAATATTTCCGGTGCTGGTTCCCTGCTTTCAAACTCCAGATAGTCCAGCCATTTTCCGTTAGAACCGGCTTGACCAAATTTATTAACAATAATTGTATTATGATTACGAGTTTCCTTTAAGTATGTATAACCTGGATCGATAGCTAACCATTCACCCTTTGAGAAAATTGAAAAACTATTTATATCTGGGTGTTCGTGCCCCGGGCCGAATCCATGATATTTAAGTCTGAGTGGACTGGATTGATTTCTGTGTCCTGCGGCAGGTCCGCATCTAAAACCAATTACTGTTGCACTTTTGCCCCAATCACTCCGCATCATAACAAAACCCATGTCGTGAAAATGATGCAGAGTTGGCAGTGTATTTATATTATTAGGAGTGATATTCTGATCGTACTCAATTAAATCCATCCAGCTAAATTTGTCTTTCCCCTTTGCTTTCAGTTTATTTCCAAAAAATTGAAAATATCCATTATTATATTTTGAAGCAAGAAAATGAAGAATAAAAGCGGGAATATTTACTTCGGAAGGACTATCGCTAAAATTTACAACCTGAGTTTTTTCAGTTGGCAGAGAAAAATAAATTGGAAAATATCCCGTCTGTTTCAGCCAATCGTAATTTTCGAAATAATTTTTATATCCTGCTGCTTCTGCGGATTTCAAGAATATTAGGAAATATCTTAATCCGTATTGCCAATACAGAATTCCTTCACCCCAGGCACCGTCAGCAGGAGCATAGCTAATTATATAATTAGCCCATTCATCAGCCTGGTTAAGATAGATTTTCGCCTCTTCATTTTGCTTCAACAATACCAGACCAATTATACCCAAGGCAGAAGTTTCAATCAAAAGATGATTACTCAATGCACGATATTTAGCTGCTGTTTTCTTAATAATTGATCCTTCATAAAGCAAACGCTTCTCAATTTTTTCTTTAAGTTCATCATCTAAATAATCATACAACCAATCGTATTCTATTGCCAGACCAACACACCACGCAGCTCTAAGTAAATTTCCATCTTCGTTACCCCAATTTTTAATTGAAAGTAATGCTTCTATCCATCTTTGACTATTAGCAAAGTATTCTTCTTCCTCGGTTAACAAATACATTAATGCCAGTGTGGGTAATGTTTCTCCGATATATCTAAATTCGTTCGTGGGTTCGATGCGATTAGGGAATTCGTTAATTATAAAATTATCTGCGGTAATTCTTACGCTTTCATATAAATCCTTTTTTGAGCCATTGATTGCCTGGCTCAATTCAGATAACTTAATTTCATCTATTATTAATTTGGGATGTTTTTCGCTTTGATTTAAAGCATAGGAATAATTGGAAAGCAAAATAAGATTGAGGAGAGAGGTTAGTAGGAGTTCTTTATATTGGTTACTTGACTTAAACACAGTTAATAATTTTAAGATTGATAATTTTCACAAAAAATTAAATGATTACATAAAAACCTTACTTTAGAGTAAAAGTGATACGTTTCAATTCGAAAACAAGTCATTTCAAAGAGTTTCATCAACTTCTTAATATCCAATTCTTAGCATTATGAAAATATATCTTGTCGATAACCTCTTTAGGTAATGATAATCCGTTAAATGTTCCGTTGACTTCTTCCACTTCCAATTCATCTTCAGAAGCGAAATATTTCCAATCAGCAAGCCACTTCGTTTTTATCTCTTCTATGTATTGGTCCGGATCATCTTCTTTTACAATCTCTAAATCAGTACCGTAAATAATTCTATCCTGATATTTAATTAAAAAATCACGAACCTTTTGTCTATCGAGTTTTGATTGATACTGCAGGTGACATATTCTTTCTGCAAGATCCACAGCCATATTTGGATATTTATCAAAATGCTCGGCAATTACATCGACACTCCATTCAATACTTGCAAGATGACAACCAATAAATTTTAGATCCGGATGTTTTTCCAGCATATTATTTCTGCTGTTTATTATTTCATCATAAGATGGATATTCCGGATGAAGATACATATGATATTCAGGATGGTTTTTAAAATAATTTTTATCATTATTTACTGTCATTTCTTCCAAAGGAAGCCAACAATTTTTAGGTTCCCCAATATGTCCTAAAAGAGGAATGTTGTTTTCGGAAAGAAAATCAAAGATAGGATCAAACTTAGGATTATCAATCAATATAAACTTTCCATCTTTATCTTTAATCTCCATTCCGATATTTTTCCAAACTTTTACAGCAACGGCTCCGTTTTCGAAAGAATATTTTAGATAATCCAACGTTTCTTTCACCCAATCAGGACTATCCCAATTTTTCATACTGAATGTTGTAACATAGTTCAGCATTCCCGGGAATTCTTTTTGATGTGCTTTTATTATTTCCTGCTGCTCCTCCAAAGGTGGATAAGGATAATAAGGAACATCGGCATTTATTGAGATTAATTGAAAGTTAATTTGTTGAGCCGATTTTAGAAATTTACTCGCATCGTGCAATATATGAGTATGCGCATCTATTTTATTTATTTTATAAAAATCCTCAACTTTATAAGTTGATTCATTTTCATTAACCTGTTTTGAAGAAGAATTCATTAGAACCTTTAAGATTTAATAATTTATTTACAGTTTATTCTTCACCAATGGTAAGTAAAAAGGCAGCAATTATTGCCAAAACCATTCCGATAATTACAATACCATTGGGAATTACCTGATAAATCACAAGTGATAAAATTATAGTTATAACCGGTGAAACAGCATTTGTTAAAGGACTTATTATCATTGCCTTACCATAACGATAGGCATAAACCAACAGCAAAGCAGCAACTGCATTAATAATATGAATTAAAAAAGCCAAATATGGACCATCAAAACTCCAATTTATTTCCTGACTGAAGTCAGTCATAAAATAAGCAACCGGAGATAAAAGAATTGCAGTTAATGCCATATAAAAGAAGATGCTTTCTGCATTCATAATTCTATTTGCAAAACGCATTACAAAGCCTTGCGCACCCCAGGCAAAAAATACCAGTAATGATAAAATCGTCCATATTCCAAAATTAAAACTTCCACTACCGTCAGCACTTTGATATGAAAGCAAAGGAATAGCTATAATTGCCAAACCAATTCCCAACCAACCCCAGGTTGAAGTTCTTTCACGCAAAAATACGTAAGCCATTAAAATTGTAATTACCGGTGCCAAAGAGATAATGGGAAAAATTAAAAATGCTGGACCAATGCGCAATGCTTGGAATAAAACCAACTGACCGCCTGCTCCAAACAATCCAACAAGTGAGCCATATATTATCGCACGTGGATTATATTCTACTTTCCAATTTGCTGCTTTAAGAGTAACTACAGTGGGAATTATCATTGTAAAAGACCAAATTATATATCCGAGTGTGGTAGGAAAACCAGCTCTATCGGGGATTTCAATTAAGGCTCCCCACACACCACCCAAAATAGTCTGAATAATTGCGAAAAGTAACCATTTTTTCTTCAAAATAATTTCCTTCTAATTTAAGTTAATCCAGTAATATGTTTTTAATAAAAAATGTAATGAATTTCGTGAAGTTACTAAAAATCGATTTTTGGGGGAAAGATTATTTTCTGAGAGTTTCAAGATTATAATTCTATTAACATCAATTTTTACATCATACTAAGCATAGCTTCGCCACGTAAGTCACATAATAGACCGTCGTTTTTATCATTCCTTTCGTTATAATTTACTTTCTTTAATAGCATAAGAAAGTATTTGCAAGTTAATAAACTTTTTTATTCTTGTCAAATATTTTCTTTTCCTTTCTTTTCGTTTTTGTTTTTAAATAAAATTTCACTAAATAAACACTTAAAGTTTTAAATATTTTTTGGACGTACTCTATGCAGAAGGAAAATCCACTATCAAAAGACATTTCATTAGACAGGCGCGCAAAGATTTTGGAAATTCTCGAATCTGAAGGCCAAGTAAGCGTAATTAAATTAAGCAAAAAATTTAATGTAAGTACTGTTACTATTAGAAATGATCTCGATCAATTGGAGCAAAAGAACTTGCTCGTTAGAACGCGTGGCGGCGCACTTAAAGTGCACAGGGTTGGAATTGATTTTCATCTTTATGAAAAACAGAAAAAGATGCTTAATGAAAAAAGATTGATTGGGAAAAAAGCATCTGAATTGATTAACGAAGGTGATACGATTATAATTGATTCCGGTTCTACCACACTGGAGGTAGCAAAAAATCTCAAGCATTTTAACAATTTAACCGTATTATCAAATGCCTTGAATATTGCCGCTGAATTAGCGGGATTGGAAAATATTATGTTCATTATGCTTGGAGGACATTTACGGAATAAGTCTCTCTCATTCGTCGGACCAATTTCTGAACAAATATTAAAAAATCACTACTGCGATAAAGTTTTCTTGGGAGTAGATGGAATTGATTCGACCTACGGTATTTCAACACCCAATACTGAAGAAGCATATTTAAATAAGATTATGATTGAGAATTCGAAAGAGATTATTGTTGTTGCGGATTCAAGTAAATTTTTGAAACGCTGTTTTTCTTATATAGCACCAATCGAAAGAATCAGTACAATTGTAACTGATAATAAAATACCCGAAGAAGAATACAAAAGACTGAAGAACAACGGAATTCAGGTAATAATAGCTTAATTAAATTATTGTTTCACTTCTTTTTATCGTAACTCGCCCAAGTCAAGCTGAAAACTTGGAATTTTATATTGTTAAAATACTCCTTGAATGTAGCACCAGAACAGCAAAAGGTAAATTCTCTATTGCACTAAAAAAATGTTTTTTACCGCATAAGTTTCTTGTTAATATTCTTATTAAGCAATTAAAATCCAAATAATCTAGGTAAGAATAAACTTATTTCCGGTAAATACGTAACAAGCATTAAGGCTATAACCATCGCAATAAACATAGGTATAAGCGGCTTTATTACTTTTGTAATCGGAAGTTTCGCAACCGAGCATCCCACAAATAGCACAGTACCAACAGGAGGAGTACATAATCCAATACTCAAATTCATAACCATTACGATCCCAAATTGAATTGGATCAATTCCAAGTTTAACTGCTATTGGTAAAAATATCGGTGTGAAGATTAACACTGCCGGGGTCATATCCATAAAAGTACCAACAGATAAAAGAATTAAATTAATAATAAGTAATATCACAAGCGGATTATCCGATATAGATATTAAAAAACTAGCAACATTTTGGGGAATATTTTCAAATGCCATCACCCAAGACATTGCCATACTTGTAGCAATTAACATCATCACAATAGCTGTTGTAGAAGCACTGTTTAATAGTATCTTAGGCAAATCCTTGATTTTAATTTCTTTATATATAAATGAAAGTATAAGAGAATAAAGCACAGCTATTGCCGAGCCCTCGGTTGCAGTAAAATATCCAGCAACTATTCCTCCAATTACTATTACAACCAATAGTAAACTTGGAATAGCATCAAGGAATTTTTTTACACCCTCGGCAAAAGTGATTTTGTAATTTGTTCTATAATCATGTTTTTTAGCAAAAATAAATGCAGCAATCATCAGCATTAGTCCAATCAATATACCCGGGATATACCCCGCTATAAACAATGCCGCGATGGAAACTCCTCCGCTTGCAAGTGAATATACTATTAAAATATTAGAAGGAGGTATAATTAATCCGGTAGTAGCAGATGTAATATTTATAGCGGCAGAAAAGGATGGATCATAACCTTCCTTTTTCATTTCCGGTGTCATAATTTCACCTATAGCAGATGCAGCCGCAACGGCAGAGCCGGATATTGCACCGAAAAACATTCCTGCAATTATATTTACAAATGCTAATCCACCCGGAAATTTTGCTACAATAACCTTTGCAAAATCTATTAGTCTTCTAGCTATCCCGCCGCGATTCATTAATTGACCGGCTAAAATGAAAAACGGGATTGCCAGCAAAGAAAAACTATCTAAAGCAGTTGCCATTCTTTCGGCAACCGTAGTTAATGCCGGCATTGTATAAATACTGAATAACATTGTTAATAAGCTTGATATTCCTATACTATATGATATCGGGACACCGAGTGAAAGCAAAAACAAAAAGGATACAACTAATATTACTATTTCAACAGTATGCATAATGTTATGATATATTTTGTTTCAATTGTTTCATATTAATTGCGATAAAAAATAAGGAGTAAAAACACATTATTATACCGCTTATTGGAATCACCATATATATATAACCGAGTGGAACCTGTAATGCTGCCGATATTTGATTCAACTCCAAATTAATTATTACTAGCTTAATACCGCCAACAACCATAACACTGAAAGAAAACAGAAGAATACATAATTCAATAAAGATTTCGAGAAAAAATTTTCGACGCCCTTCTAATTTTCTTGCAAGCAAATCAATGGCAAGATGATATTTTTGACCCGTTGCATAACTGGCGCTTAAAAGACCCAGCCAAATCAATGAGTATCTTGCTAATTCCTCAGTAAATGAACTTGGACTTTTTAATATAAATCTCGAGAACACTTGCCATAAAACATTCAGTACCATAAATCCCATAATAACGATTACTATATTACTAAGGATTACATCAAATTTGTTTTTTACTTTCAGCATTTTATTCTACAGTCTTTATTTGTTTGATCAAATTATAAATTGCCGGATTATTCTTATAGCTTTCAATTAAACCTTGAACTTTTTCCTCAAAAAATGATTTATCAGGATGAATAATCTTCACCCCCGCCTTTTTAACTTCATTCAAAGCTGCTTGCGTAGCTTCCTGCCATAGTTTTTTTTCATATTCGTAGGATTCATCCGCCGCTTCCCGCAGCCATTTTTGCTCTTGAGGAGTTAATCTGTTCCAAATTTCAGTACCGACAAGTAACACATCAGGCACTGCAGTATGCTCGTCAATGGAATAATATTTACAAACTTCGTAATGATGGGATAAATAAAAACTAGGCGTATTATTTTCGGCTCCGTCAACCACTCCCTGCTGCAAGGCAGTATAAAGTTCTCCCCAAGCAATTGGTGTTGCCGAACCTCCCAATGCATTCACCATTTTTACCGATGTTGAACTTTCCTGCGTTCTTATTTTTAATCCAATTAAATCTTTAGGCTTGTAAATCGGTTTTGACTTCGTATAAAAACTTCTGCTTCCTGCATCATAATAACACAAGCCCCTTAAACGATATTTTTGCAGACTTAAGAGTAACTCTTTACCTATATTTCCCTCAAACACTTTAAATTTATGTTCATCGTTCTTGAAAATATATGGTAAACTAAAAACTTTAAATTTGGGTGCAAATCCTTCCAATACCGATGCAGAGACCTTAGTCATAGCCAAACCGCCGATTTGTAGAAGCTCAATACATTGTCTTTCTGTTCCCAGCTGCTGACTTGGGTAAATATCTATTATTACTTTTCCATTTGATTTTTTCTTCATTTCTTCGGCAAGATAAAGCATTGCTTTATGAACGGGGTGGGTGGGCGCTAATCCGTGAGCCAGCCGTAAATGTTTTACGTTACTCATTTTAGTACAGCTGCCCAATAATAGTAGCAGTGCTAAAAACACTGCTATGTTTTTACGATTCATAATTTTCTTTTCAAAATTAATTTTCCTTTGCTGTTAACTAATGATTCAGTTATTCAAAAATAAAATAACCGAAGGCAATGTCGGAAAATAAGAATAATGTTAATATCAAAGAAACACTTCTGTCTGTACTGGAGAAGAACGCATCGTTTCGAAAGAATAAAACGGAATCCTGCCAAATGTGACAGCATTTGTTTAAGATAACCGAGCAGTAGTTTACCGATGTAAAACAGGATCCCATTCAATATTATATTTTAATTGCATCTTACTTACTAATTTATTTTGAAACTAGAAACTACTGCTCAGTTAATTCAAATATTGAACTAAATTATTTAGTTTTTTCCCACGGAGGATTTTCCGGTAACGAATTCTCAAAATCTTCTAAAAGTTTTTCCTGATAAGTTCCTTCGTATTCCAGATTAAAAAACTTATCTATCGCTTCATTGTAGAATTTTTCCCAAGATTCTTCTTCGTGACCCGGAATAATGGGATAGAAGAGAAATCCGTTTTCGGCTGCTGCTTTATAATCGCCGGGAGCATCGCCAACCATAAGAATTTTATTTCTATCATATTTATCTCCGGCTGCATATGCTAAATGCTCTTTCTTTGTACCGTATTCCTGTCCCGCAATTAGACGTACAAATCCATCAATCGAATGTTCTTCCCATTCGCGAGTTAAAGTCTCAACCGGAGTTTGCGATACGACAATCGCATCGGCTCTTGATGTCAATTTTTCAAGCGACTCTTTAACAAACGGAAACGGTGGAATATCGTGTACCATTTTGGCAACATCTTCATTAACCGCAACAGACCATTCGTAAATTAAATTGATTATTTCAATATTATTCTTAGCAGCATATTCTTTAAGCGTTGGATTACCAAGTTTCGTTTCCTTTGCAATCCATTCTTTTACAGGTGTAAAATCGAGCATTTTTGTATTGCGCGCAATAACTTCCTCTCTTTTTTCGAGCAATTCAATTGCCCTGACTAACGCTTTAAATCTGTTAGCGCCGCGAGTTTTGGAATAAAGATTTACAAATTCCCAAACTTCCCTGGCATATTTAGAGACTCTTTGAAGGTTAAAATAATTAATATAATTAGGACAGAAACATTCCTTATGTTTAATTTCCATAGTATCGAAAACGCAACCATCAGAATCAATTCCAACAAAAAATTCTTTTTCAGGTTGTAAGTCCTTTAGCTGCTGAACTGGGTTTTGCATTTTTAAATTTCTCCTATTTTAATATTCATCACGAACAAAACCGAATTATCCCTTATTTCAACTAAGAGATTACAAAAGTAATTCTATTCTAATAAGCTTCCGGAACATAAGCCTCTAATTTTTTCTCAGCAAAAATCGGTTTGAATCTGGTAAATCTCTGTCTGCCATTAATTATTGGAACAGAAACCCAATCCTCGCCAATTAAAGGCTTAGCATAATTTACAAATTCGTCCGTAACGTCAATCCTGTTTTCTGCTATCCATTTTTCAGGGAATACTCGCTCCGAAAGCGCAACCTTTTCTAAAGGAACCTTATCGAACCTCACATTATAAATGAATCCCGGCTCCCTTAATATTGTTGCCATCCAGCCGTTTTCTTCGCTAAGAGCAATTTCAACTGCTTTTTGTCCTACCTTATATGCTTCATCCAAATCTACTGTAGAAGCATAAATTGCCGTATCCCTCTGATCGGTTCCCATCACTTGCCCACGTGATTTACCTCGTGCCTTAATTCCCATATCATTTAAATAATTAACTACAGTTTGAAAAACCGATTGTCTGCTTGAACCGAATGCCGGATGACCAAAGGCATCTTTTATTTCACTTTTATTTCCTACATCAAATCCTTCACTGATAACAAGAATACATCTTCCGTCTTTCTGCAATTGGTCATTTACATTATCGGCTAATTCTTCCAATGTAACATTCGACTCGCTCATATAAATTTGCAAAGGTAACTCACGTTTCGGATCTGCTAACCGAGCCGCTGCAGGAATAAATCCTATTTTGCGCCCCATAGCTTGCAATACCATTACAGGATCTACCGGAGAAGAACCTGCATTTTCTTCATTAACATTCTGAATAATATGAGACCAATACCTTGCAACACTTCCATAACCCGGAGTATGATCAATTAAAGTGAATTCACTATCACCCACATCATTGTCGATTGTTTTTGGAACACCTATTGCCACTAACTCCAATCCATTCTCTTCGGCAATTTGGCTTACCTTGAATGCGGTGTGCTGAGAATCGTTACCACCGATATAGAAAAAATATCCAATGTTGTGAGCCTTTAAGACATCAATAATTCTGGCAAAATCCTTCTGCTGGTGGTCTTTTAATTTATAGCGACATGTACCGATACTTCCGGCAGCAGGAGTAGTGCGAAGTAATGCAATCTCTTCTTCATCCTGAGACGATAAATCCAGCAACTCTTCTTTAAGAACTCCTTCTATTCCATGCCATCCACCATAAATTTTACCGAACTTTTCGGGAAACATTTTACATGTCTCAATAATGCCTCTCAGACTATTGTTAATAACCGGCGAAGGACCACCCGATTGAGCTACTAATACATTCTTTACCATTTCATTTGCCTATATTTTATTTAACAATCTGAATTTTTCAATACTCATTTCCAGACCGCGTAACTCTGCTAAGCCTTTCAAGCGACCAATTCCTGTATAACCGGGATTAACTTTTTTTCTCAAATCATCCAAAATAGCTAAGCCATGATCCGCTCTCATCGGAATAACTTCATCCGCTCTTTTAATATTGTGCCTTCTTTCTTGCTCGTCCAATATTGCTGAAATTATTTCGAACATATCCACATCGCCAGTTAAATGACCACTTTCATAAAAACTAATATTTTTCAATCTTCGAATATTACGCAAATGAACAAAGTGCAATCTGTCGCCATGTCTCCTTACCATACCTGCAAGATCATTCTCAGCTAAAACACCATACGAGCCTGTGCATAATGTAAAACCGTTATTTACAGAATCGCACATATTGAACATCGTTACTAAATCAGATTCTTTACTAACAACCCTCGGCAATCCAAAAAGAGAAATAGGCGGATCGTCTGGATGAATTGCCATTCTGACACCGGCTTTTTCGGCTTCAGGAATAACGGCTTTTAAGAAATACTCTAAGTTTTTTCTGTATGCATCTTCATCTATGTTATCATATAATTTCAATCGATTTTTAAATTCTTCTAGAGTATATCCTTCTTGAGCCCCCGGTAAACCAGCAATTATGTTTTGTTGTAATTTTAACTTTTCATCATCTGTCATTGCTTCGAATTTTTGTCGTGCAATTTCAAGAGTTTCCTCATCATAACTTTGTTCAGCGTTCTCTCTTTTTAATATATAAACATCAAATGCCGCAAATTCGAAATAGTCAAAAGCCAAAGCTTTTGAACCATTATCAAGAATAAAATCCAAATTTGTTCTTGTCCAATCCACAACGGGCATAAAATTGTAGCACACTGTTTCTATTCCAATCTCGCCTACATTGCGAATGCTTTGTATATATTTCTCAATCCATTTATCTCTTTCAGAGTTTCCTAATTTTATGTCTTCGTGAACCGGAATACTCTCAATCACACTCCAAACAAGACCTCTTTTCTTGGGAGGATTGCAAGAGTCGTCCCATTCAATCATTCTCTTGCGCTCTAATAAATCTTCCATATCCCAAACTTCACCAATAGGCACATGATGAAGCGCAGTCACAATACCGGTAGCGCCGGCTTGACTTATATCTGAAAGGGTTACCGGATCATCAGGTCCGTACCATCTCCAAGTTTGTTCCATTCCCATAATTAATTCTCCTTATTAAATTTTATACACCCGAATATGAATTAAACCCTCCGTCAATCGGTATCACCACACCGGTAATAAACTGTGACAAATCGGATAATAGGAATAAAGTAGTTCCCACTAATTCCTCCGGTTCACCGAATCTATTCATAGGTGTAGCATTAAGGATCTGTTTTCCTCTAGGTGTTAATTCTTCTGTTTCCTTATCAATTAATAAAAATCTGTTCTGATTGGTTAAAAAGAATCCGGGCGCTATAGCATTCACACGCACATTGCTCTTTGCAAAATGCACCGCAAGCCATTCGGTAAAATTGTTAATGGCGGATTTCGCAGCGGAATAAGCCGGGATTTTTGTTAAAGGTCTAAAAGAATTCATTGATGAAATATTTACAATTACTCCCTGCTTACGTTCAATTAACTCCTGTGCAATAGTCATAGTAGGAATTATAGTTCCCTTAAAATTCAAGTTAAACACCCAATCGAATCCTTCTGTATTCAACCCGAAAAACGTTTCTTCAAGGTTTGTGTCGGAATTAATAAATTCAGCTGCAGTCGTTGCTTTTGGAGAGTTACCACCCGCTCCATTAATTAAGAAATCAATTGCCCCTAAAGAATCATTAACTTTTTTCTTTGCATCGTTCATTGAGGAAATGTTCAATACATCCGCTTTAACTCCAATCGATTCGGTTCCAATTTCATTCTTAATATCTGCGGCAACTTTTTTAGCTGCATCTTCATCTATATCGAGAATTGCTGTTTTAATTCCTACCGAAGCCAAGCCCTTTGCAAGAGTGCTTCCAATTACTCCTCCGCCTCCTGTAATAACACAAATTTTATCTTTCAAATTTTCAAACGTATATTTCATTTAAACCTCACTTACCTGAATTTTTAATACTTGTAATTACTCTTTCCGCATTATTTTTAATTTTTTCAAAATCTCCCGACTCTACGCTTTTACCGTCAACCAAAGCAGAACCAATACCAACCGCAACTGCACCTGCCTGCAACCATTCACCGGGATTATCCAAATTTACTCCGCCTGTAGGCATCATTTTCAAATGAGGCATAGGCGCTAAAACTGATTTGAAGTATTTCATTCCCAAAATATTAGCAGGAAATACTTTTATAATATCAGCACCATGTTCCCAAGCCGTTTGTATTTCTGTGGGAGAAAAAGCGCCAACCATAACCGGAATCTTGTTTTCTTTAGCTATTTCTATCAATTCCGGTTTCATTATAGGGCTTACCAAATATTGCACACCGGCATTAATTGCATCTTCAGCCATTTTTCTGTTTAGAACAGAACCTACACCGATAGTAACATCATCGGAATATTTTTCCGACAATTTCTCAATTATATTTAGCGCATTAGGCGTTGTCATTGTTATCTCAACAATCGGAATTCCACCCTCTGCCAACGCTTCAACCAATCCGAATATGTTCTTATCGCTATTCAAGCGAACTACAGCTATAGCTTTGATGCTTAAAATCCGACTTAATATTTTTTCTTTCATATTAATTCACCCCTTTAAACGGCAATAAATGTTTGATAAAGTGTTTCTTTAAGAATTCGTCATATAAATCTTGGTTTT
Source organism: uncultured Melioribacteraceae bacterium (assembly GCA_964573255.1). Taxonomy (GTDB): domain Bacteria; phylum Bacteroidota; class Ignavibacteria; order Ignavibacteriales; family Melioribacteraceae; genus CAYNUJ01. The sequence continues at coordinate 94,278 of CAZNJB010000001.1, forward strand.
CTAAAAGGCAATTAAACAGTTCGTCTTTAAATAAGAATTTACCTTCTTCATCTTTATCTGTTAATATTCTTCCATAGGTAACGTGTAAAATTTGTCTTGCGTTATTATCGTTTAACAGATCGGGTAATTCTTCGTCAGAATACTCTGCTGCAGGTTTTGTATTTTCAATTGTTGCAGAGACATGATATGTTTTCTTTTCCTCGTTATAAAGAGAGCGGGAATAATCCAAGATTGACCTGAATAATTCCGGAGCCACAGAAGCAACGACCCTCAATGCTTCCAAATAACTGGTGCCGGCCGTTTTGATATGAACCGGGATATCATATTTAGCAATGATTTTATAAACTGTAAATTTATCCGATCCTGAATGGAGCGATAATTTATAGTCTCCAAAATGTTTCAAAATGGATATATGCTTTTTAAGTTCTTCCTCGAACACATCAATATTTCCGATATAGTCAATACCCTTCTCAAAATCACCGATAAACCTAGGAGCAAGACTAATATATTCTACCTTTAGTCTGTGTAATTCATTTGAAATGAAAAAGTGTTCGAAAGCAGTGGTTACCGATTCTGTTTCATCCACGGAAACTTCAACTTCGATTTCATTCGAACCCTTTCTTTCCGTCAAATAATCGAATAACTTTTTAATATAAATCAGAGCATTCCCATATTTAACCAAAGCTCTTTTTAACTCTGTAACAGTAACATTAAGAGAAAGCTCGCCATTATTAATTTCAACTGCATTCAAACAGTAATTTCGGTTTAATTGATCATAGTTCGAATCAAATTCATTCCAATCAAATTCACTTAATATGGAATCCAACTCTTCTTCACTTAAGGAATCGGCGTCATTATTCACATAATCGCTCGGATCGAAAGTAAAGAAGGTATATCCTTCACGTAGCATAAGATCAACATCTTCTTGGGTTTTCAAATGATCGGCATCCGCACCGAATCCATCAAGCCACCCCTCTTGAAAAGCGGCAAAAACAGCAGCGCTCATCACATCTTCCGGTTTTCTCTGAGTTCTACCTAATTCCCTAATCGACTGCTGGGCAAGAATAGGTTTGAAATCGTATCCGTCCAAGCTTCTCAAGTGACCGGCATTTGCAATTCCAAGTCTATCGCCGAAACCGAAAGAATTTTTCAGCCCGAAAACCTTCGGTTTAAGAGATTTAAAGTGTTCCTGAAGCTTTATAGAATTTTCCACATTCAATGAACACTTGCGCAATACCGTTTCGTCGTCTAAGTTAATATCATTCCCGATAAAATTAATTTTATCGGCATTATTTTTATCAAATAAAACCATTAAAAATTTGGAATAACCTTCTTTTATCATAAAGGCACAAAAATCGGATTCCACTTGGATTGATTTTGCAAATACAGAATAGTTCTCACTCCCTAATAAGAGTTCAAAACTATTATTCGAATCATTTTGCCCCTTTTTTTGAATAATCTCTTCGACTAAATCTGAATAACTCATAAATTGTATCCCTTTTTAACTAAATCATAAGTGAGTTTTTTACTTAACATTTTTGCTTCATCGATAGTAATAATATGTTTAACAACTAACCTGGCTAAGTAATTTGAGTCAACCCTTCTAGCAACATCATGACGTGCGGGAATAGAGAGAAAAGCACGTGTATCGTCGTTAAAACCAACCGTATTGAAAAATCCGGCTGTTTCTGTTACTCTTTCTCTATATCGTGTCATTCCGGCAATACTATCATGAAACCACCAAGCAGGACCAAGTTTTAAAGCCGGATAATGCCCTGCTAATGGCGCTAATTCGCGTGAATAAGTCGATTCGTCCAACGTAAATAAAATAATTTTCAAACGTGAATCGTTGCCATACTTATTCAGCAATTCCCTTAAATTTTTTGTGTATTCGGTTTGAACCGGAATATCGCAACCCTTATCTGAACCGAATCTGTTATAAATAAATTCATTATGATCCCTCAATGCACCCGGATGAATTTGCATTACCAAACCGTCTTCAATGCTCATCCGCGCAAATTCAATTAACATATGAGCAGTAAATAGTGAAGCCTCTTCGCTCGAAACTTCACCATTGAGCGCTTTTTGAAAAATATTTTCAACTTCCGCTTTATCCAGCTCATGCGTATATGGTGAATCCACTCCATGATCTGTAGCAACCGCTCCCATGCTTTTGAAAAATTCCCGTCTATTCTCTAACGCCTCAATAAATTTTGAATATGAATCAATAGTAATTCCCGAAATCTGAGATAGTTTTTCTATTTCTGATTTCCAATTTGGCTTGTTAATATTTGTCACTGCATCGGGACGGAAAGTCGGAACGATTCTTCCATTCCACCCTGAATCTTTAATCATTTTATGATATTGCAAGTCATCACTAGCGGAATCAGTTGTAGAAAGTACCTCAATATTAAACTTCTCGAAAAGATTGCGTGGAAGGAAATCGGGTTCTTTTAATTTATTCTGTATCTCATCATAAACAGCATCAGCATTATCGCCATTTAATCTTTCCTTTATATTGAATACAGTATAAAATTCGTGCGTTAACCAAACGCCGCTCGGCGTTCCCAAAAACAGATGAAAATTCTCGGCAAATATCTTCCAGATTTTTCGATGATTCTTTTCAACATCTGTCCCATCTATTGCCGGAATGCCAAACTCTTCGAGCTTTATACCTTGAGAATAAAGCATTCTATAAATGTAATGATCAGGTATTAAAAATAATTCAGTTGGATCAGGGAAAGGTTTATTATAAGCAAATATTTTAGGATCAACGTGCCCATGAGGTGAAATAATAGGCAAATCCTTAATACCGCTGTAAATTTCCCTGGCAACATTTCTCACTTCTTCCGATGGATCAAAAAATCTATCGGGATGCAATATAGATTTGTAATTATCGAACATCACCCACCTTTATATTTTACAAGTACCCATTTGAATAAAATCTGAAGTAATAACTATTTTCTCCGGAATTAAAGGTTCATCACTTTCTATAGCAGCTATAATTTTTTCTACAGCTATTCTGCCCATCTCTTCCGTTCTTTGATTAACAAAACTAATTGGAGGTTTAATGAACTTATTCATTTCGCTATCGCCGAAACTAATTAAATCAATATCTCGAGGAATCTTAAGCTTCAACTCATCAGCTGCAGAAATCACCCCCATAGCCACTGGATATACTACCGCAAATATCAATTCCGGCATATTATCTTGTTCATAAAATTTTTTTAAGGCATTATAACCGTCTTTTTCGGTAAAACCGCCGTCAATAATCCAGCTCTTATTCTTCTTTATATTATACCTTTTCAGAGCATTTAAATACCCTTTTAGTCTTTCCTTTCCGATATGCGCTTTGTGGTTGCCTCCTACGAAAGCAATTTTAGTATACCCCTTTTTAATTGCATGGGAAACTGCCTTAAATGCTCCGCCGACATCATCAAAAACGACCTTTGTTAACGATTCATCAATGGTTCTGTCTATTTCCACTATTGGAATATTGTTTTTCTTAACTACATCATAAATGGATTTATCAACCGAATCTTTTGTCACGGAAATAATAATTCCATCGACTTTCATCGAGATCATAGTTAACAAATGCTTCGCTTCCAATTCCGGATCTTCCTGCGAAGAGGTTAATACTATTTCGTATTTGTTATCCCCTGCATAATTATAAATGGATTCGATAAGCGAAGAGAAAAACGAATGCGCTATTTTCGGCACAATTAGACCGATAGTATTCGTCTTTCTTGCGGAAAGCATACTTGCAGCTTTATTAGGAATATATCCTAATTTCATTGCCGTTTCTTGCACCTTTCGCTTCATCTCTGCTGAAACATCGGGATGATTACGCAGCGATTTCGATACGGTCACCTTCGAAACCTGAAGTCTATCGGCAATATCTTTTAATGTCGGTTTTTTATATTTTCCCATAATTTACTTAACCGGTAACTTTACCGTTTTAAACTTAAACATATTTATTCTTTTTATCAAATAGGGAGGGATTTAAATTATTCAACGAAGTGATTCAATCCGGATTTTTTAATAATCCACCATCCGGAATGAGTGAGCTTAACTAGGCAAATAATTGATTTACGGGAAAAATAAATAGAATAAAACAGAAGGATAATCCGCAATATTGTTGGGATAAGAAATTATATCAACTAAAAAACGCTATTTTAACTAGCTAGCGATTTGATTCACTTCTTTAAATAAAAAGAGTTGCTATTGATTCGCCTAAGGTCTTTTGAAATGCGAATAAAGTCATATTTTATGAAGGGGCTATTTAAAATAAATAAACCGCCCATATTAGGCGGTTTTTCGAGCTGGCAGACGGACTTGAACCGCCGACCGGCTGATTACAAATCAGCTGCTCTACCAACTGAGCTATGCCAGCTTTTATCTTTTCAAATTTTCAATTATCACAATCTTTACAAAAGAACAAATTTGAAGTCCCAAATCTAATAGTTTTATCATTTCTATGCAAGATTTCTGTATATTTGTTCAAATAATTTTTTTGGATGAATATGACTCCCAAATCTATAAAAATAGAAGATAAGAATTTAATAATTATTTGGCAGAACGATAAAAAGACTGCTATCGGATTGGAATACTTGAGAGAACAATGTCCCTGTGCAAATTGTAAAGGGGAAACGATTCTGCTAAGAACCATTCGCCCGCCAAAACGTATTTCGACAGGCGAGGCAATGTATAAAATAAAATCAATTGATTTAGTGGGTAATTATGCCGTAAAAATTTCCTGGGCCGACGGCCACGACACGGGTGTTTACAGCTGGGAATATTTAGATGATTTAGCCAAAGGGGAAACTGACAACAAAGAATTTGATTACAAACCTTTACTATGAATTTAAGCAAAAACAGATTGAAATATTACGCCTCGCTTAAACTGAAAAAGTTTCGAGAAACAGAAAGCAAATTCATTGTTGAAGGTCTGCGCATAGGAAGGGATTTGCTTGATTCGGATTTTCAGATTGAAGCCGTTTTTGCGCTGGATGATTTAACGGATTTCGATTTGCTTCGACAAGCGACAAAAAGAAAAGGTGCAGATTTATTTACCGTTTCCGAAAAGGAACTTCAAAAAATTTGCGATACAAAAACTCCGCAGGGCATAGCTTTTGCGGTTCTTAAAAAAGAAGAAAGAATAAATAAGAACGCTGAAATAATTGCCGCCCTTTACAATGTATCCGACCCGGGAAATGTGGGTACCATTATGCGTAACTGCGACTGGTTCGGTATAAACGATTTGCTGATAAGCGGTGAATCGGCGGAAATGTACAATCCCAAAGCGGTACGTGCTTCGATGGGAAGTTTCTTCCGTCTGAATTTAGAACAAACAAAAAACTTTACAAAAAAATTGCTGCAATTGAAAGAAGAAGGGTACAAATTACTCTGCGCCGACTTGAACGGCAAATCAATATATGATTACACTCCGCAAGGGAAATCAGTTTTGGTGTTTTCGAATGAGGCACAAGGCCCCTCCGAGGAAATATTAAATATTGCGAACGATATAATAACCATACCCAAATTCGGCAATGCAGAGTCACTCAACGTAGCCAATTCATCCGCTGTGATCTTTTCCGAATTCGCGAAGAAGCTTACTTTCGCAAATAAAAGATAAGATCCAATTTTGGCGGCTCAAAGCCTTCGGCTCGCAATAGTGCATTGACCTGACCGCGGTGATAATGCGAATGAGTTAGCACGTGATTTATAACTCCGCTCACCGAACTAGTATATTCCTCACCTTTCGAATTAATATAAGTAAAATCTTCCCGCAGACTTTTTTCCGTTGAGCGTTTTATAAAATGAACCCAATTATGCGTACTCTGCTTCGAAAGGACGAAACATTCCTGCAGGCTGTTCTCTTCCCAAAGTTCTATCGAATGATCGCTGTTCCCTATTATTCTCTCGAACCATACATCCTGAGAGGCCACAATATGATTGATAAGCTTTAAGCCCCTTAAGGGGGGCGAATCCAAACTCATCATATAATCGATAAGTTTTGAATTCGCCCAATCGTTATACTCAAAAAGTTTTATAAAATTGCGTTTCATTTCCTTATTTCATCAAAATCATTTTACGTGTTTATAAAAAATTTCCAGATTTAAGAGTGTAAATATATACACCCGAAGAAAGATTTGACGCGTTAAATTCAACCTCATAATTCCCAGGCGCTTGCCTCTCATTCTCTATAGTGGCAATTAGACAACCGAGAATATCATATACTTTCAATTGAACCAATTGGGTAACTGCGGCGCCAGAAATAACTTATCCCTTTACGTACTAGATTTATTTCGATCGTTCAGTGTAAGGCGATACACTCTTTGAAGTGTGTTAAATATACAAAATAGAAAAGGCCGGGTGATAACCCGGCCTTATAATTTTTCTTTTTTCAATCTTGTTATATAACTACTTAATCAAAATCATCTTTTTCACGGCTGAAAACTCACCGTGGGTTAATCTGTAAAAATAAATTCCGCTTGATAAACCGGAAGCATCAAACTCCACTTCGTAATTACCAGGTGATTTATACTCGTTTACAAGAGTGGCAACTTCCCGTCCCAACACATCATAAACCCTTAATTGCACTAATTGTTGGGAAGAATTATTCTGTTTGTCAACCGCCGGAATTGCAAATTTAATTATAGTAGATGGGTTAAACGGGTTCGGATAATTTTGATTTAACCTATACTCAGTAGGCATTTCATCGGTTGCAGATGATTTAACGCTCGTTAAAATACCGTCTTCCGGTTTAGGCAGCCTTTGGGAAGTGTAAATATGAAATTCCCCGGGCTGTAAAGGAATTGGATCGGTCGTATTGACAACATTTATGCTGTCGCCGGAAAAGTAATCGTACCAATAACCGGTTTTAGTAAATTTGGGATTTATAGAACCGTTGTTGACGCTGAAATTACCAACAACAACCGCATCCATAGATGAATCGTATAAATTGATTCTCTTTACGAAAGTACTTGTACTGAGTGTAAAGTTATCGGTTCTGAATACATCATACTTTTTTAGATCTGCTAAGGCTTTAAATGTTTTATAAACATTTACTCTTGATACGTTGTTAAGATAATCCCAATGGATGGGTTTTGGGCAAGTCCTGCAGTCGTAATTGATGGAAACATCATAGCCAAGCTCTTCGAATTGCCAAATCATTTTGGGTCCGGGAATTGTAAAGAAAAAGGACGCTGCCAATTTAACTCTTTGTAGGGCGGTATTTAGATCTTTAACGCTATAACCACCGCTGGAATTTCCCCACATAAGATTCTTATACATCATTCTTTCTTCGTCGTGACTTTCCATATAAGCAACCAAATTCGGTTGACTCCATCCGCGGTTCTTATAAGAAGCCCATCCAAAGTCGGATGAATAGCCCATCGCAGCTTCGAGATAATCGTGATTCATATTACCCCAAAGCATAAAACCATAATTCGCCAATACTTTCTCTTCGCTGTTATCGGCAAAATGTTCAAGTATCATATAGGTTCCCGGATAAACGGCATATAATGCGTCTTTCATTCTTTTAAGTATTGCTATACGCGAAGCATCGTATTGCCCCCACATTCCCACATTGGTGCCTGAATATGTTTGCGTAAAGCCTTTCGACAGATCATAGCGGTAACCGTCAACATGAAATTTTTCGACCCAATATTTATTAACGCGATCAACAAAATATTGCGTATAAGGACTTTCGTGATTCATATCGTAACCGACATTAAAAGGATGGCGTGGAGTAACATTAAACCAAGGGTTTTCTTCTGTGGGAGGACCATAGTGATCCGAGGCATAAAGCCTTACCAAGGGAGACTGCCCAAATTGATGATTGAGCACTAAATCCATTATCACGGCAATTCCACGATTGTGGCATTCGTTTACAAAACGCTTAAATTCATCTGCCGGTCCGTAATACTTATCGACGGCAAACATAAATGATGGATTATATCCCCAGCTAATATTTCCTTCAAATTCGGTTACCGGCATTAATTCGATTGCATTAATACCGAGACTTTCTAAATAACTTAGCGTATCAATTAATGTTTGATAATTATGACTTTCCAAAAAGTCGCGAATCAATAATTCGTAAATAATTAAATCTTTATTCTCTGGTTTTTGGTAACCTGCATCCGTCCAATTAAAATCCGGTTGAGCGGTTTGTATAACTGTAACAGCATCGTTGGTTATTCCGGTAGGGTATGGAATCAAATCAGGATATGTTTCCTGATCGATGTATTTATCATTCCAAGGATCGAGTATTTTTTCGGAATACGGATCTGCAATTCTGATTTGACCGTCGACTAAATATTGAAAGGAATATTCCATCCCCGGCTCTAATCCTCCGATTTCAATCCAAAAATTTTCACCGTCCGGAGTTTTGTTCATATTAAAGAGCGGGTCGACTTCCCAATTATTAAAATCGCCTATTACATAAATAAAATTCTTATTGGGAGCCACCAAATCCAAAACTACAGACGTATCGGAAATATAAGTAATACCAGCTTCAATTCCGTTAGGTAGATCGACTACTTGTGGGTTAGAATGAACCAAAAAATAAGTTGAATCGGCATCGTAACCGCCTTGATTGTCTTCGGCTACGGCAATTATTCTTCTCTTCCCTTTCGAAGAAACCGTAATTGTATAGTTGATTGAATCGTTTGTTGTAGATGTTAATAACGAATCATCCAGATATAGAGAAAATATAGAAGCATTTTGAGCAACTGCAAGAACATTTATTTGCTGCCCTATATTTACGAATAAAGGTTCATCAGCTGGAGATAATATTTGAGCCGATAAACCTCCCTGTGATAAAGGAAGGAATATATCACCACCATCCGATTCACGGCCCACAATTGAACCATCAGAATTTCTGAAAACAAAAGCCAATTCCAATATTTGCTCATTCGCAGGCACACCGTAATAATTCCTTATATGAGGAATTTTCAATTGCCATTTATTATTACCCAAAAATTCCATCTGATATGCGGGATTGGAAGAACCCCATTGAGTCTGAACATAACGCCAATCATTAGGAGCAGTACTAAGGTTAGTAATCACCCCCGTATGAAAATAAACCGGAAAAACATTTACCAGGGCACCATTACCCTGCGTTGCATCATAAACAATTGTAATGGAATCTTGATCCGTTGCAAATAGCGGATCCCAAGTCAGAGTTTGTGCATTCGTAACTATATAGGTTAAACATAATATCAAAAATAATTTCAACCGCATTTATACCTCAACAAATTATTTGAATAATTAATAGTCAAAATACCTAAGTTTCATTAAAAATTACAGGTAATTTTACATAAATCAATCACATTTAGTCGATTGAAAAAAATACACATGTTTGTTTAATATGCATTTTAAAAATTCACTCTAAACTCTGTAATTTTGGGAGGAATAATTATAATTATTAAATAATATTGCCCTCTTTATCGCGGTATTTTTTCAACCGATTCTATAAGAAGCGTTTCCAATTTTAACGAATAATCACTTTAAGAAATCTCTTATAGCATTATTCACAATATCCGGCTTTTCGAATTGTGCAAAATGACCGCAGTTTTCAATCATAACTAATTTACTATTCGGCAATTTGGAATGTCCGGCTTTTGCAATATCTTCAGTAAATCCGGGATTAAGATATGGGTTAGGAATTAATTGATCGTTCTCCCCAAAAATAATTAATGCAGGCTGTTTTATTTTATTCAAATGCTCAATTACCGGTTGATCAACCATTCCTTTAACTGATTGCACAACAGTGTAACAATAATTTTTAAAATCTTTAGCTCCTTTCAATGCAATTCTATCAGTAATCATAAATTCTGCATCGTCCGGGAAATTATAAAAATTAGAATATACATTTGTACGAATTTGTTGATTAGATGTTGAAGCCACTCCTTCAACAGTCATCACTTCCTTGAACCATTCCTTTTGCCCTTCGTGAAATTCTTCAAAACCTGCTGGAGAAATTAATATCAACGAAGAAACAATTTCAGGATATTTCAAAGCGGTAACCATCCCAATTTGACCACCCATTGAATGACCGGCTAATACAAATTCTTTTATTCTCAATAATTCGGCAAACTCTTTTATTACATCGGCATAAAAATCCATTCTACCAGAATGAATTTCCTTGCTCGATTTTCCGTAACCGGGTAAGTCTAAAGCAATGCACCGGTAATAATTTTTTAGAAGACTTATATTTTTCTTCCAGGCAGGTAAGTAACTCCCCAGCCCGTGAACGAAGATTATTGTCCTATCCCCTTCACCTTCGTCGACATAAGCGATTTTTCTTCCGTCGTTTAATTTCACAAATTTAACGGCAAAAGGATATTTCAATTCTTCAAATTCCATTTTTGTTAAATTCCCGTATGGTGAACAAGCTGCTGCAATCATCAGGAGGACCAATACATTTATTATTTTAATCTTCATTCTTAAACCTCCCCTGCTAGAATAATAACCATTTAAAAACAGTAAATAGTGTGTAAGGATTTTTCGGTCTTGCTTTTACACCACCGTTTACAGAAGGACTGTCGTAAAAATCTCCGAGCATTAAATAAGCTGCGTAAAATTCAATATTCATAAATACAGCCGGGTTATATCCAATCATAGTATTGAATTCGGTACCAATAATATTACCCCCACCATTGGACGATACCAAACTCCAAGCAAAAGCAGAACCAATTTTGACGTTTAATTTATTAGGGATAAACGATTTACTTAAATTTATACTGCCGCCAATTTGTCCAAACCCCATATTAGAAAGGTCGCTGACAGCTGATATAAATCTGTTGACAACATTACCATGTGGGTAAAGCAAATAAGAACCGCTCGAAATAAAAATTGCTCCCGGCGACCCCCAAGTATTTCCGGTAATAACTCCACTATATCGATCGTCGCTTAATCCGTTATCATCTCCTGTAGCGAAAATAATATCGGCTGTTATGTTATCCGATGTTGTTGCACCAAATTTATAACCGAACCTTAAATTGCCGCCAAGACCAAATATACTAGCAGCATCAGCATATTCTCCGTTAACGTTGGTTTTCACATTACCGAAATTAGCCATTAAAAATCCATTAACGGAAAACCGTCCGTCTGTATATTCAGGATTGTAATTACCGTGAGTTCCGAGCCAAAAAATATCTGCATGATAAGGATTCCCTCCAAGTGGAAATCTGTAAACACCATTATATTCCCCCAAAGTGCTGGCTAATCCTTGTCCCAAAATAGAAACGCCTCCCTCACCGTTCGCACGATCGTAAATATAATAAGCAGTTATGCCTTGGCTCCAACCGGGAAGGACATCCTGTTCAAAAGTAAATTCCCACAAAGCGACGTCATCATTTTGGTTGGGATTGTTTTCATATAACTGATAGTATCCGGATTTGAATCTCGAAAATTCACCGTCATACCGCAATGTTAATCCAACTGCGTCCGTTCCCCAATACATTAGCCTATAACCGGTTTTAGTCATTCTCGAAAAAAATGTTCTATACGGATTGTAGGGTGTGTCAAATAATCTTTGCAAGCCGAGGTTAATTGTAAATTTAGGAAACGGCTTAAACTCCAATTCTAAATTTTGTGTTTGAATATTTACTTGGTCGGCGGAAATTGCCGATCCGAAATTTCCTCCGGAACCATAGGATACATCTCCCCAAGTCCAATCAATTTCAAATGACATTCGAAGTAAAGCTTTGCCGTTCAATAATTTGGGTTGGTAAATTAAAAACGGGATTAATCTCTGTTCAAAATAAAAAGATTGCTGCCCGGTACTTGTCGTATTGCCTCCAAACAACCTACCGACTGTCTGTCCCTTCAAAAAATCATTTGACGAATATACATTATTCAAGACTGCCTGGTTAATGTAAAACGCAAGGAATTGAAATTCTTTCGCTGGCTTTTGCGGAACTTTAGTGGCATCAAAATCCCATTGGTTATTCTGTGAAAATATTATTCCATTAATTAATATTAGGAAGATTGAAATTAACCTCTTCATATCAATCCCATGATATTTAATAAAATAAAAAAAGGAGTGAACAATAGCATTGGAGTACACATTGGATTCATACTAAGTTCACCCCTTAAAAAATAATTTATTGTTTCACGAATTTTTGGACATTCATAGTACCCATCACACCGTTATTTGTACTTCCGAAACCTCCCTCTGGAGTAGGAGGAGTTGCAGCAATACTCGGATTAGTCTGTACAATTTCATATTTCATCGTCCAAGGAGTAGTAGATTTATCTATTTCATAAATTCCTTCGGAAGTTACAGGTATCGGGGATTGCTGATTAACTTTAATTGTATAAATATTGCCTACGTTGCTTTTAGAAACAGAATAAGTTCCTGCTAATGTAAATGAAGAACCCGTGGTATCTTCTTGGGTAACCGCGTATGTTCCATCGGGGTTAAAGACAGCTGTTAATTTCGTTACATTTAATAATGCGACCAATAACGGAGCAACATTTTCCCCTTCAGATACCCAAACACCAACGATATCTTCTTGAACCTTTTCGGGTTCAGTTACACCGTTGTCACTTTTACAAGAAAAAAATGTGAGCGATAGCAACACTATCATAAAATATACGCTTATCTTTTTCATTTTATTCTCCTTTTGTTAGTTGTGGATAATTGTCTAATTCTAATAATTTTTTTCTGTTTATTTTCCCGGCTTCGTTTCTAGGTAATTCTTTTAAGAACCGGTAATACTTGGGAATCTTATATTTTGCAAGATTTCCTAAACAGAAATTAAAGATTTCGTTTGCATCCTCTTTTTCACCTTCATTTAGAACTATATACGCCTTACCAACTTCACCCCACTTTTCATCAGGAACGCCTATAACTGCAACCTCTTTAATTTTTGGATTGGTATAAAGAAACTTTTCAACTTCGGCAGGATAAACATTCTCCCCGCCGCTGATAAACATATTTTTCTTTCTGTCGACTACGTAAAAATATTTATCGCTGTCATATTTCATTAAATCTCCTGTACGGAACCAACCATCGGTCAAAGAATCTTTATTCAACTCTCCATTCTTCCAATATCCCGGAGTAACTACCGGAGAGCTTATCCATAATTCACCAACTTCATTCACGGAACAGATATCACCGTTTTCATTTACCAGTTTAACATCAACATAAAAATTAGGCGTACCAATCGATCCCTTTTTTCTGATTGCATCTACATGGTGAAGAGAAAATATATTTGGTCCCGCTTCGGTAAGCCCGTATCCCTGTCTAATGAAAACCCCTTTCTCATGCCATTTTTCGATGAGAGGTATTGGCATTGGCGCTCCTCCGACTATGGCATATCTTACTGAAGACAAATCGACTGAATTAAATTTTTTCGACTCGCTCATTAATTGAAGCATAGTGGGAACACCAAAGAAGAGAGTAGTTCTTTCTTTCTCCATTAAATCCAGTGTTAAATCAGCGTCGAATTTTTTAAGCAACGTATGCGAAGCTCCGCAATGAAGAAACGGAGTAAATAAAACATTCCACCCTCCTGTGTGGAAGAACGGAGCATAACTTTGCGTATGATCGCACGAAGTTAAATCCAATCTTAAATTTGTATTAACACTATTCCAGAATAGCATTTTGTGAGTAATTACCGCCCCCTTGGGCACTCCCGTTGTTCCGGAAGTATACAATATCATTACATAATCATCTTCGGTAATAGTTCGATCTATGTAATTATCGCAAATCTCAGCGTTGTTCCAAAAGCTCGCTATCTTTGATACTTTTATCTTCCTGCAATTTGATGATAATTTATTTACACTATCCTCAAAATTATCTTCATAAAATATTACTTTTGGATCGGCATCATTAATAACTACTTCCAACTCTCTAATAGCCAATCTATAATTTAGGGGAACAAGTATAATCCCTGTCTTTATACATGCTGTAAACAGAAGAACATATTCGGCATTGTTGGAAGAATAAACGGCAATTCTATCTTTCTTTTTTAACTTTATTTCATCAATCAAGTAATTAGCCAATCTATTCGAGGCTTCATTAAACTCTGCAAAAGTCCACTCTCTCCCGCTTTCATATTCTCTTAGAAAGAATTTATTCGGAGTATATTCAGCCCATTTTGCAATCCAATCAATATGAAAGTTTAACACTTTCCTTCTCCTTAAATAATTGATATGAGATAATTGCAGAAATGATTGAAACTAAGATTGCAATGGCGGCTGCAACTCCGGGATTTTCACCGGTTGCTGAAGTAAACGGGACGGGAAGTTTAGCATAATACATCAGAAAATGAACGACTATAGCAACTAAAGAAGAAATAATTACTACCTTATTATTTATTTTTTTGTTGAAAAGTCCAATTAAAATAGGCAAAAATGCCGCTGAAAAATAAGCATAAACTCCGTTTTGAGCAAAAATCGCCACGCTTAGTTTCGGATTAATCAATTGGTCGTATGAAAGAATTACGGTAATAACTGCCAGAACTCCTATCACAATTTTATTGATAAGAATAAGTTTTTTATTATTCTCCTCTTTGTTCAAAGAATACTTTCTACGCAAAAGCGGCTTTATGATATCCGATGTTATTGTTGTTGATAAAGATTGAATTAGTCCTTCTAAAGTTGATATTCCGGCGGAAATTAAACCGAGTATTACGATTAAACCCAGAATCACTGGAAATTCCTTAACCACATATGCAGAGACTATTCCGTCTAATTTTAGAGGAACACCGTTAACAGTTAAATCCGGGAATGTTATGCGAGCATAAAAACCCACAAAAACAACCAGGAAGAAAATGAATTCGACTATTACTCCCGTTATTAAATACCTGTTAACGTCTCTTTCTGTTTTTAACAACAACGATTTTGTTATAATGTGAGGCTGACAAACAATCGCAACTCCGATAATTATTTGTGCAACAAAAATTTCGAAATAATCCCTGAACAAAAAACTCTCTTTATTTGTAGTTAAAACCAATTTAGAATCAATTGATTCCAACTTTTGAAGAAAACCATGAATTCCATTGCTGAAATGTTCGTAACCCGACCCGAGAAGAATAAAAGCGACTATTAACATCAAAACCGCTTGAATTGAATTGGTATAAACCATTGAATTTGCGCCCCCGAACATCATGTAGCAAAAGATAAAAGTCACAATTCCGATTAGTACTGCAAATTCGTTTGCATCCAATGTCTTCGAAAGAACCTTGGTCAATCCAACTACTATTAAAACAATGAATGTTATTAACAGAAGTGAGAGAAAGGCAAAGAATATTCCGTAACCTTTACTTTCATATTTTGTAGCCATCCATTGAGCCATAGTTAAGGCTTTTACATTACTTCCATGCCTTCTAAATCCTTTTGTTAAAACCACCAAGGAAATAAGAGCTGCAACAGGAAGCACAATACCGTAAGATAAAAATCCACTTAAGCCGTAAAGCGCTATAAATCCGGGATTAATTATAAAAGTAGCAGCAGACGTCATAGATGCGGCTAAAGCCAAGCCGACAGCAACGGGAGAGAAGTTAATATTTCCGACAGCATAATCGCTGATATTCCTTATTTTTAATGCCCCCCTGATAACAAAGAAAAGCGTTACAGTTGCGTAAAGTGTTATCAGAACCCAACCTGCAAAGATCAAACTATTTGCTTCTGTTCCTTTCATAATTTCATAAAACAAATGCAGCACAGGCGAATGCTAATCCCCCGCCGGAACCGATAAATATAACCTTATCTCCTTCCTTTAATTTATTTTTTTCACATGCATCGTTAAAAGCCATCGGAATACAAGCCGATCCGGTATAACCGTATCTGTCCATTATCGTATGCCCTTTCGAACGATCGACATTAAGATTATCCAATGTTTTCCAAATGCTATTGATATTTATCTGAGTCATAAAAAAGTGATCAATTTCGGATGTATCCCACCCAAGGCTCTCCGCTGCTTCTCGAATCATTTTTGTCCAGATAGTGGGATTTAATTCTTTAGGAAATTTTTTGACAAATTTTAACAAGTGATCCTTGTTTTCCAATACTTGTTGTTTGATTGGATTCCTTGTTCCCCCTCCGTAAATTCCCATCCAGCTATTATACTGCCCCTCTGTAAATAATCTGCTATACTTGAATCCCTTATCTTCTTCTTCCGTAGAAGATAAAACAAACGCACCTGCTCCATCGGCAAATAGAGTTACCGTTTTTTTGTCCTGCAAATCCAAATATTTACTCATATTATAAGCGCCTATAACCAAAATGTTATTATATTTTTCATCGGCTCTTATAAATTTTGAACCAATATCTAATGCAGTTACAAAACCAGCGCAGGCTGCATTAACATCGAAGGTACCTGAATTTAACGCACCCAATTCATACTGCACAACCGATGCAGTTGAAGGTGAAATATATTCAGGCGTATCCGTAGCAACTATTATTAAATCTAAATCTTTAGCGGATAAATTTGCTCTTTCTAAAGCTACTTTTGCCGCATTTATTGAAAGAGTGGAAGTTGATTCATCTTCGGTAGTCCATCTTCTTTCACGAATTGTTAAATTTTCTCTCAACCACGTATCAACATCTTCTCCCAATAAATCATTAAAATATTGATTTGTAATGATACGTTCCGGAACGTAAATTCCAGCAGATTTGATATAAGAATTCCTAAATTTCATTTATTCCTTTCAGCTAAACAATAATTCCTCCGTCAACGCTTAATACAGCGCCATTAATAAAACTAGCTTCATCGCTTGCTAAAAACGCATAGGCATTTGCTATATCTTCAGGTTTCCCCAACCTTCCCAACGGAGTTTTTTCCTTAACAATATTAATTATATTTTCAGGCATAGCAGCTACCATCTCGGTAGCAATGAATCCGGGTGCAACGGCATTAACACGGATTCCCTTCCGTCCCAATTCACGTGCCCAAACTTTTGTCATCCCTATTACGCCTGATTTGGTTGCCACATAATTTGTTTGGCCAAAATTTCCATAAATACCAACTACCGAACTTGCATTTAAAATAACACCCGAATTCTGTTCCAGCATATAACCGCTAACTGCTTTTGTGCAATTAAAGACCCCGGTTAAGTTAACATCAATTACTCTTTGCCACTGTTCCGGTGTCATTTTTTTCAATGTCGCATCCATCGTTATGCCGGCATTATTTACGAGTATATCGATTCTGGAATACCTTTCTATGATATTTCTAACTGCAGTTTCAACCTCATCATACTTGCATACATCCACCTTTCGATATGAAACACTAAAACCGGAATCCATACATTCTGATACTAAATTGCCCCCTTTTTCATCCTCCAAATCCCAGAACTCTACAGTAGCTCCTCTATCTAAAAATTTAAGAACCGTAGCTTTTCCAATACCTTTTGCTCCGCCAGTTATAACGGCTATTTTCTTTTCTAACGACATAATCATTCCTAAAATTTCTAACGTTTGAAATTTATAAAACGTTAAGTACAAAAAAATTTACTTATAAATTTTTTCTCTTTCTTTTGACCATTCCTTTAAAAAATTATCGAAATGCTTTTCCATTAATTCGTAGAATTTTTGCATTTCGGTCAATCGCTTTTTCAAGTAATTAAGATTAGAAGATTTTTCTTTCTGCACTACTGTTTTCAACTGTTTTGCCAATCTGGTATTGGCCTTAACTAATTCAAAATTATTTCTAAAAGCATTTTCAAAGATTTCGGGTTGAATTTCGTAATAATCTTTCCGACTGTTAATTTGCCATACTCGCCTAATCAAATTCTTATCCCTCAACCTTTTCATTATCTGACTAACCGGACCTTTACTTCTGCCGAGAGTTTTTGCAATTTCTTCTAATGAGAGAGGTTCGTTCGAGGAGATCAATAAGGCAACAACATGCCCCATCAACTTGCTGAGTCCGAAAGCTGTATAAGCATGACCGAAATTAATGATAATATCTTTTTTTATTTTTTCTTCTGATGTCATGTTATTTCCGTTTGAAATTTTTCAAACGAATGAAATATAAGTTTTTGCTCTTTATTTGTCAAATTAATCTTCAGGACGTCAAACCATCTAATTATAAAGTTCCCATGCAAAACCGAAACGGAAACTTATTCCCTTCCTTGGGTAATACGGAACCGTAAAATATTTATTGTCAGTTAAGTTCTCCAGAATTAAGTAGACAATTGCTCTGTCGCGAATCATCCCAGAAAAAAAGAGATCGATTTGATAAGATTCACGAGTGAGTTGATTAAACGATTGCAGGTTATTTTGGCTATCGTTGTATAAATATGCTGTCAGCATTTTTTCGAAATCGTAAATTCTATATGACTGTTTACCCTGCGCATATAAATTAACGCCTGCCTTCATTTTTAGATTTCTATTAAATAATGTATCGACGTAATAAAGACCTCCTGTGAATGTCCACTCCGGTAAAGTAATGAGATCATAATTATTTTTCTGCAGATAATAAGAAGAATTAACTTCCAAAAGTATATTCATATATTCAACGGCAGCGGATAAATTAAAGCCCGAATTATTCTTTTTACCGTAAACTGCAGAATTAACATAATGATTCTTAAGCGAATCGTTACTCCCGCCCCATAAATACCAGACTGCATTTTCATTAACGGATTTAAAATAGCTTAATGAAATGGAACCAATTCCCATTTCCATATTAGCCGAAACATTTAATTCCTGTTCACTAATTTTTCTTTCACTCGGAAGGTAAAATAAATTGTAAACGCTTAAAGGTTTATCAGTGTAAGTGTATCCACCGGAAATCCTCAAAAAATCTGTTAATCTAAAGTCTATATTTGTGCCTGCAGAGAAATACGAAGAATTATTATAATTCAAATATTTGCCAAATGCCGAATGAACAAAATTGGTTAAATATGATTTTTTTAAAAGAACGCTTAAGCTGCTTTTGGTAAATGAACCTTCGCTAGAAATAGTGTGTAAGTTATAGTTGTTGCGTTCGTAATCTGCCGACATTAACACACTAGCATCCGATAGACTCAACTTGTAGGATAATTTACCACCTATCGTTTTAGACCTGTTATTATTTTTGATTACGGCATAAGCATTATTTAATCCATCTTCATTTTGTCTGAATTCCTTCAAACCGGAGAAATAGTAGAGATCCAATATCACAGGCTCAGTACCAAACAATTTCATCAGAGACCGAAATACTACTTTGTTATTCGTGATTTTTTGATATCTCTCAGTAAAATTAACGGGAGCTTCGATAGGACTATACAGAATTTCATTCGCTCTATTAGAAGAATAATTTCGCAATATTTTGTCGTAATCAACTCCTCCGTTTAGTTGTGCATTAATATCCGTATAATAATAATTAAGTAAGAAATTGAACGTATTGTTCAACATATAACGCGCATTAATACTTCCTTTCCAAATTCCATATTCCGAATTTTTATAGTCAGAGGCTACACTTCTATTGGTTACACCGGCACTAATATTAAATCTTTTGAAAGGGTATAAGTTAAATTGTGCATCGATAAATCCTTCGTCGTTCGGAGCTTGATAGTATCTAATTTTGGTTAATGGTTTAACGGCAATCTTATCTCTGCTTATTAAATTAATTGCCGCAGTATTGTTTAAGTTACTGTTTAATATAGAGGCAGATGAATTTAAGTATTCAATAGTATCAACTATCTCAGAACGAAAAGAATAAGCATCCAAACCGCTTCCGGTTCTATCGCTAAAATCGAGACCATCAACAAATATATTCAACTCGGAATTGCCGGCACCTAAATAGTTCAATTCATTCGGAAAACCCATTACACCCAAATTCTGCAAGTATCCGAAAGGGAGATAATTGAACCAATCACCCAAATAAATATAATCCTTAAAATTCAACTGACTCTTAGTGAAGAATCTGTTATCATTTAAGATTGCAGAGCGTTTCGAAACAAATATAGGTTTTAATGTATCGTATTGAACTGTAAAGGAAGAATCCTGAATTGATAAAGAATCAGCAACATTAACAGAGGTAACTGTCTGTGCGCTTACGGAAAGTCCAAACAAAAATAGAAACAGTATGAGAGTCTGCCAAAATTTTGATATCATATTAACCATTAATAATTACTGCTAAAATAAGAATAAAATTAATTTGATAAAACGATGTTCGTCTCAACCTTAATCCATCGATAAATTGAAGAAGTACTTCAATATTGAGTAATATTTATCGATATATAAAGCATATAATTAACAAAAAAAATTTTTATATACCTTTTGATATAATAAAAAAAAAATTTATTTTATACATATACTTTTTCACATAACTTAAATAAACACTAACAAATATAGGGGTTAAACCTATGGCAAAAAAACCAATGACAAAAGGTGATATCGTAAATCATCTTTCGAAAAAACTTGGTGTAACAAAAAAAGCAGCTAACGATTTTCTTAATGAATTCGTTACGCTTGCTCATAAACAAGCAAAAACCGGTTTCACAATTCCGGGCCTTGGAAAACTTTATGTTTCTACTCGTAAGAAAAGAAAAGGTCGCAATCCTGCTACCGGTGAAACAATTGTAATTCCTAGCAAGAAAGTTGTTAAATTCAAAGTATCTAAAACAGCTCAAGATGCTGTTTATCCACCGAAAAAGTAATTTTATTTCTTTTTTACAGCCCGCTTCGAGCGGGCTTTTTTTATTTTAGCCGGCGGTTCAAGATCTTGAATCTTTTTCAAAAGTTGCTGATATAATTCCTTCGGGATGTTACTTAAAATTATAGTCAATAATTTGTTGTAACCCTTCATATGCTGGTTAATGCCTATTTTTACGCCGGAATTTGTAGTAATGTAAACAGGACGCATTGGATTACCGGTAAATATTCCACCTTCAATTTTTTCGATCTCAGAATGCTTTATTTCGAACACTTTTCTTCTATTCATAAAATCTTTACAAATCATTTTCTCGTTATCTGCTTGAATGATGAAAGGAAAATGTTTGTAGACGTTGATATAAAATCTATTAATCACATAAATAAGCAGCACATGAACTGCTAACGGAAAAACATACAACCAATTTTTGAACGTTCCGCCCAATGCTATCAAAGCCGATATCAACAGTAATGCTGTAATAAATAAATTAGCGTAACGATAAATAAATCTTGCAAAAAAGGAATACTTAAATTCTTTCATATTTTCTGTAATTTTTATTTTAAATTGAATTACTAAATTAACTATTTTAATTTCATTTATGTCAAACTCATCGAATATATTTCTCAACCGAGGCAATTTCTTCCGCACAGGAAAAATTTTTTTTTAATTTGAATAAAAACTCTATTAGAGTGTAATATAATTATTAGGATATGAAAAAGTTAACGAAAAGCGAAAAGGCGGAATTCGAAATGATAGTGAAGAAGAATATGCGGCGCGGCTATTTCGCTGCATTGAGTATATTAGGCTCTCACGACGATGCCGTTGAAATATCTCAACTGGCATTTGTAAAAGCATATAAAAATTTCAAAAATTTCGATCGCAATAAGAATTTCTTCACATGGTATTATACAATTCTGCGAAATTTATGCTTTAATTTTATTAGAGATCACAAAAAATTTGTGGCAATAGATTCTGTGCTGGAAATGGAAAGCCCTTCCAGAGAAGCGGATCCACAGCGTTTGGCAGAAGATAAACAAAAAGAAGAGTTAATTAATCAAGCCTTGAATGAATTAAATCCGGAAGACAGAGAGATAATTATTTTACGTGAATTCCAAAATTATTCTTACAAAGAGATTTCCGATATGCTGCAAATACCGGAAGGTACTGTTATGTCAAGATTATATTATGCCAGAAAAAAACTTGCCCAAAAGTTGGAGGGTATAGAGTTATGAATGAAAGATTTATCTATTTAAATGAAAGATATCTTTCCGGTGAAATTACAGCGGATGAAGAAAAGGAACTGCAAGAATTATTAGAAAATTCCGAAGAATTAAAAGCCGAGTTTGAAGAACAGAAAAAAATAACGGAGGTTCTAAAAAAAATGAAGCTAAAGAATCCGGACGCAGAAGTATGGGATGCTTATTGGCTCGGAATTTACAATAAAATTGAGCGGGGATTAGCATGGATTATCATTTCAATAGGCGCCATCCTATTGCTTGGTTATAGTGCAGTTGAAGCACTGCAAAACCTTATAGAAGATACTTCTATGCCGTTAATTATTAAAATTGGCAGTTTATTATTAGCTATTGGTTTTATAATTTTGTTTGTTTCGTTAATTAGAGAAAAGATATTCAAAGCGAAACATGACAAATATAAGGAGATCCAAAGATGATAATTACTACCGCTCCGGAAATTGCCGGGAAAGAGATCAAGAAAACTTTTGGAATTGTTGAAGGCAATACAATTCGCGCAAGGAATATCGGAAAGGATATTATAGCATTATTCAAAAACATTTTAGGCGGCGAAATTGAAGAATATACCAAACTGCTCGCCGAAGCGAGGGAACAAGCAATGGATAGAATGAAAGCCGAGGCAGAGGCATTGGGCGCAAACGCAATTGTCAACTGCAGATTTTCAACAAGCTACATAATGCAAAATGCTGCAGAAATTCTTGTTTACGGTACGGCAGTCCTTATCGAATAATTAATTTAAGGGTTGAATATAACAGGTGAGTTTTTGCATCGGAGAAAACAGCTTTTGAATTTCACAGAATCGTAACGAAACAGACACTTGACAATTCAATCATTTAATTACAAGCTTTCTTTCTTCATATTTTTTGAAAGAAATTTTTCAATTCTTTCAAAAAGTTCAATTCTGTTTTCTTCATTCATAAAAACATGTCCTTCATTCTCTTTGAGAATGTATTCAACTTCCACCCCGTTAGCGCGAAGTTTTTTTACAAATTTATCAACTTCGGATTTTTTAACCTTGTTATCATTCGCCCCTTGAGCAATAAGAACAGGCTTTCTAATCTTATCGACCAGATTGATTGGAGAAATACGTTTTAACAATTTTTTATCATTAATTGGATCGCCTATCATTTCGTACATCATTTGAAGGAACGGTTTGTAGTAAGGCGGTATCGATTCGTATAGATTTTCCACACTAATTATGCCGGAATAATCTATTCCACAAGCATATAAATTGGGAGTAGTTGCTAATCCCATCAGAGCAGCATAGCCGCCAAAAGAAAATCCGAAGATTCCAATTCTATCCGGATCAGCAATACCTTGCTCCAGCAGCCAATTCACTCCATCGGTAATATCATCTTGCATTTTACCGCCCCATTCCTTGAATCCGGCTTCGAAGAATTTTTTACCGTAACCGGTAGAACCCCTGTAATTAACATCTAAAACGGCATAACCTCTATTAGCAAAGAACTGACTTACGTAATCGAATCCCCAAGTTGAACGGTGCCACGGTCCTCCATGTACATTTACAATTACCGGTAAATTCTTCGGTTCTTTGTTAACAGGCAGGGTTAAATATCCATTAATCAGCAATCCGTCTCTCGCTCTGAATCGAATGGTTTCCACTCGGGATAAATAATCTGCATTAAGCCAAGGACTGATCTCGGCTATTTTACGCAATGACATACTATCGACATCGAACAAATAATAGCTGCCCATGGTTCTATCCGAATAAGTACGTATTAACAGTAATTTTTCTGAATCGTTTCTGTCCGCTATTCGATAATCTACATCGTTTAATTGTTCTTTTATAGTCTTGTCGATTTCAATCCATTCTGGCTTAAAGAATTTGTAATGCCTTTTCCAAGTAGTGTATCTTGCAGCCAATAAGCTGTTATCAATCTTTGATATTAGCGCACTTTGAATATCAACTTCAGGATGGCTGAATATTTCTTCAACTTCGGTGTTCGTTTCCGGATCATATTTCACTAATGCCGCTTTATCTCTATTCAGATTGGATATTGCATATAGATATCTATTATCCGCCGTAAAGTCAATCGGAGAAAATTCATTTCTAAAATCGGTGGTTAATAGTGTGATAAATCTTTTGCTACCCTTTTTCTTATAGAGAATCTTCCGATTCACACCATCCGCCTGAATTGCCATACGTACTTTACCTTCGGAATCTATAAGCCATGAAGAAACATTACCGGGATTTTTTTCGAGTAGTTTGTACTCTCCTGTTTGATAATTTAATTCATATATATCAAACAACGATTTATCCCGTTTATTCAAAGCAATTAGTATTTTGTTCTTCCGGTTTTTCAATCTTTGTATGAAGATTGCGCGCGTATTTTCGAATGGAGTTATATCTTTTTCTCCGCTGCCGTCTTTTTTAACTATTATTAAATGATAATTTCCATCCCCCTTTTCGTTGAACGCATAAACTAGAGTTTCATTATCAATCCATCTATAAAAATTAATATCTCGCGTCTTAACCGAAGTAACTCGAATTGCCGAATCCGAGTCCACTCTCCTCAGGTAAATATTCAGTCTATTTTTATATGGTTTTAAATATGAAATAAAATCTCCCGATGGAGATAATTTAAAGTTAATCTTATCAGGATTTTTAAAGAACGTCTTAACGTCAATTTGAGGAATTTCCTTCCCATTCTTCGAACAGGAAGCAATAAACAACACTAATGAAAAGAGCAATATATTTTTAATTATTTTTATCATAAATGATTAGCTATAAATTAATTGTTCTGCGCCATTAGGTTAGACGCAGTTTAGCTAATGCGGTTCCATTGAATTCGGTTTGGAAGTGATTGATTATATTCGGCTTTATTTTGCTTCCCCCATAGCTATAATTTCGTCAAATTCTTCCTTAGTAATCGGCATTACAGAAAGTCTGTTGCCTCTCTGAACCAAACGCATATTAGCTAATTTCGGGTTAGCCTTAATTTCTTTCAGAGTTACAGGATGTTTCAATTTCTTTTTGAATTTCACATCCACCATAAACCAAGTTGGATTTTCCTTTTTACTTTTGGGATCGAAATGCTTGTCCTCCGGATCAAAAGCCGTGAAATCCGGATAAGCCTCTTTTACAATTTCGCAAACACCAACAACGGCATTCGGTTCAGCATTGCTGTGGTAAAAAAGAACCAGATCGCCTTTCTTCATTTCATCACGAATGAAATTCCTTGCCTGATAATTACGAACTCCGTCCCAATAAGTTTTTTTATCTTTCTTAAGATCATCTATCGAATATACAGTCGGTTCCGATTTAAAAAGCCAATATTTGATTGCCATTAGTTCTCCTATTTTGTCAAAATAAGATTCATGTTTTTGAAAACTAATTTATAAAATAATTTTTACAATTGAGAAAATGATATTACACTACAACAAAGAATTAACTCTTACGGAAATCAACATTACTTCAAATATTTTTCCAGCCACAATTTTCTCAACCGATCAACTTCTTTTCTGTGTTTTTTTAGGAAGTGATCTCCATCCTCCAGCATAACCAAACGGAATTTCTTTTTAAGTGTGATAAGCTTGCTGGCTAAATCAACCGAATCGTGCGGAAGCACGCGTGTATCCGCATTGCCGTGAATTATAAGGAGAGGAGTATCCGCAAGTTTTTCGGGAAATTTTACAATTGATCTGCTATGACACAACTCATCAAATTCCTTCGTTCCGAATTTTCCTATTGAAGATTCGTACAATCTTTTCATAAAAGTACTTTCCGACGCATTGCATCTCAAATCTGCAATACCGCCAGTTACAATTGCAGCTTTAAATATATCCGTTTTTGTGAGCGCCAGGTAAGTCATCATTCCGCCTCGGCTCCATCCTTCAATAGCCCATCGGCTTGAATCTGCCCTGTCAATTTCTTCAGCCAAAGGAATTAAATTTAAGATATCATTCAAATCTCCTCCGCCGAATTCATCCTTCCCCTCGCTACCGTCGTTACCTCTGTATTGAGTGGAAAATACTACATAACCCCAGCTTGCTAATTGTCCGAAAAGCCCTCGTGCAGTAAATGAATCTATAGCTCCCGCATTGCCATACCCGCCACGGCACCAAATTACACAAGGGTATTTTCCTTCCTGCTTTGGATAAGCAACATATCCGCTTATTTTTAATCCGTCGGAAAGATATGTAATCTTCTCCACTATTGAATTATCAATTGATTCTTCACCCCAACCACTTTTGAGCATCTTCATTTGCGCAGGGCCAAGATCAATTATATTTCTCTTTATTATCATAATAAACCAAATTTTGTTTAAGTATCTAAAATGATATAATTTTCCCGTCAACAAAATTCGGATTTTTAATGGCAAAAACAAAAAAGAAAAAATCGGCTCGAAAAGCGCTAAAGCAAAAAACGAAAAACAAGAAAATCATACAAATAATCACATTAATAATTATTGCAG
This sequence comes from uncultured Melioribacteraceae bacterium, assembly GCA_964573255.1. Taxonomy (GTDB): domain Bacteria; phylum Bacteroidota; class Ignavibacteria; order Ignavibacteriales; family Melioribacteraceae; genus CAYNUJ01. Next base: position 120,563 of record CAZNJB010000001.1, read on the forward strand.
CATTCGCAATAATTTACATATTTAAACCAACGGGAAATTCAATCCAAACCCGGAAGAAAAAGATGAACTATGAATCACCTTACCAATTCACAAAAAACGGAGAATTGATATTTCAATCTGCCGAAGGAGAATACATAACAAAAATCGAAATAGAAATTGCTAATACTGAAGCAAAAAGAGCTCTGGGTTTGATGTACCGGAATAAAATGAGAGAAGACCGCGGAATGCTGTTCGTTTTTGACGATGAACAATATAGAAGTTTCTGGATGAAAAATACTATTCTCCCCCTCGATATGATTTTTGTAAACTCAAAACTTGAAATAATTAATATTCGTAAAAACACCAGACCCTTTGATGAAAGCCAGTATATATCCACAGCACCCGCAAAATATGTTATTGAAGTTAATGCAGGTTTTACCAATAGATATAATATAAAAAGCGGAGATAAAATTTCCTTTAGAATACAATAACACGAGGTTAACGAAATGCAATCTATTTTATTGATTATTAATGATGCACCTTACGGAACGGAAAAAGCATACAATGCTTTAAGAATGGCGATGACACTTCAAAAAGAATATGACGATGTTTCCGTAAAAATTTTTCTCTTGGCTGACGGCGTTTTCTGCGCATTGCCGAACCAAAAAACACCCGACGGATACTACAATATCGAAAGAATGATGAAATCTGTTCTGAGACGAGGCGGTGAAATAAAAGCCTGCGGCGGGTGTTCCGAAGCAAGAGGAATAGCTGATATCAATTTTATTGAAGGCGTTCAATTAAGCAATATGAAAGAGTTCACCAAATGGACTGTGGAATGCGACAAGGTAATTTCGTTCTGATTTCAATGTAGGTATCCGCGGAACAGAAAGCCGATAAACAGCTTTTCTTACCGGATCAAATCCTAAAAATTCCACAATTGAAAACAGAACTATAAAGCTGTAAAATTCAATAACCCACGCTTTCAACTAAAACAATCTTAGTAGAAGCGTGGGTTTTTAATTAACTTTTTTACTTAACTCCCTTTAATAAAATCGGCACAAAGTGTTTTAATCCCGCAAAAATAAATTCAACTGAAATAACCATTACTATCAAGCCCATTATTCTGAGCAATACTTTATTTCCGTTTTCACCAAGTACACTGATAACTTTCCTTGCACTCAGCATCATTACGAGAGTAACCAGCATAACCAGAATAATAGACAAAAGCAAAACACCCTTTAATGCAATAGTACCTGCATCATTATACATTATAATGGAAACTGTTATTGCTCCGGGACCGCAAATTATTGGAATTCCCAAAGGAGTAATAGCAATATCATCTGCAAACTGTGCTTCGGTTTCGTTTGCGGTTTTGGTTCTTATTAACCTTGCTTGCAGCATATCGTAACCGGCCATAAAAAAGATTACTCCACCCACAATTCTTAAACTGTGGACAGAAATACCGAAGAAGTCGAAGATAAATTTGCCTGCAACGGCAAACAAAATTAATACCAGTAAGGCGGTAATTATTGCTTTATAAGCTGCTGCTTTGGCTTGGGATTCTTCCAAACCTGCAGTCATTGTTGTATATACAGGAATAACGCCCAACGGATTTACCATAGTAAACAATGTTGTGAATGTAAGTAGGGCAAACTCAAAAAGCTTATCCATTATACTTCCCTAATAATTTTTTCAGTTGCTCGTCAATAATATTCATTGCTTCGTCAACATGCCTTTCCTCGGTTCTTATACCGGAAACTACAAAACGAAGGGTGAATTTATCGTTTAATACAGTATGAGATATAAATATTTTACCCGTAGAATTTATGTTGTTCATCAATTTGTTGTTGAACTCATCGTAGTCTTCTTCATCTATATTATCCGGTTCAGCCCTAAAGCATACCGTACTTAAAGGAACCAGAGCTAATTTTTTGAAAACAGAATGATTATCAATCCAGTTTTCGAATTTCTTTCCTAGTTTTAAATGCTCCCGGATAATTTCGGCAATTCCTTCTGTTCCGAAATATTTAAATACAAACCAAAGCTTTAGCGAACGAAATCTTCTGCCTAATTGTATTCCGTAATCCATATAATTTATTACCGTCGAATCTTCTTCGGTTCTTAAATATTCCGGCACAAGGCTGAAAGCTCGCTTTAATATATCCGGTTCTGAAATGTAAAGCACGCTAAAATCGATAGGAATAAACATCCACTTATGCGGATTAACAACAATTGAATCAGCAAGTTCCACTCCGTTCAATAAATGTTTATATTCCGGAACAATTGCTGCAGAACCCGCATGTGCGGCATCCACGTGCAGCCAGATGTTTTCGGCTTTGCAAATTTTTGCGATTTCTCCTACAGGATCTATACTGGTCGTGGAGGTTGTTCCTACCGTAGCAACAACACACACTGGGAGTATTCCTTCGGCTTTATCTTTCTTAATTGCATTGAGTAATTCTTCATGAATCATTTTGAATTCACTATCAACCGGAATCTTTTTAATACCATCCAGACCAAAACCCAATGTTAGTGCCGCTTTTTCAATTGACGAATGTGCGTGCTCTGAGCAATAAATTCTCAACTTGGGTAAATCTTTTCTTCCACTCATTCCAAGTTCGTGAATTTTTAGCTCACTCTTACTTTCCCTTGCAGCAGCAATTGCATGCATCGAACTTACAGAAGCGGTATCATAGATAATTCCGAAGAAATTATCCGGAATGCCGAGAGCCTCACGAAGCCAAATCAAAACCGTTTCTTCCAGCTCAGTTGAACTTGGACATGACTTCCATAACATACCGTTTGTATTAAATGCAGCACTGAGCATTTCGGCTAATATACCCGGTCCGCTTGATGTTGAATTAAAATAGGCATGAAATCCCGGGTGATTCCAATGCGTAACTCCGGGCATAATTATTTTTTCTATTTCTTCAAATATATTTTCTAATCCGTCTCCGCTCTTAGGAGGTTTTCCAGGCAACATTCTTTTTATGTCGCCGGGTTTTACTTGCGACAGCACGTTATATTTCTCAACATTTTCCAAATAACTTGAAATTTCATCAACCATTCTGTGCGCCATTTCCCGAAATTTCTCCGCGGGCATATCAGTTTTCATTTTCAAATCCATTTTAATTTTAACAATTTAATTAACAGCAAAATATATTAAAATGTATTCACATAATTTTTCTCAAACGAATTTCTTTTTTGTAAGAATCTTTACACTATTTTATACCTACCGCAATTAGATTAAATTCAAAAAAAGTAGATTATGTTGAAACCTAAAAATAAAGTGAGCAAAATTATTCTTCCAACAATTGATGGTCAAGAATTTAACACCGAATTACTTAAAGGTAAAAAATATTTAATATCTTTCTTCAGATTTGCTACTTGCCCATTTTGCAATTTAAGAGTTCACGAATTAGTTAAAAGACATGAAGAATTTGATAAGGATTTTTCAATCGTTGCTATTTTCGATTCATCTGTCGAGAACCTAAAAAAAAGTACATCCAAACATAATGCACCCTTCCCGGTTCTTGCCGATGAGACGAATAAATATTATAAAATATTCGGCGTAAAAAAATCACTTCATGGCATGCTTTGGGGTATGCTCAAACGATTCCCATCACTTATGAAAAGTATAATTGTTTACGGTAATTTCCCCTGGCCAATTAACGGAAGTTTGTTAACCATGCCAGCCGAGTTTTTAATTGACGAGAGCGGAAATATAGTAAAAGCATATTACGGTAAAGATGAAGGGGATCATTTACCGATTGAGGAAATAATTGAATTTTCAAGAAATGAATATTGACATTCTTTCAAAAATTCAAATTAAAAGCACTTTTTAATTTCGAGAATATGCAAGTGCATCTCATTTTAAATAGATCAGAAGATATTTTTCTCTTGTTAAAATTTAAAAATATAAATAAGTTGGTGTACCTCGATAATTGAAAATTTGGAGTAAGACTAAGATGATGTTTATCAATGATGAATGCATAAGCTGTTCAGCATGCATTGAGGAATGTGAAAGCGACGCTATTTACGAAGCCGGAGAAGAATATGAAATCAACGGTGAAGTAAAAGAACCTCTTTCAGATGATCACACTTATATTGCACCTGAACTGTGCAACGATTGCAAGTCTTGCGTTGAAGTTTGCGCGGTTGATGCAATAGAAGAAAAAGAATTAGTGAACTAATTCTCTAAGGGGACGAAAGTCCCCTTCTTCATTTAATTCAACAACTCCACAATTAAAGAATGAATTTCAGGAGCTGCAGCAATAATGCTATTCCCCGTCACAGGGTCTCCTCCTTTATAATCGGTTATCACTCCACCGGCACCTCTTACAACCGGTATTAAAGCCATTGAATCCCATACCGACATAATAGGATCGATCATAATATCGGCGTAGCCCGTTGCTAGCAAGTAATATCCGTAACAATCACCCCAATTTCTGTATAACTTAACGCTTTTCATCAATTGCTCGAATTTATCGATATTTTGATATTCGGCTATATTTAAATGGTCGGTGGTTAAAAAAACCGCTTCGGAAAGAGATTCACATTTTCTAACGCCAACCTTCCTGCCGTTCAATTCAGCAGTTTCGTTATCTCCGATTAAAAATTCATTGAGAACCGGCTGATTAATAGCGCCGATAATGGGCTTCCCGTTTTTAAGCAGGGCAATCAACGTTCCGAAGGTTACCGTTCCACATATAAAACTCTTTGTCCCGTCGATTGGATCAAGAATCCACTTATATTCCGCATCCGGATTTACTTCTCCGAATTCTTCGCCCAATATACCGTGTTCGGGAAAATTCTTTTCAATCAAAGAGCGCATCTCTTCTTCCGCATTTTTATCGGCAATTGTAACCGGGGATTTGTCTGATTTAGATTCGATATTCAATTCTGTTCGAAAATATTTCCTAATTATCTTGCCACTGGCATCAGCCAGTAAACCAATAAATTCCTTTAATTCCGTAATTTCGCTCAATTTTCTCTCCATTAAAATTTAAATGTTATTCAAAATTAAACTAATGCTTTAACAAACAAAAGAGCTCTACCTTTTTTATATTTACAAATCAATAAAAAATCAATATGCTATACGTTAAAGCAAATAAAGAAACAATTCAACAGGCTGCTAATATTATAAAATCCGGCGGACTAGTTGCATTCCCGACCGAAACGGTGTACGGTCTCGGTGCCGACGGGTTTAATCCTATTGCTGCAGCAAAAATATTTGAAGCCAAAAACCGCCCCACATTTAATCCGCTTATTTTGCATATTAATTCATTAGAGATGCTGGAAAGTATTGCGTTTATTAATGATGAGAGAACCGAAAAACTGATTCGAAAATTTTGGGCAGGTCCTTTAACATTGGTTCTAAAAAAGAAAGACTCCGTTCCGGATATAATTACTTCAGGTCATCCAACGGTTGCGGTAAGAATGCCCGCGAATGAAATTGCATTAGAATTAATTGAAAAAGCAGGCGTTCCGATTGCAGCACCCAGCGCTAATGCTTTTGGATTTTTAAGTCCAACTAAAGCAGAACACGTTAAAAAACAACTCGGTGATAAAATTGATATGATTCTGGACGGAGGCTCCACAGATGTAGGAGTGGAATCCACTATAATTGAAGTTGATGATCATAATTATTATTTGCTTCGTCCCGGAGGTCTTCCGGTTGAGGAAATTGAAAAGATTGTCGGAACTTTAAAAGTAAAGGTAAGTGAATCTAATCCCAATTCACCAGGACAGTTGAAGTATCATTACTCTACCGCAAAGCCTATTAAATTTTTTGACCGTACAAACATTAACCAAATCAAAACTGATGACGGAGTACTCTTTTTTTCTGAAATTGACGAAAGCATTGATTGTGATATTAAAAGAGTTCTATCGCCGGATGGCAATTTAAGAATAGCTGCTGCAAATTTATTTAAAGTATTGCACGAGTTAGAAGAAAGCAGTGCTAAAACAATTTACGTTGAACGAGTTCCAGAAGAAGGACTTGGCAAAGCAATAATGGACAGGCTGACAAAGGCTACGAATAAATACACATTAAAATAAATATCAATTTTATCCTATAAGTTTTAATCTCCTTTAATTCTCCCGCTCACTTTTATATCAATAGTTTTTATATCCTGAGAAAACGATAGTAAGATTTAAAACAAAAAGTGGAAAGACAAGGGAAGAACACACCAGCCAAATGTGTTCAACCCCGTCCTCCCCGTCTTTCAGAATAAAAGAGAAATAATCGACGGTACAAACCAATACCAGTCAAGAACTATTTTTATCGCACCGTCTTCCAAGAAATGGAAGACAAAGATTGAGTAAAACCAGCCAGTTATTTACCCAATCCCGTCTCCCCGTCGATATAATTATTCAACAAAGGAGTGGATAAAAAATCATTATATAAAGAACAAGGAGGGAACCCATTTGCAAGGGCTCCCATCCGTTTATTTCATTAGAATCATTTTCTTTGTAATTACTACATTGTTTCCTTGGAATCTATATATGTATATTCCGGAAGAAATGTTATTCGCATTAAATTGAATACTATGCCAACCGGCTTGGAAATGGCCGTTAGCCAGAGTAGTAACGAGCTGACCAAGTAGATTATAAATACTAAGCGAATAATTACCGTCTTTAGGAACACCGAATTTAATAGTTGTAGAAGGATTGAATGGATTAGGATAATTCTGTTCCAAAGTATATTCTTTCGGAATTTCTATTTCATCATTAACTCCTGTTAAGGAACCAACTTGCTTATAGATACCGCCTTCTCTTGTACCGGCATATAATGCACCCGTAGCAGGATTAACTAAGAGTGAGCTTACTCCTACTCCTCTTAATCCAATTGACGCCCACACAGTTCCGTTTGTGTTTGCACCACCGGCAGATGGAGAAGGCATATTGTTAAGCTTATAAACATCACCTAACCAAGTGGCAACATAAACATTATCGTTTGCATCAATAATTACCGAATAGACATACGCTGCATTTATTCCGTCGTTGTATGCAATCCAATTATTACCGGCGTCACTAGATTTATAAACACCACCGCCATAAGTAGCCGCATAAACGTTCATATTGGAATCAACTCCTACAGACCAAACAAAAGGATATCCAACATCCAGCATAGTCCAGTTCTCGGCTTCGTCGGTAGATTTATAAACTCCGCCGCCGAATGTACCTGCATACAAGTTACCATCAGTATCAATTGCCAATGAATGAACCGCTAAACCGAAAGGAGATAACCCTTCGTTTTTTGCAATCCAATTTTGACCGTTATCAGTAGATTTGAATATTCCAAGTCCCCAGAGTCCGGCGTATGCATTTCCATTCGAATCGAATTCGAGAGCTCTTACATCACCCGGCATTACGGGTCCGGTCCAAGTATTCCCTGAGTTCGAAGTATAAAATATGCCTTGCTCTGTACCTATGTAAATATCACCGGTATTCGGATGCACCGCAATATCCCATACAAAACCGATAATCAGATTTCCATTGATAAGTGTCCAATCATCTCCGTCGTTATAAGAGATATATAAATGACCGCCAATAGTTCCGGCAAGCATATTGCCTTGGTTATCGTTAGTCATAGTCCAAATGATTTCTTGGAATACGAATTGATTAGTGAGATCCCAACTACCGTTGTTACCATCGCCTGAACCTCCGCCGCTTCCGCCGCCATCATCAACATCGCCTATATTTATAGTAACACTTGCGAAATCGTCTTCATCTTCGTCACCGTTACCTGGTGTTGAATCAGGATCGCCTTGATCTGCAGCAGTAATTTCAGCAACATTGGTTATATTGGTTGTACAAGGAAGGTTCCCACCAAATGGGAAGTTATTTAACTGACCGTTTCCAAGCATATCTTTGGCTATTAACTGTCCGCTAATTAAACCATTGTTAAAATTAACTACAGCAAAAGGAGCCAAAACGGATCCGCGTATATCAATACCACTAATATTTAATGTGGTCGCTTTATAGAAATTGTATAATACATTTGTTATATCCGTTCCGGTTACAGTCAATCCACCGTTCCAAGTAATTGTTGTACCGTCAACATTTACAAGAACCACGGCACCGTTTGGAACTTTAATATCCATATAAGTTGAGTTAGTTAATTCAGTTCCGCTAACTTTGAAAACATTTAAGAAAGGATCGTTTCCTTCTAAAAATACTCCGCTCCACTGATATGTAGTTGTTCCGTTAACTGCATAGTCTTTCAGTGTGGAAGAAAGATTCTGTAAATAAGCCTTTGCAGCAGTAAAGTCAATTAGAGTATCTTTGCGTAAAGTTCCATCTATGGAAACATTATCCTTTGGCAAGTTAGTAGAACGTCCGTAAACTACATTACCGAAATACACTCTTCCACTTACAAAGAACAAGTCGCGGTTTACAATAAATATATCGCTATTGGAATAACTTCCGTTTAATTTATCTCCTATTGAATAATTGGATAATTCGGCATCGCGACCAACTGCTACTTTTCCTTCAACATCACTGGAAGGAGCCTTAAAATCTCTCCAAACAAAGAGATTATAGCCTATAGCAGGACCTAAATCAAATGTTTCAGTTACACAATCTTCAACATCAACATTTGCTGTAATTTCGAGTGATTCACTATTTCCGGAAGTTATAGTACTATTAATTGTCCATATTCCGGTTGTATTATTGTATGAACCAGCTGTTGCAGAAGCACTTGCGAATATCAATCCATCTGGCAATATATCTGTAACTTCAACACCAGTTGCATCGGCGGGTCCGTTATTAGTAACTGTTACGGTAAAAGTAATCTGATCACCGTCATCCGGATTTAAATCACTTGCTGTTTTGGTAAGACTCAAATCAGAATTATCCGGTAACTCAAAAATTCCGGCATCCAAAGTATGATCAATTTCGCCGGAAGATAATGTAGTGCAAATAGTTTTACCGTTAGAGTCTGCATCGGAATCAATTGAATCATCATTTCCGGTATCTTGAGGAGAGAATGTAAAACCATCCGGCAATACGAATTCTACGTAATAATCACCTAAATCATTAGCCGGAACATTAAAATTATAAATTCCGTTTGCATCCGTTTGTGTAACCGCATACAAATCACCATTGCAAGTGAATAATTTCACTGTAACGCCTTCGTAACCCGGTTCGCCGTTATCTTGAATACCGTCTTTATCAGTATCGTTCCATACTTTATCACCAATCGAAGCGGGTTCATCATCCGGGCATATTACTGTAGCACTCCAACTATCACTAGCCGAAATACTCGATAAATTATTATTGTTAAGAACCGGATAACCTATTGCGGTAGCTTCGTTAACTAAATTGCCGCAATCATCTGAAGTTGTTGTATATATTTTATTAATTATTTTAGTTTCGCCAGGATTAACCACATCGGTCCATATCTGATTATTTCCTGCCGGATTCAACAATGCATCAAATATACTTGCACCATTGAGTACTACATCACCTGTATTTTCTACTGTAAATGTATATGTAATATCATCGCCGGCATTAACCGATTGACTTCCCGTTTTTTCAAATGTAAATGAAGTCACGAAAAAGCCGAAATCAATAGTAAAATCGTCGGCACAATCAATTACAACTGTCGCTCTGTGAGTTACAGGATCTCCATCCGAATCAACTTCATCATCATTCCCTGCATTTTGAGTAGTCGCATACCACTTTTCATCATCAGCATTTTTAAGAACTCCATTTACCGTAAAGTTCTGAGCTGCTATTTCAACAACATATGTACCATTCTCTAAATTTGAAAACTCATAATGACCGTTATTATCGGTGGTATTCATTGCGATTTGAATATTGTTTTCATATAACTTAACAACAACACCAGGTATTCCGGGCTCGTTGTTATCCTGGATTCCATCTACATTTTTGTCGTGCCAAATAAAGTTGCCTATACTACTTGAACAAGAATCGGCACATAATCCGGCGTCCCAAGACATATCATTTTCACCTGGATCTAACGTAGTACAAATGGTAATACCGGTAACAGTATCAGCATCTGAATCTATATCACTAGAATTAGAGCCGCCATTGCCATCGCCATCCCCGTTGTCATCATCGCCATTATCATCATCATCACCATTATCATCGTCTCCGTTATCTCCATTATCATCATCACCGTTATCATCTCCATTATCTCCGTTAACTCCATCTATCGTTGCATTTAGTGGAGAAAAATGATAACCATCTGGAAGATAGAATTTCACATAATAATCACCGGGAACTAAATCCGTAAACGAATATTCCCCATTTGAGTCTGTTGTAGTTGACGCAATAAAATTTCCATCGCAGTCATATAATTCAACAGTAACGTCAGATATACCCGATTCGTTTTCATCCTGAATACCGTCACAGTCTTCATCATTCCATACTTTATTACCAATTGAAGATGGTGTAGAAGAAGGGGTGCAGGGTTCGGGAAAAACTTTTTTGGGAGTATTTAATTTATTGGGAGAATTATGTAAAGAAACAACATCTACATTTCCAAAGCTATTGCTTCCGAAAGCAGAAGAAGTAATTGTAAATTCATAAATCATACTAAATTCCCAATTCGGATAACTCGTATTTGGAGTGTAATTATTATCCGTTAATGGAGAATTTGTTGTCAGCACATAGCTGTAATCATTAAAATTTCTGCTCAACGAAGAATTCATATCTATAATATCATTGGCATCACCCGAATATAAATTTTCTATTCTGACACCGAAACTACTGGGGAATGAGCTTAGATTATCTTGAAAATAATCCAGATCGAAATGAATTATTTCATTATTCTGATCATCTAAAACTTTGAATTCAGCTTTATCACTTTTTAGCAGATGGGTGAATTTATGATTATTTCCCGGCCATCCAATAGTATAATCTGGAGCAACATTTTTATCGTTATCGTAGGTATTATCATTATAATCACGGGAAATTTCCAAACGAATATTAACGTCGCCATTAGTTAATATTGTCGTGAAGAGAGTTGCAATAGTAAATTGGGTTCCATCATCTAAAGTAATACATAATTCTTCTCCGTTTCCCCAAAAAACTTGTGCGCTCGCTTCAGCAGCGGCCGAAACAGGCGTTGCAAGAACCAAAGTTTGAACACCGTTTGGATCAGCCTTATGAGTAAATTTTGTTCCCTGAGGAATAGTCACATTTGCCGTTGCAGAAACAATGGCAGATGAATTGCTGCCTTGACTTAAAGAAACAGTTGCTTCACCATTATTATCAGTTGTTACGGTAGATAAACTTAAAGTACCACTGGTAGCACTCAAATCTACATCCACATTTTCAACTCCGTTTCCATTTGCATCCAAAACCTTAATCGTAAAATTTGCATCGTTGCCAGTAGAAACATTTTGAGTAGAAGGAATAATCATAAGAGTAGTGGGAACTGTAGTGTTCCCTGCATTGTTATTGGCATCGGCAATTATATCTAAAGCACGATTTCTTACCGTTGAGTTGCTCACAGAATTAGCATCAATAGTTGAGCCATCGGAAAAATGCCAAATTGCAATCTGAACTGCTGCCGCTTCTTCATTCAGATTCGAAAGTTCTCCTGATCCGTTTGTAAACGGATAATAGTTATTTAGAATATACGTTATCTCCGAGGAAGTATTTCCATTATCCTCGTAATCCTCATTAAATTTTAGAGTGTGTTCAAGGTCGATGCAATAGAAAAAAGTTGCATCACCATCCACACTTCCATTGAAAGTTCCCGCATAAACATTTTGTCCTTGTAAATTACCTGAGGGTATCTTAAACACACCGTTCACACCCGTTGCAGTTGAAGTAATTATCGCTGTAATCGCTCCCTGAATCGGAATAGGATTAATTGCCATGTCGTTATTAGCAATAGGAACAAATTTTCCGACCCTCTTTATTAACTCTTGGGCATTAAGTTGAAAGCCCAGAATTGATGATACCATTAAAACTAGTATCGCTATTTTTAATTTTTGGGTTCTCAATGGAACCTCCTTTCGCAAAGAATTGCATTTTTTGTATTGTGCACAAAGTAGCAATCCCAAAAGTGGTGCCAAAGATTAATAACTTTGATTTGGGGCGGAAAAGGGAATTAATGTCTTTCGATGGGAAATATGTAATGTTTCATTTTGATAATTAAGCCATTAATGATACGCTGATTTTCGCATAATTAATGCTTAATTCTGGAAAAGTTAATTGTGGGTTATTTATAAATGAAGGATTTATTTATTAAAAATCGATCATTAGATTGATATTCCCTCCAGAATATCAATCCAATGATATACAAAACTATGAATGTATTTAATTAATATCTTATTTTGAAACAGCGTGACTATTATTAACCAGCAATGCTACATTTTCGATATGATATGTATGGGGAAACATATCTACCGGACGGATTTTAACAAGTTCAAAATTTCCCTCTTGAGTAAGCAATTTAACATCACGAGCTTGAGTTGTCGGGTTACACGAAATATAAACCAGTTTACTCGGATTCAACTGAATAATATCTTTCACAGTTTTCGGATTCATACCGCTTCTTGGCGGATCCGTAATAATCACATCCGGTCTGGGTATTTTTTCTTTTTCTAACAGAGGAAGAAATGATTTATTCAGATCGGCAATATAAAATTTTGTATTTCCGCTATTATTCACCCCGGAATTAACTTTAGCATCTTCAATGGCAGGCTCAACACTTTCGAAACCCAGTATTTCTCTTACATCATCAGACATAAAAATTGAAATTGTACCCGCTCCACAGTAAAGGTCATAAACGGTTTCATTACCATTGAATTCAGCGTACTCTTTTGCAATTGAATATAACCTTTCCGCTTGCAATGTATTAGTCTGGAAAAATGAGTTAGCGCTTATTCTATATTTTTTGGAACCGATATAATCATAGATATATTTTTCACCCCATATTAGATGCTCTTCATCCCCAATTGCGGTTTTGCCTTTTTTATAATTGATATTATTGATTATACTCTTAATTCCCGTGATATTATCATTTAAGAACTTCGCGTACTCCTCCATTAATTCCGGCCGCCATTCCGATGTAACAAGATTGACCATTAAATCACCTGTATGATGACCCGATTTGATAACCAAATGACGCAAATATCCCACGTGAGTTTTTGTGCTGTAAATCGTTTCACCTTTTTGAAGAAAGAACTGTCTGGTTGCATTCAAAATAGAATTGCTCTTATCACTTTGGAGCCAACATTCATGAATATCCAGCACCTTATCAAATATCCTCGGAATATGCAGCCCAAGTGCAAAATTCCGGTTTTCAATTTCCTCTCCCGAATTAAGTTCATCTTTAGTAAGCCATCTTTTATCGGAAAAAGAATATTCCATTTTATTCCTATAAAAGAAGACTTTTTCAGAACCAATAATCGGTTCAACGGTAAATCCGCTTAAATCTCCGATCCTTTCAAATGCGTCGACTACCTGCGCTTGCTTGAATTCAAGTTGTTTGTAATAATCCAAATCCTGCTGCTTGCATCCTCCGCAAGTACCGAAATAAATACACTTTGCCTCAATTCTAAAATCAGATTTAGTAATAAATTCTTGAATACGTCCCTCGGCAAAGTTTTTTTTCTTTTTAGTAATAAGAACCTTCACCCTGTCGCCGGGATAAGCGCCGGCAACAAAAACCACAAACTCTTTATCGCTTTCTACGGTAGGAATTTTTGCAATCCCCTTTCCTTCAAACGCGTAATCAGATATCGCAACTTCTATAATATCGCCTTTTTTCATTTTTAACCTAATTTCAGAATCATTGCATAAAAACCGATGTATTTACCCGCACCGAAATCGAGAAATGCATTTGCCTCATGAGAGGCTTTCTTCATCAATTTTTTGTAATATGACTTCTCGTGTTCGTCAAGATCTTCAGAGATTGCCATGTATCTTTTACGAACATTAGTATAAAATTCCTTCAATGTCTCCGACAGATCTTTTTCTTTCAAAATATTAAAATTTCTTTCAGAATAGAAGTGCCGAATTTCATCAATAGTTTTTGCGTCCAAATCCGAGCGCTCCAAAATTTCTGATGCAAATTCCGGTATCTCTCTATTTTTTATTATTATTTCTCCCACACAAATAATTCCGCCCGGTTTTAATATTCTCTTAAATTCTTTAATGATTTTTTTCCTCTCCGAAGTTGATACACTTGCCTGTGCAAATATTACATCGAAACTTTCCGCATCGTAATCGGTGATTTCAAATTCCATCATTTTGGGAATAATATTCTTTTTGGTAAAATACAGATTCGCATTCATAAGCGATTCATAATCGGGCAAAATAAACTCAACCGATTTAGCGGTTAATTCCGATAGTTCTTCAGCAGCAGGAGCCAAATTCGGTCCGGCAACCAGAATGTCTTTATTCTCTAAATTAATCGATTCGGTTAAGAAAGCTAATTGCTCATCTCCGCCGGGTAGTAATATTTTTTGCATTATTTCCTCGTAAGTAACTTGCAAATTTACATAATTAATTTAATAGAATATCTAAACATTAAAGTTTATTTCTATGTTTTGTGCCATTCGATCTTTCATTTGGAATATTAAAAGATAACTATATGAATCTTAATTTAGCAAAGTAATAATTTTGAAACCATTTTATTCTTTTGCATTTTTAAATAGTTCGATATTTGAACTATTTAACGGAGAAAAACATGGCCGTAAGTAAAGCGAAAAAATTAAACGACAGAATAAACAAGTTGCTCTATAAATTTTCCGCGTGCGATTTTAATTATCTAAACAATACAGCAAACGAATTGTCGCAATCCGAATTCAGGGTAATTAAATATATTGGCGAGAGCAAAAAGTGCATAATGAGAGAAATCTCACAAAACCTTTTTATTCCCAAAAACAATTTAACCGCCATAGTTGACAAACTTGTTGATAAAAAATATGTGGTCCGATTCCGCTCTAAAAAGGACAGACGTTACGTACTTGTTGAGCTTACCGAAACCGGAAAGAGCATATTCAACGACGGGACAACTTCTCATTTGGACTTAAGTAAAAAGCTTTTGAAATCTCTGAGTAAAGAGGAACAAAATATGTTTTTGGAATTATTAGAGAAACTCGACCTTTGAATAAAATACTATTTAAAGAAATCGAAACAAATTCACTCAAGCTTAGAAAGCTAAGAGAATCGGATGCGGCGGTAATTTTAGAATTACGGTCAAACGAAGATGTCAACAAATATTTAGATCGTCCGCATATGAAACAGATTAAGGAAGCGGAAAAATTCATTGCAAAAATAAACAAAGGGATTAATCGAGGTGAGTGGTTTTTCTGGATAATCAATAACTTAGACGGAAAATCAATTGGAACAATTTGCTTATGGAATTTTAACCTGAATAAAACAATCGCTGAAATAGGCTTCGAGATTCTTCCGGAATTTCAGGGAAAGGGACTTATGAAAGAAGCTGCTAAAGCGGTAATTCATTTTGGGTTCGAAACCTTAAATTTAAATGAAATACGTGGGCAAGTTGCCAAGGCAAATAAAAGATCAATTTACTTGATGAAAAAACTTGGCTTTGAAGGTCCTTATAAAAATGAGGACTTAAAATCTTCTAACACCGTTTATTATTCATTAAAAAATAAAGATAACAACTATCTTAATTAATCACTCTCTTTTTTAATTAAGCTCTCCACCGGTAAGTGGACTATTACCGAACGGCGGAGTAATTCAATGGATACCGCAAGCATTCGTTCGCTATTATCGTTGTGATAAACGATTCCCTCGACTCCTTGAAACGGTCCCGATATAACTTTCACCCGTTCACCTATTCTTGGGATATCGCCTACTTCTATTTTGTCGGTACCTTCAAGCATTTTTTTCAGGTTCTCAATTTCCCAATCGGGAATAACCGAAGGTTTTCCTTCAAAACTAACAACTTTTACTATAGATTTTTTCTGAACCGCCAGTAATCTCTCTTTAGTTGTGGCATATAAAAATATATACCCCTTAAAAACCGGTTCCGTAATTTTCTTCTTTCTGTCGCTCCATTGTTTCACGACTTCAATCGTCGGCAAATAAAACTCAATCCCTTCTGCCCTAAATTCTTTTGCAGCCGCAAATTCATGCCTCGGTTTGGTATACAAAGCATACCAATGCTTAAGTACTGCGTTTTTGTTATTTTCCATATTACTATAAATTACCCCAATAAGAACACCAAAATTACCAAAAAAATAAAAGAGAAAAAAAGGAGAGATAAAAAAAAGACTGCTCGCAATATCTACATTCTATCAAGCTGTAAATTTACGAGCAGTCTTAATATTAATAATTATAATTCGTCAGTTGGACGAGGCATTTGAACGTGTACAACGTCTCCTGGTCTATCCAGAGGGAGCGTATCTAATTTATCATATAATCTTAAATCGATCCATCTGTAACCTTCGAGGAATAAAGAATATCTTTTTTGTTTCAACACTTCGTCGAGTGCATTGTTTGCATCAAGAGTAACATTGCCTAATCCTGCAGAATTACGAATAAAATTAACATCCGATTCAGCATCTGAATAATTACCCAAACCGACGTTAGCTTCTGCACGAAGAAGAATTAATTCTTCATTGCGCATTATCGGGAACGGATCGGTTGTACTGGAGGAAACAGTTTGAGCTAAATCACTCGTTAATCCATCGAGAGTGGTAGGCGCAGAGCGTTTGAATACTTTCGCTTCTACTCTTGTATCTCCTGCTTCAGCATCATCTACAAAAGAAGGATGAGCAAAGAATTTGATGTTAGAAGCATCCGGAATTTCATAAATCGGATTGAGCATATCTCCTGAACCGGTTCCGAAATCCAAATAAGCGCCTTTCCTCAACGAGGCTCCTAAATCCAAGAAGGATTCGGATAATGCGGTAAGTGCAGCATTATAATCTTTCTGATAAATTGCTACTCTGGCTCTTAAACCGCGATTAAATTTGATGAATTCTGCCGGTGTTGAGAAATCAGCAAATCCTTCCGACAACTGAAAACTAAACTTGCTGCCTGCTGCTTCTAAATCGGTTTTAGCTTCGTCCAGCAATCCGGCAATATATGCTAACGCTTCGTCTTTCGAAACAAACGGTCCCGGTGTTGCACCAGCTACGTCTATTCGAATTCCGTTATTATACGTTAGATTTAAGTTAAGCAGCAATTGATATGCAATAATTGTTTTGGCAAAGCCGGCTGCATCTTTACCGCCCTGATCCAAAAGAATATTGCAATTACGTATTACTCTGTACCTTGCTGACCAAGTTCTGTTCAATAAGAAACCGGAAGGATCTATCTGGGTACCGTCTTTTCCCATCAAGGTTCCTGTATATCTTGGATCTGCAGGTTCCAGGTAATAAGCTTCTCTGCCTATAACGGAAACATCTCTAAGATAGTATTCATAACCCAATCTCATAGATGCTTCAATTCCGGTTACTAATGTTTGCACTGTCGTCTGCTCTAAGCTCGGACCGTTAGGGTCAACAAAATCCAGCTTTTCACAACTGGAGATTAGTAACGCAGTTCCGACAACCATAAAGGTAAAGACGGAAAAACGAAATAATCTATTTAAGTTTTTCAAATTCATAATTATTCTCCCGATTAAAATCCTAGTGAAATATTGAAATAATAACTTCTTGAAGAAGGGAAAGGAGTTACTTCTATAGAGTGACCGATAGCTCTGAAACCGAAGTTACTTACTTCCGGATCGTAGCTGCTGTAATTTGTGAATGTAAGTAAGTTTCTACCGGAAACACCTAATCTGAATCTGCTGAAAAGTCCACCGAAGATTCTCTTAACAGTTTCTTTCTTGAATGTATAACCTAAACTAATTTCTCTTAGTTTAAGATATGTTCCGTCTTCGATAAGTTGGTGTGTAGTTTTACCAAAAGCTGCAGCTCTTGCTTTTCCTTCTTCAGTATCAAGATCGGCTGTTGTTCCGAACAAATCGCTAAGCAATCTGGTAAGATTTATTACATCGCCGCCTTGTTTCCAATCCCACAAGAAATTCAAATCGAATTGATGCCATTTCAAATTATTCACAAACGACATTTGGAAATCGGGTGTTTCGTCGCCAAGTTGTTTAAGAACACCATTTTCTAAACCGACAATCTGAGTAGCCGATTTACCTTCTTCAACTCTAAAACGACCTAATATATCCGCAAAACCGATTGTGTTAAATGCAGGCACATCGAGTTGATCGATTACGGATCTTGTTTTATAGAAATTGATTCTTGTTAACCATGAGAAATCACTGGTGTTAAATACAGACCATCCGAGTGAAGCTTCAACGCCCCAAGTGCTCATTTTACCGCCATTAATTACTTCCTGTGAATAACCGGATGATGGAGGCAAGTTACGGAATAATATTAAATCGCTAATGTTGCGTGTATAATAGGAGAACTCAAAAGTTCCTCTATCATCTAAGAATGTAGCATCGAAACCAACTTCGATCTCGGTGGTTTTTTCAGGCTCAATATTCGGATTACCCTTTCTTGTACCGATTAAGAGACCACCATTTCCGCTTATATTAGCAGGAACAAAGGTAGTATATTTCGCTCCCGGAATGGGTGAATTACCGGTTTTACCGAAAGCCGCTCTAATTTTAAATTCGGGGACTATATTCCTTATTGAATTCCAGAATTCGAATTTAGATAATCTAACCGAAGCAGAAGCTTTAGGGAATAGGAAATATTTATTTACGTCACCGTTAGAGCTGCTTGCATCGCCTCTTAATCCGGCTGTGAAGAAATAAATATCACCCCAGCTTATTTCTTCTTGTACAAAGAATCCTCTATCGCGTTGGATTACTCTGTTTTGTTCAACGGTTATACTAGCAGCTTGATCAACATTTTCCTGACCAATTATGAGATCTTCTCCCACTGTGAGTGTATGGTTAAGGTCTCTGTTTTCAAACTGCAAACCGAGAGCAGTTCTAAAACTTACGTTTTCATTCAAGAAATAATTATGAATTAAATTGAGATATAAGTTGTTGTTTTCAGAAGTGGTTTCACCTAAAATTGAAGTTCCCGGCTGAGAACTTGCTTTTTCAAATTGGAGTTCTCTGGGGAATACCGCTTTATTAACTTGTGAATAAACATCAACACCACCAACAACAGAAAAATCAAGTAATTGAGAAGCTGTTTTAATTATGTTGAACTTTACTGTTGAAGAAACAATAGTTCTGTTTACTAATTCATTATTAGTCATTAATGCAGCCGTTTGCAACGGGTTTGATGAAACAAATGGGTTTTCAGGATAAACACCGTTTGTAGGCTGTAAATTCAAGAATGAAGGTGTGGCAGTTAAAGCCATTCCAAAAGATGTTCCGCTGTTATCGTTATTGGTTAATCCTCTATCGGAACTTGAATGGATATAATTTGCAAAGACTTTTATATCTATTCTTTCTGATGGTTTGTGTGTTAAATTAAGTCTTACTGATTGTTTGGAATAACCTGTGTTTTGTATAATTCCCTGGTCGTTGCGATGGAAAGCCGAAATGTAATAAGTTGAATTTTGACTTCCGCCACCAATACCAACTGAACTTTGATTTACAAAACCAAGTCTACCGTAAAGTTCTTCTTCGTGATCGTAAGTATGACCTTTATTAAATTCAGCTAAACCAACATCACCGAAGAATTCTTTAGCTGTTTTAGCTGTAAATTTTCTGCTTCCAAGTTTTTTAGATAATTGGTTAAAACCGAATTGCTGACGGTAAGAAAAAGTCGTTCTTCCGGCAGTACCTTGCTTTGTGGTAATTATAACAACACCGTTAGAGGCTTTTGCGCCATAAATAGCAGCGGCACTAGAGCCTTTTAATATTTCAATCGACTTGATATCATCCGGTACTAAGTCGGCAATTCTATTAACAGGGTTATCTTGATAATTAGTGCTTCCGCCGCCGGTAGCTTTAGTAACAGCATTAACACCAGATTGGGTAGCTGTATTATCAAGAATAACACCGTCTAAAACGTATAATGGCTGACTCTCAGCATTTATAGTGGTAACACCTCTTAAATTCACATAAAATCCGCCGCCAGGAGCACCCGAGTTTGCACTTACGGTTACACCTGCAAACTTACCCGAAAGTTCACCGTCAATTGTTTGCGTGGGTACTTCGGTTAATTCTTTTGCCGATATGGTTGCAACAGAATTAGCGGCATTTTCTCTTTTCACCGAAGATGCGAGACCCGAAACCACTACTTCCGAAGTCTTCAACACATCCGGTTTTAATCCTATTGATAAATCATGCCGGCTCGAGGTTACATCCACCTCAATTGTTTTATAACCGACATAGCTTATCACAAGTGTTGCTTTAGAAAAATTAGGTAACTTTATATCGAATTGACCGTCGATATCAGTTACCGTTCCCAAGTTGGTACCTTTAACCATAATGTTGGCACCAAATAAGATTTCTTTCGTCTCCTTGTCGTATACTTTACCGCTTATTTCCAAATGTTGTGCGCTAAGTATACTTACAAAGAGAAAGAAGAGAATAGAAAAAATAGAGTAGCGTCTCATATGCGTACTCCTCCTAAGTATGTGAGTGAATAAGTATTTGTGTGCTTAAGTGTATTCATTGTCTTATTATCTTTTAAACAAATTCTTCAACTACGTTAATTATCAAATCCTAAATCATTGGGTATGTTTATGAATTGATGGAGACCTTTGTGTAGAGGTAAATTTGGGTTGATTTATGATTGATATTTAGTGGGCAGCTGAATATTTGTTTAAGAATATATAGCATTGTTCAAAAAAAATTTGAACGGTATATATGGAATAAAGGACAAAATGTCAAGATTTATTTCCATTTTTTTTCAATTAAAATGCGGCTTTTTAAAACAAATCCGGCATTTATCCGGATTTATTTAATCATCTAAAGCTGTATGCAATAAAGGGAAGTTAGAATGATTTCTTAAAATTTTAACAGCCCTTTGATAGAACAAATTGTAATGTTATTTGGAAAAAGAGAATGCCGAGCATTAGTTAAATTAATACTCGGCATTCTTTCAAATTTTCTTAAATCGGTACAAGTAAAATCGTAAAATCAATGCCTGAGTGTTAGTTTTTCACCTCAACTCCTCTCCAGAAAGCAACATAGTTAGCTATTTCTTTAGCAGCATCTTTAGGATTAGGATAAAACCAAGCAGCATCTTCATTGGTTTTTCCGTTCACTTCTATTGTATAATAATTTGCTTCACCTTTCCAAGGACAGACAGTTTGAGTTGAGCTGTTCTTAAAGAACTCCTTTTTAAGAGATTGTGGAGGGAAATAATAATTCCCTTCCAGTTTAATGGTGTTATCGCTTTCGGCAATAACTTCACCATTCCAAATTGCTTTCATAATTTCTCCAATTTTTGCATATATAATAAATTTTCCTTGCGAAAGTGATTGTCAAATTATTTACAATTCTTAAACTTTATTTACTTATAAAGAACCATATATCCCCAAGGTTTAAGATTAAAATTCGCCTTGTTACCGATATGTATGGATTCCCCTGTAAACAAATCCGTGTAGTCACCTTCTGCAACTTTTGATTTTACTTTAACTTCCACATTATCATTACTTAAATTGATAATTGTTAGAACTTTATTTCCATCTTTCTGGCGAACAAATGATAAAGTGTTTTTACTTGTGCCGGATTTTATAACATGCAGTTTCCCGCCATAATTTCCGTTCCACAAAGCTTTGTTTTCTAAATTTAAGTTAAGCAACTTTTTGTACAATCCGGCAAAGGGATGTTCTTTCCATTCAATTTGATCTTTATCGAAAAAATTCAAACGTTTATTAAGTCCTGCCTCTTGACCACTATAAACAAGCGGCATTCCTTCAACAGTAGCGGTAAGTACCGCGAAAGCTGCGGCGCCATCTCCCAATCTTTCGAATACAGTTCCGTTCCAAGAATTTTCATCGTGATTTGTTGTAAAATTCATTCGGTAAGAATTTTCGGGATAGACTTTGTTTTCATGTTGAAAATGCTTCAGAAGATCTTTAACATTTTTTTTGCCTGCCGCTATATCATTCATAATATCTTTCAATTCCCAATTATAAGTCATATCAAAAGCATGTTCGTGCAATTCCGGTTCGCTGGCTTCGGCAAGCAGAAAAACGGGTTTTATTTTATTTAATTCGCCTCTGGCTTTAATCCAAAATTCGGTTGGAACCATTGCTGCAACGTCACATCTGTAACCGTCAATATTGCATTCGCGAACCCAATATTTCAAAGCGTCAATCATTGCGCTCCACAATTCTTTATTGTCATAGTTCAAATCGATAACATCCTGCCAGCCTTCTACCGGTGGGAAAAATTTACCTTCTTTGTTTCTATTATAGAATTCCGGATTTGTTTTCGTCCATACATTATCCCACGCAGTGTGATTTGCAACCCAATCGATAATAATATATATTCCCATTTCATGTACTTTATCAACCAAATTTTTAAAATCTTCCAAAGTACCGAATTCCGGATTAACCGCTTTATAATCTTTCACTGCATAGTAACTGCCCAAGCTTCCCTTTCTATTCAATTCTCCAATCGGATGAATAGGCATTATCCATAATATTTTTACACCCATCTCTTTTAATCTTGGTAAATGTTCAGCAAATGCATTAAACGTTCCCTCTTGAGTATACTGCCTAATGTTAACTTCATAAATTGTAGCATTTTTACTCCAATCCGGATGAATTACAGTGGAAGTTTTCTTTGATTGACCAAAAATTGAACTAAGACTTATTGCAATTACTATCAAAATCTTGCTTATTGCTTTACTCATAATTTTCCTTTCCAAAATTTAATTATTATTATATTTCAAATATTATTGATATTTTTTAACAATCAAAATCCGGATAGAGATGAGAAATGTAACATACGATCCGACAATCAAGATTTCTGTTGGAATTATCGGAACAGTTGTAAGTGCTTTAATATTAATTGAGTTGCAGCATATTCTCATCCCCTTGGTAATAGCATACATGTTGTTTTTCATTTTTGAACCTTTAAACGTCTGGCTTCAAAAGAAAAAAATCCCACAATTTATTACGGTAATAATCGATTTATTAATTATCATCGGATTTATTTGGGGGATTTCCAGAATAATCATCGGTTCATTTAGCAAGTTTGGAGAACAGCTTCCTTTTTACGAACAGAAATTAAACAATATTGTAAAAACCAGCGCTGCTAATATCGGTTTAACCGATCCGTTCTTCGCGAATTTTAATTTAAAGGAATATTTGATCGGATTGGATTACGGCGGAATTGCCGGAGGAGTATTTGATTCAACCATTTCTTTGGTTTCCGGAGGATTCTTTGTACTCTTCTTCTTTATTTTTATTAGTTCGGGACATAAAAGAATTAACGATGTTGTTAAAAAGAGATACATTAAAATACATACAAATAGAAATTTCAGCGAAGCAAGCTCAGTATCCGAAAGCGGAGAAGATTACGTTGAAAAAACTTTCCGGGATATTACTTCTCAAGTTCAAAAATATCTTGCCACAAAATTTTATATCAGTCTCGTCCTCGGTTTATTTATTGCAGTTATTCTATGGATTTTCGGCGTCGACTTTCTAGTTGTTTGGGCGGTATTAACATTTCTACTGAATTTTATCCCTACGATCGGCTCAATTATCGCGGTTCTTTTACCAACGTTAATGACTTTGGTTCAATATGAATCTTTCGGAACAGCTTTGATTGTTGCGTTAATTTTAATTGGGATACAGAACATAATAGGAAATATCATAGAACCGAAAATAATGGGTGAACGGCTAGGCTTGAATCCATTAGTTGTATTACTTTCCTTACTGCTTTGGGGTTATATTTGGGGTGTCGTAGGAATGATTCTTTCAATACCGTTAACAAGCATAATGAAAATAATCATGGAGCGCTCCGATTCCACAACTCTTCATTTTTTAAGCGACTTAATGGGAACAGATTAAATTTTCAATTCTTCCTATGTATTACGATATTTGCATTTTCGTTTATAAATATTTTGATGGAGAAGAATGAATCCTTTAGGAACACAACACTTAGTAGAATTCGTTAATTGCGATTCCGATTTATTAAATTCACCCGATGAATTAAAAGAATTCGTATTAAAAGGAATAAAAAAAGCCGGCTTGCATTACCGGGAATTAATTGCTCACAAATTTGACCCTACCGGAGTAACTCTTTTAGCAATCATCAGCGAATCGCATATTGGTATGCATACTTATCCGGAAGCTGATAATGTTTCACTAGATGTGTTCACCTGCTCCGATCCGAAAAAACAGTTGAAATTCATTAAGTATATGGAGAGTGTTCTCAAGCCTGCAATTGTTAGAATTGCCGAGGTTCAGCGTGGGAATACAATTGATATAATTGATAAAAATTGGATGATCTCCGAAAGCGATATAGATTTTGAGATTAAATATCATGTAAAGAAAAAACTTTACGAAGGTAAATCCGATTATCAATGGATTGATGTAATTGAGAACGAATCATTCGGTAGGATGCTGTTCCTCGATAGAGATTTACAAATTGCAGAATATGACGCTCATATATACAACAAAGGCATTCTGGAACCGATTATTGAAGAACCTGAGCGTTTTAAAGAAGTAGCCATTTTCGGAGGAGGCGACGGAGGAATATTAAAAGACCTTCTTAAATTAAATCCGGAAAAGGTTTGGCTTATTGATATTGACAAAGAAGTGATTGAAATATCTAAAAAATATTTGAAAAAAGTTTGCGGTAAAGCTTTTGATGATCCGAGAGCAGTTATAATTAATGATGACGTTAATAAATACATGAACAGCATGAAACAAGTAGATGCAATCGTAAGTGATTTAACGATGCATCCAGAATCATTTACAAATTTAGACCGCCCGACATACTTAACCAGGCTGTTCAAAAAAATTCACCGTAAATTAAGGAAAAACGGTGTGTTGACTATGCAGGTTGGTTCTTCTTTCGATAAGGAGACGCTTGAATTGGTTGATTCGTTGTTGAAAAGTTTATTTAAGGATGTTAGTTACCGAAAAGTATATATTCCTTCTTTCGCGGAGGAATGGATTTTCGGAACGGCGAGGAAGTAAGAATTATTCATCCTCAAACCTTTCGGCTACTTTATTATTCAGGACATAAAGGCAAACTTGCTTTGCACCTTCATTGGTATATTTAAATTTATTTATTAAATTCTTTAATAAATAACTTACTTGCTCTTTTGTCCTGTTATCGTAAACTTCAAATTTTGGAGTGCCGAATTCTTTGATTGCATTTTCAAAGGATGTATATACTAGGAATGGCTGAAATATATTCTTTCTTAAATTTTTAATGTATGTATTATACAAATCCTTATAGATTGCTGTACTAGTTATTGTTGAATCGTTAACTTGCATTTCTTGTAGATTTATTATGAACTCTTCTGCAGTCTGCTTTCTGAACTCAACCCTATCCTCTTCACTTATTTGTTTCGTGAATAAATTATGTTCTATTGAGTTAAAGAAAGTGTCTGTTATTTCAAGATATTCTTCGGTATAGGGACATAATAACTTTTCTCCATTGTCGTAATTAGATGCAAAAAGATAATTTTGAATATCCCGGCTTATTCTTTCTTCATTCTGATGAAACAGGCATTCTTTAAGCTGTTGAAGTACATTATAATCGTAAAGACGAATTATCGAATCGATAAATCCATTTGTTAATCTATCAAAATATTCGTCATGTTTTTCGAAATACCCCTTAATATCATTCATAGTAATTAATAAATGTTTTTTATTTCCATTTCCTTCAAGTAATTTTTTTCTGATGGAATTATAAAAATCGTTAAATATATTTATTGACTCCCTGCCGGAGAACCCTTGTCTACCTTCCTGTTCCGACTCCAATATTATTTTGCGTCTAATATTCTTATCGAAATTCCGGAGGTCTTCCTCATCCAGCCAATCGGGAATTTTATTGTTGTAAATACTCAACTTAAGCAGTAGCAAATTTTCGTCGCAGTATAAGGAATATTTCTCAGGATCTTCAATCCATTCGCTCATCGCCTCGGATTCGGGATTAAGCCTTGAGCTAATAATTATTTTAGCAAAGTTATTCAATACTCCGGGCAAAAATCTTTTCTGTATCTGAGCGCCGAATGAATGATAGTAAATTTTCACTTCTTCGTTAAAATTCAATACATAGTTAACACATATTTCCCTTATTCTATCTCTGAAAGATTCCTGCTTCGCAATTTTTTTCTTGTCTTCGGGATTCATAACAGCGATAAATAATGAATTAACATTCTCTTCAATATCATCCACTTTATGTATTCCCTCACTAATAATTCCATGTAAATCCAAGAACCTATTTTCGTTATAACCCTTCACATCCATTAATACATATACACCGTTATTTGTTTTAGCATAATTGGAAAATAAATATTTTATTATGTTACTATCTTTGAACCTCACGCTTAATTCATTCTGCAAAATATCATTCGTTAATACCAAATCTTTTGGATCCGGATCGCCCGGATTGAAAACGGAGATTCCGTTTGCCAATCGCCTATCGAAGAAGAAACGTTTTGCATAAATCATGTTGAATACTCCGGCAGCCGAACCCACTCTCGAAAGAATTGCCTCAAAAAGAGATGAACAGATAGTACAAGGCTTTTTGTTAAATATCCATGAATATTCTTTTTTATTGAATATCTTGATTTTTGCTTCTCCGGAAAGAAGTTGCTCCAACAATTCGTATCTTATTTCCTGCGGAATTAAAAGAATCGGATGATCGTGACTAGGACAAGGCACCTCCAACATTGACTGTCTTTTTGCTCCCGATTGTTTGGGCAGTTTATAATGGTCTTTTAATATATGCATCATTTCATCGGAAAGCTTCACTCCAAATTTATTTTCATCCAATCTCCACAATACTTCGAAATACATTCCTTCATTTGTATGAGTAAATTCTTGAAATCTTTGCAAAAGGTTATTTAAAAATGTACTCTTTCCGCTTCCGGGAGGACCGATAAACACATATATCTTATTCTGCTGTGCACCTTCTTTAAATGAATCCGCCAATCGAACTAATCTATTTGCCAAAGGAAGATCCGCAAAAAACGGAGTAACGGTTCCCTTAACCAGAAGTCTTTCGCAATTAATAGTTTTGTAATTTATATTTTGCGGGTCATCCTTATATTCATCATCTTCTTCTATATAATGATTTATCATATCGCTGAAAAGCTGAAATACATTTCTGAACACATATTTCGGTTGATCGGAGGCTAACGCCAAAAAATCACCGTAGCTAAATATCCTGGTTAAATAATCCGGACGAAGCTTATTATTCAATGTATCGAATATAGGTTTAATATTTTTTCCAGTTTTAGTAAACATTTTAGCTCTTAGTTGATTTTTTGTTTAGTGACTTTCTTGTCTTTACAAACATATCTAACTTTCTGAAGAGGCAGATCATCTAATTCGTTAATATCAATATCCGGATCCTTTTCCTTCATTTTTTTTATTTTATCCCAATCTATTTCCGTTGTTTCCAGATGAACCTTATTGCCCCATAAATATTCTATACCTATTAATGTATTTGAAATGTATTCCCGATAAAGCTCTTTGTTTTCAAACTTATGATATAAATGAAGAACATTTGATTTATCTTTTCTAAAACTTATAACCGGCGGATGATACAGAGAGTTGAGAATCATTTTTTTGTAGTCTTGGGCATTTCTGCTTTTCACATAATATTCTTTAACCATTTTTTCGGAATTGATATTCTGCCCAACAACCATAAGCTTAAATTTATTCACAAATTCTTGATCGATAAAAGTGTTTATAAATATATTATCGTTATAATTTTCTCTTATATGAAAGATGAAGTCTTTGCCGGCAGTTAAATTCTTGTTGAATTGTTTTCTTAGTTCATTATCTTCAATAGATCTATATCCATAAGAGTATTTTCCTTTATCGGCGCTTTCTTCAATATGCATAAACAATCTCCAGCCAACTGCATAAGGATTTAATCCCACCCTTGAAAGGGCTGTTACTTTCGAATTTACTTTTGCGAAAGCTACCTCGTGACCACGGATCCTCTCATCTTCCAAAAACAACTTTTCATGCCAATAACTTGCCCAGCCTTCATTCATTATTCTGGTTCTGATTTGAGGAGAAAAGTAGAGGGCTGTATCTCTAATAATTTCAATAACCGTCTTCATCCAATTGTTTTCGGTAGTATTTATAAATTCACTTTCGTCAATTATAAATTTTAATAAATCACGAGTACCCTTTTCCTTCTTTTGTGTCTTGAATTTTTCGTACTTATCTTCTAATTCAGGATACTTGCCCACTAAAGAAGTAAAAAATGTTTCCTCGAAGTTATCCCCTTGTTTTTCCATTAACTCGTTATAACGGTTAATTTCTTCGAGAAAATATTTCATCCCTACTTTCTTTTCATCTTGTAAAAAGTAATTGAAATAATAATCTGCTTTTGGAGATAATTCCATTGATCGATTATTTTCAGTATCATTTAAGTCCCCGTAATAGGAAACCAAATTATCTATTCCCCTCGTAAATTCTATTACATAATCAACAGCTCTTCCTTTTTCGGATCTCAAGCGGGCAATCATTCGTTTTTCGGTTAATGCTTTCTCTTTAAAATCATAATCCCACGTTTTTTGAAAGAATTTATTATTCTGGAAAAAATCGATGTGTGCAATAACATGATAAAATATCATAACATTCAGCCAGTCGGGATTATTATCATTATAGAAGGATATTGCCGGACGTGTATTTATAACCGTTTCGAAAGGATTGTTAGGGAATAATTCATATTCACCTTTACCTCTTAAAACATGAATATCTTGAAGCCAGTAATCGTAAAGCGTAGGTATCATATTTTTCGGATTCAGTTCTAACATATCCATATTAGTAACAATGTATTCCAATGTTTCCTTGGCAAATACTAACCCTGCTGCAGCAGCTCGCTCTTTACAGCCTTCCATTATTTTTTTTGTATGTTGATTTATAAGTTCCATCAAACAATCAATTCTTTAATACTTTTAATTATTCTTTCTTCGTTTGCTTCAGATGCTCTAAATGAATCAAAGTGAAGAAGCTCCGATTCCGTTTCTAATAATTTTGATTTCTTTAAGTACATCTCTACAGTCGTATTATTCCTGCGAGCATAATCATTTTCCGCTACGGTAATACCTATTCTATTGGCATAAGTAAGCATCTTTTTCAATTCGGGGATTGTTTCCTCTCCTTTGGAATCCCAATCGTCGCCGTCTGTACCATGAAAAATGTAAATGTTATAATCTCTTGCCAGCGATTCCTCTTCAATTATTTTATTAACCAATTTATAAGCGGAAACAACCTGCGTTCCTCCGGCCACGTTTTTGTTGTAATAAGTATAAAAATCGGCAACTTCCTCCGCCTCGGTATCGTGCACAATAAATCGACTTTCAACTTGCCTTTCATACTGATAAAGCAACCAGCTGTAAATGTAAATGTGTTGAGTAACTACCGCTTCGGTGGGTTTACCTTGCATTGAACCGGAATAATCCCTTAAGAAAAAAACCACTGCTTGGCTTTCGAAATCTTTTTCTTTGGAAAGAATTCTATAGATTTTATCTCTAGGAGAAATTAAAAGCTCGGTTGTATCGATGTCATCCAACTTTAAAAAACCTAATGCCAAATTTGTTTTTACAATTCTTTTTAATGTTGCTTTTTTATCAAGAACCTGACCGTGCCCCTGATTTTTATCTAATAGATCATAGGTGAACTTTGTTAAAGAAGTTTTCTTTCCTTTGTCTTTAATATTCGGAAGCTCAAATTTTTCCGTCAAAATTTTTCCAACTTCATAAGCATCTGCACCCATGCCATGTTCAGCACCTCTACCATGGCCAGCACCTTGTCCCTCACCCTCTTCCTGAGGGCGTAAATCCTCTTCGCCGATGATTTCCCCTTCATCTCCTTCTCCGGTTCCGCCTGTAGTTTGTCCTTCCGTTAAATTTGGTTCTCTGTTAAAATGATAAAATTTCTCTTCCGTTGTGGTAGGAATAATAACCGTTTTATCGGAAGCATTTTTTACCGGTTTAACTAATTTGCCCAATTTTATTTTTCTTGGAAAGCCGTCTTTTTGACGCAGTTTATCCTTTTCGAGTAACCTTTCCAAATCGAATATCCTCGAGGTAGTGGAACTGCTTACGGAAAATTTAGAGAATGCCTCAAAATCATTAAAATCATAGATCGTCCTAATACTCGAACCGAATTTCAAAAAATATTCGAGAATAAAATTTTCTTTATTTTTAATATGTTCCATTTTCATTATTCACCCGTTAAGTTTGATGATCCTGTGTGCAGAAAAACTCTATTGTCTTTTCCGCGCAGGTATTACAATACTTCAACTTTTTAGTCATTGTAGAAACTATTCTATTGTACAATTTCTCGTTATCTTCATTTGTTCTGTTTGCAAGTGCCCCAACCAAACCGCCTGCCGAAGCAATATCGGAATTTAATCTTGTATCTGTCACAGCCTTAACCAAATCCACATTATCCATAAAATCATAATTTTTATCGGTCTGTAATTTTTGAGCATAAATTTTCCTTATCTGGGATCTAAAAGATTCTTTCTGCTCTTCGGTTTTCAATTCGAGTTCGTTTTCTACAGCATTAACAAACCTGTCATCTATTTTAAGCGGTTGTGTTTTTCCGGTTTGAGGATCGCGGTAAGTTATTATTTTATCTATACCCAAATCACTTCTACCCATACCGATAATCATATTCACATACATCATTACATCTTTTTTAATTGCGGTAGGTTCATCCATAAACGCATTAAACATTTCTGTTCTAATCCGTTTTCGATAAAGCCCTTTGCATATTTTTATATCCTCAAAATATTTTGCACGTTCTGTATTATCTTTAATGTAATCAAGAATTACATTTTCAGCAGATTTGAAAACATCCAACGCAAACATGCACTGTCCCTCGTTGGTTTCGGGGAAGCCTCTTTGAGAGTTTATCATTCTTGCTAAGTCTCGCTGCCCTAATCCTTTTTGACCAAATCTTTTAGTAGTATCTGATTCATGTTCAAGTTCATCAACAATTTCAGCAAGGGCTTTCATACTTTTTTCACCGGCCACTTCGCCGGCGGCAAGTTTCATCATTTCAACCGGGGTCAGTTTATCTTCCACCCGCGGAAGACGGCTTAATGTAACAAGAACGGAAAGCACATAAATATAATTAGGATCTATATGGAGTTTTTCACCGGTAAATGTCGTCTTATTTCCGCTTCCAAGTGCATAGTGTGTGAGTTCTTTTTGTAGACGGTAATTGGTATTATGCGCAACATAACAGAATTTACACCTATCTAATATCGGCTTCTCTTCACCGTTTGACCAATAGTTCTGAACGTCTGCATTATTACTTGTAGCAATAATAAAAGTATCAATAGGCCATTTGAATGCGTCAATTTCAATTTGCCTGTTTTGAATTACACCCAAATAAATTTTCATTAAATCGGTTTTATTCTTAAATATCTCATCAGCAAAATGAATTCCGCCTCCGCCAACACGGGCTAAGGCTCCTCGTCTTAAATCAAAACGATATGGGTTATTTGTATCTGAGATGTGGAGTAATCTTTGGATGCTTTCTTCACCAACTAAATCCACACCCGAACTTGTGAGCTTATCTTTTGCCGGATATTTTCCTGTAATTGTTCCCAAAGTTGAACTGATGGGAATCTCTGAAACCGAAATGTGCTCTTTGATTTTTTCAACATCATTGTCGAAGTAGTTTCTAAAGTTTCGCAAAATATATTCGGAATCTGCGCCAAGTGGTCTGTAATTTTCGTACATTTTATCAATTTCCTGGCTTCCAAATCCGATTGAAGCAAAATACTCTTTCGCCTTATCATCGTCCTCAAATAAATTCATTGCAAAAATAACGGGGTCTTCAAAAGTTTGAGATTCGATTACTCTTATCTTCCCGTATCCATCCATCCCGTCCGATATGTTGTAACTAAATGTAAATTTGTTGTTTTCCGGTACGGAAATAAAATCTCTATACATCGACGAAAGATATTCAACAAAGAAGGTTTTACCGTTCCCCGGTTCCCCAACTAAAACGAAAGCCATTTCCTTGCTTTCCCCACCTTCGGCAGCATCTTTAATAAAGGCTACAAAATTATTTATTACATTATGCATTCCAATTATATGCTTCTTCCCTTCCCGAAATTTTAGAAATTCATATGTGTTTCGTCCGTTAACGATAATTTTTGTAATCTGATTCGGATCAGAAAATAGCATTCTAGCCAAGACTTCGAATATATTCTCGAAGTGATGTTTGCCTTTGCTCAATTCTTGAAGATAACTATCCAAGGTAATACCGTTGCGGTTCATTTTTTCCTCCGGGTTTGTAAGCGAAGTGTATATTTATCAAATCTTTAATTGGGGAATAATGTACTGTAAAACTGTTGTCAATTATTTAGGGGAGGAATATTTGGTGGTTAGAATTAAAAATTCGAGGAATAAGTAACAACGCAATTACATAATAATAATTTATATATATAAACACAAGGGAAATAAATTTTCACAAAAACATCATTCAACACCAAAAACTAAAGAAAAGAATCCCACCCAATGCCTTTCCGATACGGGAGCGGTTAAACCCATTTTCGTTGAATTGAACTTTAATCTACCCTCAGTTAAAGTATCGGAATATTTTATTAAATAACCATGTAATTTTTTATTCAATAATCTTTGCGCAATCTTTTGAACTGTCATCAATCCGAAAACAACCGGATATCTGCCGCACCAAAGTGGTGCATTTGGGTTTTTGCTTTCCCAAATTGTATTTGACAAATTTCTTATTGAATCAAAAGTGATTAACTTATTCAAGTTCAAATCAATAATCGAACTATCATTCTCTACGGCAATTCTATGTGCAGCCTCGTTTAATCCGTAAGGTGAATTATCAAAATCTTCACCATAATGATTTGCATCGTTTGAAATTAAGAAGAATATATCTTTCCCTAAAACGTAATTCTTCTCTTTAATATATTCCATAATTATTTCCGTAAGCTCGCTCGAAATCTCATCGGCACGTTCAAAAGGCATTTTTGTAACCATTATAGGTGTTATTATTAAATCCCTGTTGTAATATTGAAGGAAAGGTATCAGAGCTTCAATAGAATGCTCAATTGATTGAGCTTTGTTGCTTACTATATATTTTTCTTCACTAAGATTCTTTTTAATCCGCTCTCTTAACGGGGAAATTCTTACGGTACCGTAAGGACCAATCCATCGTGGATACTCGTCAAGTATTAAAATATTCTGCGGATCATTCATAGCCCGTCTAACGGTTCCATGCGTTACACCGAAAATAACAATTTCTTTTGCCTTTATAAGATTTTACAAAGGGTAATATATCCGTCCCGCATAAAGATAATCATCGTGTGGGGAAATAGCCGCGATTACACTTCCCTTAATTGAGATAGAATCTGATTCGTTTTCTCTGCTTAGGAACTCAACAAACCGATTCATTTCACTTTCATTCCAGCAAAAGCCAACAGAATCCCTCACCGGGCGAACGGACTGCGACAACAAGGGATTTGAGAATAAAATTGTAAACACTATAATTATGAATCGTTTCATGTCGTTCGATAAATTAATAAGTGAAATTTACAAAAGGGTTGGAATAATTGAAAATAATCGTGAGAGTTTGAGATATGAATATTAAAGATTCATAACTGTATTATGAATACCATTATTCAAAAAACAGCATAAAAGAAAATTATTTGTACCCCCGGTAGGAATCGAACCTACGCACGTGGCTCCGGAGGCCACTGCTCTATCCACTGAGCTACGGGGGCAAAAACAAATTTTTGGGTTCCAAATATAATAAAAGATTGATGCGAATAATATTATTTAGTATCGCACAATGAATTCTTTATAATATTTATTTCACTCTTAAATTTTGCAAATAATTCTTTTACGGTAATAATTTCATTAATCAATCCCGCACATTGACCAGCTTCGAACATTCCTTCTTCCTCGTCACCTTCAAAAATTCCTGCTCTTTCACGTTTGTCGCCTAAAAGCTTTTGAAGGTCTTCTTTTGAAGCTATATTTGCTTCCATTAAAAGCGCTCTTTCACTCAAACTATTTTTTAATACCCTGGCCATACCCAGTTGTTTAAATATCAGAGTAGTGTCATTATCCTTAGCGGTAAGAATTTTTTCTTTGTAATGTGGATGAGCGGAAGATTCAACCGTAGCGGCAAATCTTGTTCCTATTTGAACTCCTTCGGCTCCTAATGCCATTGCCGCAATTATTCCACGTCCGTCTGCGATTCCTCCGGCGGCAATTACCGGAATATCAAGCACGTCGACCAACTGAGGGATTAGCACAAAAGTGGTAATTTCATCTTTGCCATTATGTCCACCGGCTTCCACTCCTTCACCAACAACCGCATCGCAGCCAACGTTTTGGGCTTTTAACCCCTGTTTAATATTGGAAACCACGTGAACTACTGTCATATCCTGCTTTTTAAATCGCTCGATATATTTACCTGGATGTCCTGCGGAAGTAAAAATTATTTTTACATTCTCTTCTATCACTACATCAATTAATTCCGCTATATCTCCACGAAGGAGGGGTAAATTCACTCCAAATGGCTTATTAGTTGCTTGCTTACATTTTCTTATGTGCTCTCTCAATAAATCCGGTTTCATAGAACCGGCGCCGATCAACCCGACTCCGCCTTCATTGCTTACCGCAGAAGCTAATTTCCATCCGGAAACCCAAACCATTCCCGCCTGGATAATCGGAATCTCAATTTTGAACAATTCGGTTATTCTAGTTTTCATCATATACTGCTTAATTGTTTGATAATAGTAAAGGTATTGCGTAATTTTGTCTTTCTAAATATAAACAAAATAAGGATTTATCGTGAGGGCTATTATTCCAGTAGCCGGATTTGGAACGAGGCTTAAGCCTCATACGCATACAATGCCCAAGGTTCTCTTGAACGTTGGTGATAAGCCTATTTTGGGGCATATTCTACAAAAACTTGTGGATGAGAAAATCTACAAAGCAACTTTTATTACCGGTTACCTCGGTGAAAAAATTATAGATTATGTACACAAGGAATTCCCTGAAATTAAGGCCGATTTTGTAGAACAAACCGAAATGCTCGGACTTGGTCATGCTATTTATTCAGCAATACCAACATTCGACGACGACGAATTATTTATCATTCTCGGTGATACTGTTTTTGATGTTGATGTCAAACAAGTTTTTAAGCTTAAAAATTCGGCTCTCGGCGTTAAAACCGTTGAAGATCCTTCCCGTTTCGGTGTTGCACTGATGGAAAACGGGTTCATTAAAAAGTTGATAGAAAAACCCTCTCAACCTGTATCTAGGCTTGCACTTGTAGGTTTGTATTATATTAAAAATAGTGAGCTTTTAAAATTATGCCTTAATGATTTGATTAAGAAGGACATTAAAACTCGCGGAGAATATCAGCTAACAGACGCGTTGCAGTTGATGATAGATAGGGAAGAGAAAATTACAACATTTCAAGTAGATGGTTGGTATGACTGCGGGAAGCCGGAAACACTGCTATCAACCAATAGATTTTTATTAAGTAAAAATAATTTTAAATTTAACTCCGATAATGTTGTTGTCATTCCGCCTGTTTATATTTCTGAGAAAGCAGTTGTTAAGAATAGTATTATCGGTCCTTATACAACAATATCGGAAAATGCTCGAGTTGAAGAAAGTGTGATTAAGAACAGTATTATCAATCCCGGCGCAACTGTAGAAAAGACGATGCTGGAAGAATCTATTATAGGAAGCAACTCGATAATAAAAGGAAATTACAAAAAATTAAATACCGGCGATTCGTCGGAAATAGAGTTTCATTAAAATCAAAGGAGATAGTTAATGTCTTATTTATTTACATCCGAATCCGTATCAGAAGGACATCCGGATAAGGTGTGCGATGCCATATCAGACGGTGTTCTTGATGCATTATTAAAACAAGACCCTAATTCAAGAGTAGCATGCGAAACCTTCGTCACTACGGGATTAGTTGTAGTAGGCGGAGAAATTACTACAGAAGCTTATATCGATTTACAGAGCGTTGTAAGAGATACAATTAAAAATATTGGTTATACGTCGGCTGAATATAAATTCGATGCAGAATCATGTTCTGTTCTCAATGCGATCCATTCTCAATCGCCCGATATTGCAATGGGCGTTGATCGTGGCGGTGCCGGCGATCAGGGAATTATGTTCGGTTATGCTTGCGATCAAACTTCCGAATATATGCCTATGCCAATAATGTTCGCCCACAAACTTGTAAAAAAACTTGCCGATATAAGGAAGAAAAATCCAAAATTAATGCCTTATTTAAGACCGGATTCTAAATCGCAAGTTACCGTTGAGTATGATGATAACCACAAGCCAATCAGAGTTGATGCTATAGTGATTTCTACTCAACATGACGGCGATGTAAAGCAAAGCAAAATTAAGAGAGACGTTATTGAACATGTAGTTAAAAAAGTTATTCCTGAAAGATTACTCGATAAGAAAACAAAATATTATGTAAATCCTACCGGACGGTTCGAAATTGGTGGACCACACGGAGACAGTGGATTAACAGGAAGAAAAATTATAGTTGATACATACGGTGGATGGGCGCCACACGGCGGCGGTGCATTCTCCGGCAAAGACCCAAGTAAAGTTGATAGAAGCGCTACTTATGCAGCTCGCTGGGTAGCTAAAAATGTTGTTGCTGCAAAATTAGCAAAAGAATGCTTGGTTCAAGTTGCATATGCTATTGGAGTTGCTGAACCGGTTTCAATTTTTGTAGATACTAAAGGAACCGGAGTAATTCCAGATACCGAAATTGCCAAAATGATTGCTAATGAAGTCGACTTGACTCCTGAAGGTATTATTAAATCTCTCGATTTGAGAAAACCAATTTATCAAAAAACAGCTGCATACGGACATTTCGGTAGAAAAGAAAAATCTTTCACTTGGGAAAAACTCGACTTAGTAGATAAATTTAAGAAGTATAAATAATAAAAGGTAAATTATGTCAAACATAGAAATTGAAAACATACCCTATAAAGTTAAAGATATGTCTTTAGCAGATTGGGGAAGAAAAGAAATATTATTAGCCGAAAAAGAGATGCCCGGTTTAATTGCACTGCGCGAAAAATACGGTGCTGAAAAACCGTTGAAAGGGGCAAAAATTTCCGGCTCACTACATATGACAATTCAAACTGCCGTTTTAATTGAAACTCTCGTAGAATTGGGAGCGGAAGTTCGTTGGGCTAGTTGCAACATCTATTCTACACAAGATCACGCTGCAGCTGCAGTTGCGGAAAAAGGTGTTGCAGTTTATGCTTGGAAAGGCGAAACTCTCGAAGAGTATTGGTGGTGCACCGAACAAGCATTAACATTCCCCGACGGAAGCGGTCCCGATTTAATAGTTGACGATGGCGGAGACGCTACTTTAATGATTCATCTTGGATATCAAGCTGAAGAAGATCCTTCAGTACTTGAAACAAATCCAACTACCGAAGATGAAATTGAATTGATCAAAAGATTAAAAGCTACAATTCAATCGCATCCAAATAAATGGCACAATATTGCGAAGAATATACGTGGTGTTTCCGAAGAAACTACAACAGGCGTTCACAGATTGTATCAAATGAAAGAACAGGGCAAATTGCTCTTCCCTGCAATTAATGTGAACGATTCAGTAACGAAATCCAAATTCGATAACCTTTACGGCTGCCGCGAATCTTTAGCAGATGGAATCAAACGCGGTACGGATATAATGGTGGCCGGTAAAAATGTAGTTATTTGCGGTTACGGTGATGTGGGTAAAGGCTCATCGCAATCGATGAGAGGTTTCGGTGCTAATGTAATAGTTACGGAAATTGATCCTATTTGCGCTCTTCAAGCTGCAATGGAAGGTTATCCGGTTAAAACAGTAGAAGACGTACTTGACATAGGTGATATCTTCGTTACAACTACAGGAAACAAAGATGTTATTCGCATCGAACATATGGAAAAGATGAAGGACGGTGCAATTGTTTGTAACATCGGTCACTTCGATAATGAAATACAAGTTGAAAAATTGAAGGCTTATCCCGGCATCAAACACATCAACATTAAACCTCAAGTGGATCAATATGTTTTCCCCGACGGACATTCAATCATTCTGTTGTCCGACGGTAGATTAGTAAACTTAGGTAATGCAACAGGTCATCCATCTTTTGTGATGAGCAATTCGTTTACCAATCAAACACTTGCTCAATTAGAGCTGTGGAAAAAAGATTATGAGGTAGATGTTTACAGATTGCCAAAACATCTCGACGAAGAAGTTGCAAGACTTCACTTAGAAAAACTCGGCGTTCACTTAACGAAACTTACGAAGGAACAAGCCGATTATATTGGTGTGCCGGTAGAAGGACCTTATAAACCGGATCATTATAGATATTAAATAAAAAAGGCTGCTTCAAGCAGCCTTTTTTATTATTTAATCATCTTTGCTTCCCGCGAATTAGCACTTAATCGATAAACATCTACAAACAAACATGAAGTTTGTGGTTCTTTAACTTTTGCGGATAACTTTGAATAGAGATATTTTCCTAAAAATTGTCCGCTAAAAAAAGCTCCCACTAAAATTGGATAAGTAATAAATTCAAATCCTATGTTTCCATATAGTCTAAGTAAAATTACAAAAGGAACAGGCAAATGTATTGCCAAAATCCATTGAAGTGAGAACTTCTTTACGTTCGATCTCCAATAACCGAACGGAACATTAAATAAAAGCACTATTATTGCGGCTATCCATATATTCATAACTTAACTCTCTAAAATTAAAATGCAAAAATAATAAAATCGGTCATAATGTATAATTTTCCATTTATAAAAAAAGAGGGTGCAATTTGCACCCCGGAATTAAATATAATATTTACTCTTACTAATTTTATAAAGGTTCAAACCTGCAAGTAAAATGCCTCAACATCGGCGCTTCGTAGGTAATCTTATACCCTTTAAGTTTTTCCCGATTTTTATAAGTTTCAATTAATACTTCAGCAACATAATCGATATGGCTTTGAGTATAAACTCTTCTCGGAATTGCTAAGCGTACCAATTCCATCGGTGGAGAAATCAATTTACCGGTGTCTTTATCATATTTGCCGAACATAACACTCCCTATTTCAACACCGCGAACACCACCTTCAAGATAAATTTCACAGACAATAGATTGACCGGGATATTCGTGTGGCGGAATATGCGGAAGAAATCTCTTAGCATCAATATACACTGCGTGACCGCCAGGTGGTTCAATAATGGGAATACCTGCATTAAGTATTTTCTCGGCAAGATATTCTGTACTTCGTATCCTGTAATGCAAATAGTTTTCATCCAACACTTCTTCCAATCCTTGAGCAACCGCTTCTAAATCACGCCCGGCTAAACCACCGTAAGTAGGGAACCCTTCGGTTACTATCAAGAGATTCCTGCATTTAATAGCAAGTTCTTCATCGTTCATCGATAAGAATCCACCGATATTAACAAGCGCATCTTTCTTTGCACTCATAGTCGCACCGTCTGCGTAAGAAAACATCTCTTGAGCAATCTCTAACACCGATTTGTCAGCATATCCCTTTTCTCTTGTTTTAATGAAATAAGCATTTTCTGCAAATCTGCACGCATCCAGAAAAAGAGGTATTTCATATTTATCACAAACAGCTCTCACATCTTTAATATTCTGCATAGATACTGGTTGACCTCCTCCGGAATTATTTGTAACGGTAATCATAACCAGAGGAATATTCTCTCTGCCAACCTGCTTGATAAATTTCTCCAATTTCTCAACGTCCATATCCCCTTTGAAATCTGCTCTAACCTCCGGCTGCTTACCAACCTCATTCAAAAGGTCAACCGCTTCGGCACCTGTAAATTCTACATTAGCTCGAGTTGTATCGAAGTGAGTGTTGTTCGGAATATATTTCCCTTTCTCACCGAGAACCGAAAAGAGAATTTTCTCCGCCGCTCTTCCTTGATGGGTAGGAATAATTACATTGTGACCGGTAATCTTTTTAACAACTGATTCAAAACGGTAAAAACTTTTTGAACCTGCATATGATTCATCACCATCCATAATTCCAGCCCATTGCTTGGCACTCATTGCACTGGTACCGCTATCGGTCAACAAGTCAATTATCACATCTTCGGCATGAACTAAAAACACATTATAACCTGCATTCTTCAATATCCTTTCCCGTTCTTCCCTTGTAGTGAAGCGAATCGGTTCAACAGATTTGATTTTAAATGGTTCAATTATGGTTTTCATCTTTTCTCCGTTATATGAGATAAAAATCGTTGAGAATAAATTTTAATATACACTTAAATCTTTTAAATTTAACAGTTCAAAATATAAAAAGAAGCATATGAATATCGAAGAAATAAAATCGAACCCTCTAGAACATCTCGACTACTTTACCGAATGGGGTAATTCTATTTGGAGAGAGAATGTTAAATATATTATTAAAGATGTAATCGGGCAGAATAACTTTAAAGATAAAAAACTTCTCGACGTTGGTCCCCGTTACGGAAGGATGTCAGTACTATTTTCATTATTGGGATGCAATGTAACTGGAATCGATTTATTGGAAGAACCTTTAATAAAAGCAAGAGAAGAAGCAGCAAAATTTGGCGTAACACACAAAACAAAATTCATTCGTTATAATGGTGATCCCGATATTTTTGAGGATAACTCATTCGATATTATTTTCACAAAAAGTGTTTTGGTAATGGTGAGCGAACTTGATCCGTTTTTAAATAAATTAACAAAGAAATTAAAACCCAACGGAACGTTTGTATCTATTGAAAATGGCAGGGGTAATATTTTTATTCACTGGCTTAGGAATATCAGGCATAGAAGCTGGGATCATTCCCGAGCAAAATACTTCGATAAAAAAAGAATACAAATAATGAATAAATACATTGATTTAAAAGAAATAAAATATAATTCTATCCCTCCGGTTTATTTATTTATCGGTAAAAAGAAATCTAATTAGAATAGTTTTATACATATTCTTTTAATCAATTACTTACAAGCTAAGAATCTAACCGTAGTTTCCATTTCCTTTATAACATTTTTAAGAACCTTAACGGTAAAATCAATTTCCTCTTCGGTATTAAAATGTGAAAGCGAAAAGCGTACTGCACAATGGGCATCTTCTTCACTTTTACCCATAGCAATTAATACATGTGTGGGTGCGGGAGAACCGGATTTACAAGCCGATCCGGACGAAAGAGCCACACCATGTTGATCCATAGCTATTACTAAAGATTCTCCTCTTATACCGGGTAATGTAAAATTTGATGTATTGGGCAATCTTTTTTCGGGATGTCCGTTTAACACTGCGTTTGGAATAACCGAAAGTATTCCCTCTTCCAGCTTATTTCTCAATCTTATTAGCGAGTCGGATTTATTTATAAGATTTACAGCGAGTTCGGCAGCTTTACCTAAGGCTACAATAGATTGAACATTATGCGTACCTCCACGCAAACCCGATTCCTGTTTTCCACCGTGAATTACTGGTTCTAATTCAATACCTTTTCTTTTGTATAGAACGCCTATGCCTTTCGGTGCATGAAATTTATGTCCCGATATACTAAGTAAATCAACATTCCAATCTTCAACATCTATCTTAATTTTTCCCGCAGCTTGAACTGCATCAGTATGAAAAATAACTCCGTGCTTATGAGCAATTTCACAAAGTTCTTTTATCGGTTGCAATGTTCCCGTTTCGTTATTTGCCGCCATTATAGAAACTAAAATAGTATCATCTCTAATCGCTTCTTCCAGTGCTTCGACAGAAATAATACCATACTTATCGACTGGCAAGTAAGTAATATCAAAACCTATTCTCTCCAAAAATTTACAAGTATTTAATACAGCCGGATGCTCCAAAGAGCTTGTTATTATGTGCTTCCCCTTATAATGCTTTGAAAATGCAATGCCCTTAATTGCAAGGTTATCCGACTCAGAACCTCCGCCGGTAAATATTATTCTATTCGGACGAGCATTTAATAATTCGGCAATTTTTCTTCTAGCTGTTTTTATAGCTTCAGATGCTGATACACCGTAGCTATGAATACTCGAAGGATTTCCGTATTGCTCGGAAAAGAATGGCTCCATTACTTTTCGAACTTCATCCGCAACGGAAGTAGTAGCGTTATTATCCAAATATACTCTCATATATTCTTGTTTTTTGTTCTTAACAGAATTTGGTTTTACTACCTCTTTACTTTTAATTTTAAATGGTCTATCAATCTTTTCTAATCCGTTTTCTACTTTAACTACTTGGCACAATAAAGCTTTATAGACCGGGAATCCGGAAATTTCATCGTAATTATTTGCGTCCGTAAGTTCATTAACATTCCATTCGCGCCAAGCTTGCGGTCCTTTAGGAACTCCGCCGCCCATACTGCAATCAACATTTCCACGCATAATATCCTCTGTAATTTTTGCACGGAATTTAACTGCTCCCCGCAAAGTGCGCACTTCTACTAAATCACCATCTTTAATATTCCGTTCTTCAGCGTCATAAATATTCATCTCAACAAATGGTTCGGGATTTTCTTGGTACAGACCTTTTATATTATGATGCTGGGACCTGAAATCGGTTTGAGGACGTGCACCTGAATTAAAAACCAGAGGATAATCTTTAACTAATGCAGGATTTGCAATGGGACCTTCTTTTACTTCGGTATATTTAGGCAATGGTTCATAACCATATTCCTCAAGAGTTGAAGACCAAATTTCAAACTTTCCGGACGGAGTTTCGAAACCTGGAGCTCCATCTTTTCTTAATTTACCTTTCTCCCATTTTTTATATTCCATAACGGGGGTATCGATTTTTACCCATCCACCGGCAGCTTTTATTTCTTCCAAAGTAAATCCGGAACCTTTT
This sequence comes from uncultured Melioribacteraceae bacterium, assembly GCA_964573255.1. Classification (GTDB taxonomy): domain Bacteria; phylum Bacteroidota; class Ignavibacteria; order Ignavibacteriales; family Melioribacteraceae; genus CAYNUJ01. The sequence goes on from CAZNJB010000001.1 coordinate 163,512, forward strand.
AGTGCATAGCGTATCAATTCCTCCTCAGTTTGGGGATAAATATCTCCGTAACCCAAACGATTTGCCAATTCAACCATTATTAAATAATCATTCCGAGCTTCGCCTATTGGTTCTATTAATTTTTCTCTTAAACGGAATATAGGACCATAAGTCATATACGAATTAATCTCGAACATTGTTGTAGCTGGTAAAACCACATCTGCATAAGCCGCATCTGCAGTAAGTTGCCTGTCAATGCTAACCACAAAATCGAGTTTCGAAAGTACTTTACGCCATAATGAGGTTTGAGGCCAAGAAGTTAAAATCGACCCGCCGTGAATGAGCAGTCCTCTTATTTTATACGGATCGGCATTAATAACCGAATCAATCAAACCAATCGCATGCGATTCCCCCCTATAATTACTATAAATAGGAAAACGATTACGCGCTACCGCTAAATTGAGATTGGGGTTGGATTGGTTACAACTTCTATTAATCGAAAAATTTGAATTTAACATTGCCAACCCAATACCGCCGGGAACATCCAATTGACCGGCAAGAGCAAAAAGAGTAAAAACAGCTCTTATAGCCTGAACGCCGGTATTTGAATACTCCAAACCTGTATACATTACCGGAGCAGCGCCTTTGGCATCGTAAACTTCTCCGGCTAATTTTCTAATCCTGTCAACTTTTACACCTGTAATTTTCTCCGCTACTTCCGGAGTAAAATGTTGAGTATAAGTTTTAAATTCGTCAAATCCCGAACACCAATTTTCGGCAAAATCTTCATCGTACATTTCTTCTTCTATCATCACCTGTATCAGACTCAAAGCAAGTGCTCCGTCAGTACCGGAACGAATAGGAATCCATTCAGCTCCGGTTTTATAAACTGTTTCTGTCTTTCTTGGATCAATTACAATGATTTTTGCTCCTCTTCCGGCTGCGTTTTCTAATCTATACATATCCAATGGGGGTGAATCGGTAGCGGGATTTGTACCCCAAACAATTATTAATTCCGCATTCTCAATATCAGTAAACATATTGATTAACATTCTTCCCATTGTTATATGCGGAGCTATCATTGCAAAGGAAACGTAACATAGAGCACCAACGCCCATAGTATTGGGCGAACCAAAGGGGAATAATATATTGGAAGCAGAAGAAACTGCCGCTTCTTTTGGTTGAAACATATCACATAAAGACATTTCGAATGCGCCTCTACCGGTATATATCGAAACGGCTTCTGGTCCGGATTCTTCTTTTATTTTGTTCAAATTTTCAACTATAATTTCATAAGCCTCATCCCAGCTAATCCTCTCAAAATCATAGTTCCCTTTATCCCCTTTTCGCTTCATAGGATATTTTAATCTATCTTCACTATAAATTATTTCGTGAGCGTGTTCACCCCTTCGGCAAACCATACCGAGCGGATGCCCCTCTTCGGGACGAATTTCCATCAATATGCCTTCTTCAATTCGTGCTTCTATCCAGCACCCGGCAGGACATATACCGCAGATGCCTTTAGTCCATCCGTTATTATTCATAATTTATCTTATTTGTTAGATTGTAATGGCGTAACTTCCCGCACCGTAAACCATAAGAATTAACGCTATACACAACAGTAAAAAATCGTACGACCAATCGGTAAAAGGTTTATCGGTTTTTGTAACTTTCCATATTGTTCCTACGAGCATATGAATTGCAAAAGCAGCGGCTATAATAGAGGTAAACAATCCGAAAACTAATAACAAACTACCGAAAGTCTCCAGAAACGCTACCGGTGAACCGAATAACCAGTCGGGTTTAAATCCCATGCTTTCAAATTCTTTTGCATTTTGTTTGAGGTCTTTAATCTTTGTCCTGCCATAATAAATAAATACAATTCCCAAAAATATTCTTACGGAGAGCAAAATTAAGTCGGGATAATTTGAGAGGAGATTGAGAGAATTTAATGATTGAAGGTTCATAGAAACCTCGCTCGTATGGTTATAAAATATTAACTCCAGTCAAACATAATAATAACCGAATAAATAATAAAATTATTTCCGGCTACATTTAATTAATTGATTTGATCAGAAGAGAAGCTAAAAGAGGAAAAATTTAATTTTGATGTTTGAATAATATCAATTATTAAAGTGAAAATGCAGGCAGAAAACAGAATTGATATTTCAGAAGGTTTGTAAAAAGAGCGCTGTTTATTAACAGCGCTCTAAAATTTAATTATGCAGATTTTCTATCCGCTTCAATGAAAATCGGTTTCGCTCCTTTTTCGACGGTATCTTTTGTAATCAAACATTTTTCAACGTTTTCTAATTCGGGCAGCTCATACATTACTTCCAGTAAAATACCTTCAACAATAGAACGAAGCGCTCTGGCGCCGGTCTTTCTTTCCATTGCTTTTTTAACAATTGCATCTAGTGCTAATGGATCGAATTCGAGTTCAACGCCTTCCATCATAAACAATTTTTTAAATTGTTTAATTATAGCATTCTTCGGCTGAGTTAAAATATTTTTTAACGCTTCTTCGCTTAGATGATGTAAAGGAGCAACAATCGGAATTCTTCCGACTAACTCCGGTATCAATCCGTACTTAACCAAATCTTCCGGTTGAACCAATTGAATCAAATCTTCTTCCTCAACTACAGTTTTCTCTACTTCGTTGCCAAAACCAATTACGTTTTGATTAATTCGTTTTGCAATAATCGGTTCAATTCCGTCGAAAGCTCCGCCACAAATGAATAAAATATTTTTAGTATTTATGTTTATCAAACTCTGCTCCGGATGTTTCCTTCCGCCTCTCGGTGGAACTCCGGCTACTGTTCCTTCCAAAATCTTAAGCAATGCTTGCTGAACACCTTCACCGGAAACATCCCGAGTAATTGAAGTGCTTTCGCTCTTTCTTGCAATCTTATCTATTTCATCTATATAAACTATTCCGCGTTGAGCGCGTTCTAAATTATAATCCGCAGCTTGTAATAATCGCACAAGAACCGTTTCTACATCATCTCCTACATAACCTGCTTCGGTTAATGTAGTAGCATCTGCAATGGCAAACGGAACATCAAGAATTTTTGCCAAAGTTTGTGCAATTAGAGTTTTACCCACACCTGTTGAACCTATCAACAAAATATTACTCTTTTCAATTTCAACATCATCCATTTCGAAAAATGAATCGGTAGAATTAACTCTTTTATAATGATTATAAACTGCAACTGAAAGGACTCTCTTGGCAGCTTCCTGACCGATTACATGTTCATCCAAACTCTTTTTTATCATCGCCGGGGTAAAACCCTCCGGACGGTAATTGTTTGAATTGAAAGCTGCAAGGTTATTCTTTAAAATGTCGAAACTAGTACGAATACAAACATCACATATATAAACATCGGGTCCAGCAACCATACTTGTCACTTCGTTCCCTTTTCTTCCACAAAAAGAGCACGTAATGTTTTCGTCGTTATATTGATTACTCATTCTCTTCCTTATAATTGTAATGAATTAATGAAATCTCGAGCTTTGTCAAGATATAATGAGTTCGGGAAATTTTCAAGTAATTTCTGATATTGCTCGATCGCCTTATTACTATCTTTAACACCAAATTGATAAATTTTACCTAGCAAAAATAGTGATTTATCCTTTACTAAAGAAGGTTTTTCATCTTGAACCAGTTCGTTGAGCAAATTTACTGCATCAGCTATTTTATGCTTAGCCAATAATATTACTGCTAAATTATATTTAGCGTAACTATTCCATATCAATAAATTCTCTTTTTTGCTTAAACCGGAAAGAATTTGTGCAGCACTATCGAGCTGGTTCAGAGAAATGAACATATCCGCTTTAGCAAATTTTAATAGAGTTAGTGAGTCCTGCCTTAAAATTGTAATCATCATCGATAATTGCAAGGCATCGTTCGCATTATCGTCACTTAAATTTTTAGATATTTCCGACAGACCTGCAATGGCATCAGCAAAATTCCCCCTCCAAAAGTAAATTTTGCTTAAATCAAATTGTGCCGAACTCTTCAGATTTTTATCGGCTCTTGGTTCTTTAATAATCCCTTTGAATTCACGTTCGGCTTTTTCAAATTCCTTCCTTTCAATAAACTCCCTGCCAAGCTCGTATTTGCATTTATAAGCATATGATGAGAGCGGATATTTCTTAAAACAATTTATGAAATAAAAGGAAGATGAATCATAATCACTCAAATAATTCTTATAAATTAATCCAATTCTAAAATATATCTCCGCAATATTTTCCGGGTTGGAATAATACCGGAGTAATTCCCGGTAGGATTCGATTATCCTTGAAAAATCCTGTTTGTTGTAATTTTGTTTTTGTACGAGTGGTTTCCAGTTCTCAGGTGAGTTTCGGTAAGATAAAACCGTCTTTTTTTCTAAAGTTTTTGCGTAACCTAATTTCACATTTGGAATTATAGGAGAATCTGGGAAGTGTTCTAAAATAAATTCGTATGCTTTTAGAGCGATATCGGTAATATTTTCTGAATAGACGGTCTGGGCAAAACCATACATCCGGGTTCCGTTTCCGTCAAATTCCAATTCCAGTTTTTTATTTATTTCGAAAGCTTTTTCAAATTCATTTGTTTGAATATAAATTAATGCAAGTAATCCCAGGAATTCCCTGTTACCCGTTTCTTCAAAATAATTGTTTACTACCTTCACTGCCGTTTCGGCAGCACCGTGGTTCCCAAGAATTTGTATCAGCCTGCTCTTCACCAACGCCAAATGCTGGGGATGGGAAATCAACAAAGAACAATATTCATTAACTGCTTCTTCGTACTTCATTGTAACCGTATACAAATTTGCCAAGTCGAAGAGAAACATTTCCGTATCGGCATATTTTTCTTTTGCTCTTTTTATAATCTCGGCAGCTTTGTCGAAAGCACGCATCTCTATGGCTGCGTTTGCAACAATTCTATAACTAACCTGATTTACATTTACTATTTGTAATGCTTCATCCCAGATGCTGAATGCTTTTTCATAATCTCCTTTTGTGTAATAAGTTTTTCCAATCAGTGCATAAAGATTAGTATCATTCGGATTCTGTTTAACCCTATCACTCAATAATTTAATCGATGAATCATAGTCTTTAATAGAAATAAATGCATTATTTAATGCCATTATATATTTATAATTCCAAGGTTGGGTTTTTAGAAGGTCTTTGTAAATTTCAATCGCTTGGTCATATTTATGAGCCTTTTCGTAACTCTTTGCTAAACGAAAACGGTTCTCGAGGAATTGATTGTTATTCTGTGCATTCAGAACAAACGCAATCATCAAAAACAATATTGTCAGTAGTTTCTTCAATCTAATAAAAACCTTTCTTCAAAAATATTACCGATATTAAGAATTAAATTGGGGTCCAAAGTTTTTTTAACCGCAGCCATTGCCTTAATGTTCCTTTCACCGTACATCATTAGCAAGTAATCTCTTTTTAATTTACCAATGCCATGTTCAGCCGAAACCGTTCCCCCCAATTCAACCGCTCTCTTACATAATTCATAATAAATTTTCTTAGCTGTAGCATACTCCGTTTCATTTTCCGGAAGCATATTCAAATGCATATGGGAATCACCGAAGTGACCATAAACAATAAAAGGAATGGAAAAATCATTTACCATTTTTTTTGACCAGAAATAGTAATCTTCAAATTTATCAGAAGGCACCGCTGTATCTGTTCCTACTTTTAAGATTGCTTTGGAAGAAACATATTCACTTACTTTATAAGAAACCGCATGACGGAAATCTTTAAATTTCATTCTATCCTTGTTATCCGCAGCCATCCACGAATTATCAAGATCACCTTCAAATTCTGTTATTAAATCAACCCAAGCATCAATAACCAAATTATTGTCAGCCTCTAATTCTTGTTCGAACCAGACTGCAGCAGAACAATTCGGAATTGCCGGATAATCACCCCTTAAAAAATCGAGAGATTTTGCATCGAAAAATTCTAATCCCAATGCATTAATAAGTTTGTCCGCATCATCATTCTTTTTTGATAATCTCCTTGCTTTATCTATAAAATGAAGAGCGTTAATTTCACTATCGAAAAAGATGACGGCGGATAAAATGTTTGTAGGAGCATTCAATAATTTCAATTCAACTTCCGTAACAATTCCAAGGGTTCCTTCAGAACCAACAAAAAGATCTATTGCATCGATAGAATTGCCGGTAAAGTAACCTGCCGCATTTTTAACTTCGGGCATTTTGTATTGAGGAAGTTCAACATTAATTTCTTTTCCGGATTCGGTTTTAAGTTTTAGTATAAAATTTTGTGAAAAATATTCTCCTCTTTTTATAGATAATTTTTCTCCGTCAGGTAGAATAATTTTTAACCCATTCACAAAATTACGAGTGGCACCATACTTAAACGATTTAGCTCCCGAAGAATTATTCGCGATGGTCCCCCCGATAAAACAATTGGTCTCAGTGGGATCCGGAGGATAGTACAATTTTTTTTCTGTTAACAGTTTTTGAAAATCAGCAAGAATAACTCCGGGTTCTACAATTGCGGTTAGATTTGTTTCGTCAATTAATAAAATTTTATTCAGTCTTTCTGTTGATATTAGATTCCCTTGCTGAGGTACGCGTCCGCCAGTAAGTCCGGTACCGTTACCCGAAACAGTAATTCTGGTCTTATTTCGATTTGCATCTTTAAGTATATCAACAACATCGTCCTCATTTTCAGGAATCAATACAGATTCACAAGTCCCTCTAAAATTTGCCGCATCAGATAGATAATTTTCGAATTCGTCTTTTGAACTTTTAATTATCATAAAAAATTAATCAACGGGCTTGCCGTGTTTTTCCATAATTTGTTTCCAAGTTTCCATATCGAGTATTTCACTTTCTTCAATCAACATAATTGGAATATCATCTTCAATTCTGTACCGTCTTCTGGTTTGCTTATCGGTAGAAACAAGATAGTTATCATCTAAAACTAAATCAGCTTTGGATTCTGGACAGCACAAAATTTCGAGTAATTCTTTATCAATCATTATTAATCTCCATAATTAAAAATTTTAATCACAAATATAATCTATTCGTTAGAGTAAAATTAATTTTCTTCCAATCTTAAGTCGTAAAAACTTTTTGCAGAGCGTCTTCCGCGATGGATATTTATTTCTTTGATAAGCTCGTTAATTGTTTTTCTTTCAGCTTCAATTATATGACGACGGTGTTTTAAAACTGCTATTGTGGTAAAAGGAATGGACGACCTGTTTTGTTCGAGTCGCAAAATAGTTTTCTTCAACTCGTAATATAACTTTTCTAATTCGTGCAATTTATTTTTTAACTTAATCATTATTTCATCTTTCTTCAGTCGGTTTAAAAGCAATATCCCAATTTCAAATTCGCCACCGTCCTGCAACCATTTGTCAAGATACGAAGATATTGTTGCATTTAATCTCTCTTCACCTTTTGCTGTTATTTTAAACACTTTTTTTGAGGGCAACTTTTCCTGTTCAAAAGTGTTCCCGGAAATCAAACCGTCTTTTTCTAATTTCTTAACAGCAGCATAAATAGACGATTCGCCCATTGGATAATATTTTATAGTTTCATGTTCTTGAAGCAGTTTTAGTAAATCATAAGCGCTAATCTCTTTTTCGGCAAAAATCCCCAATAGTATTGTAGATATTTTTGTTAACATAATTTATTCCCCGGTTGTATAGAAATCAATATTTGCCGGTACTGGGAAATATATCAACGGTTCGTCCGGCATTGTAATACTCTAAATATAGAGTAATTTAGTATTAGAATCAATACCTGAATTAGAATTGATTTTTTACTAAAATATTTCGGAGGAGTTCTCCCTTTTAATATTCACAAAATATCAGAAAAATATATTTTAGCCCTTTCCCAATTAGTTGAAGTCCGTAAACAGTGCAATCAATTTTGGTATGTTTTCTTCTATTACTTTAAATTTAGTTTAATTAAAAAAGGAAATTAGATGTGAAATTAACCGGAACCGTCGAAAGAGTAATTTTCAGAAATGATTTGAATGATTATACTATCGTAAAACTTACAAATGGAATAACGGTTTTGGGTACATTGCCGAATTTGATGCCGGACGAAGAAATAACCGTGGATGGGAAATGGGTAAATCACTCAAAGTACGGGCGACAATTAAAAGTTGAAAAGATATATAGAGAAGAATCAACAAACAAACAGGATATAATAAATTTCCTTGCTTCCGGAATTATAAAAGGGATACGGACCGAAACAGCATTGGCAATAGTAAAAGAATTTGGCGAAGAAGTCTTTGATGTTTTTAATAATCATCCTGAGAAATTGTTAAAAATACATGGAATAGGAAAGAAGAGATTAGAAAAGATAAAAGAAGATTGGAAAAACATTTCAAATCAAATTGAACCGATATTCTTTCTTATAAGATGCGGCATTTCTCTTAATTTGGCAAAAAAGATTTATAAAGTTTACGGTATTCAAACTGAAGAATTACTTAAGAAAAATCCCTATAGACTGATAAGAGATATTGCAGGAATCGGTTTTGAAAAGGCAGATAGAATAGCAGAGAATTTAGGCTTCCGCTCAAACGACAAGGAAAGAGTAAAAGCATGGATGATATATTTTATCGATAGCTACTGTCAAAACGGAAATGTCTATATTTTATTCAGCGATCTATTCAACATAACATCAAACAAATTGGGCTATCAATTATCCGAAGACGATAATGTTCTATATGAATTGGAAGGAGAAGGCGAAATAGTAATAAAAGGGGAACGAATATATTTATCTTATCTTTATTATGCTGAGAGGGAAGTTGAAACCAGAGTTAAAGCTTTCGCCCAAATTAGAAGGGAGTTCGATGAAAGCCTGTTGAAGTACAACGAATCATTATCCGATGAACAGAGGGAAGCAGTCTATGGAGCATTTACCAAAGGCATCTCAATAATTACAGGTGGTCCGGGAACAGGTAAAACTACGAGTATAAAGAGCATATATGATAATTGTCAAAGATTAAATTTAAAATGCTTACTTGCCGCCCCTACCGGTAGAGCTGCAAAAAGAATATCCGAAATTATAGGTGCGGAAGCAAAAACTATTCACCGTTTGTTAGAATACAGTCCAATGGACAATTACTGGAACTACAACGAAGACAATCCACTCGAAGTTGATATTTTAATTGTTGATGAAATATCAATGGTGGACTTGCTATTGTTTTACAGACTCATCACAGCCGTTCCTGAAGGGACAAGTATAGTTTTATTAGGCGATACCGATCAACTCCCAGCAATTGGTCCCGGCAATATAATGAATGATCTTATCCATTCTGGAGAAATTTCAGTACAGGAACTAAATGTTATATTCCGGCAGGAAGAGGGAAGCGGAATAGTAAAATTATCTTCTTCTATAAAATATAACTCTGGAGTTTATTTTGAAGAATTAGATGAGGATGTGGAATTTATTGAAGCCGGAAACGGAGTAGATATATTGGAAAAGTTAAAAAACAGATTTTCCGAACTTGTTAAGAATCAAGAGTTCGATCCGATTTTCGGGACACAAATAATAAGCTCTATGTACAAAGGCGAAGCTGGTGTTGACAATATAAATATTGCACTTCAGAAAATGTTAAACCCTTTGGGTGACAGGATATCAGATAACGGGAATAAAACCTTCCGAATCAATGATAAAGTAATGCAATTAGTAAACAACTATACAAAAAATGTTTTTAACGGAGATATCGGAATTATTCAACATTACGACCGTGAGAACAAGAAAGTTTATGTTTCGTTTGAAAATAATCCGATAGAATATGATGAAGAAGAACTCGACGAATTGAAATTAGCTTACGCAGTTACTGTACATAAAAGTCAAGGCAGCGAGTATGATTGTGTTATTTTAATAATGGATAGAACGCATAGTTTTATGCTTACAAAGAATTTAATTTATACGGCTATAACCCGTGCAAAAAAGAAATTAATAATTATCGGTTCCCAAATGGCGTTCTTAAATGGAATAAGAAATATTAGAGAAGAAAAAAGAAACACCTCTCTATTTCATTATTGATTAGTCCTTCCAAATAAAATCGAACAAAAGATAGCCTGCTGTAAGCATAATTACATCGTACGAAATAAGCACAAATATTTCCACCAACGAATCTGAAACCGGATCGCCGTCCATACTAAATTTTGTTATCTCCAATAAAGTAAGAATTAACGGTAATAAAATTGGGAATGAAAGCACAGGATAGAGAGTTCCCTTAGTGTTTGCTTTTGATATTATTGCCGCGATCATTGTTGATGATACTGCAATACCTATACTTCCGAAGAAAAATGCTATCAAAAACAATTCGATATTCTTAATAATAAACGAATCGAATAAAGCAGAATATAAAAGTGCAATTGAGATATTCATCAGGAAGACAAGCAATAGGTTGAATATCAATTTACCACTGAACACGGTTGACGGAGATGCTATTAAATGAAGCGTTAATGTTGTTCCCCTTTCTTCTTCCGAAACAAACGACCTCGAGAGCCCGCTCATAGCAGAAAAAAAGATGACTACCCAAAGCAAACCGCCGCTTAAATATTCGCTTATTTTTTCCTGTCCAATAGAAAACAGTATAACGCTGATAGTTACCAAGATAAACATTGCAAGAGCATTAATTGCGTAACGAGTGCGTAGTTCCGACTCCCAATCTTTTCTGAATAAAGAGTAAGCTTTCATAAAACTTTACCGTCAATATTTTTATACTTTTCTATTTCTATAATTTCCGAGCAGAGGGCTAAATCAACGCTCTCGTTGCTAGCAATAATCACAATATTCTCTTTAGAATAGTCCTTTACCGCTTCATAAACCTTTTCTTTCCCGGCATTATCGAGATTCGAAGTTGGCTCGTCAAGCAAAAGCATTCTCGGTTCATGCTGCATAGCAAAAATAAATTTCATTCTCTGCTTCATACCGGAAGAGTAAGCCTTAAGAAGATCCTTTCTTCTATTGTAAATGCCAAAAAAATCCAGCAAGTATTTTGCCCTTTCTTCGCTATAGTCTATTCCGCGAATTTTAGCAAAATGAATTAAGTTCTCTTCTGCAGTAAACTCATCGTATAGAACCAAATAGGGAGAGACAAAACCTATATAATTATGAAGCTTCTCCAAAATTATTTCCTTACCATTATCCGAATGGATTACCTTCCCTCTGGTAGGTGATAGAATTCCGGCTATAATTTTTGACAAGGTAGATTTACCGGAACCGTTGCTGCCGGCTAATCCGTAAACATTACCGGAATTTAATTTGAAATTAATTTTGTTAAATATTAACCTTCTTCCGAATACTTTAGTTACGTCTTTTAATTCAATAGTATAATTATTCATTAAGTATTACCAATTTGCCTTTATTAATTTTGTTGCCAGATTTTACCACATATATATATACACCGGACGGAAGTTTGTTACCGTTCCAATCCTTTCCGTCCCACCTCAAAACAACTTTATCTATAGAATAAATAATCTTAGAACCCGAATATACTAAATCCATTGAGGGCGTAAAAATACTTAACTCTGCCGATCCGGAACTGTTTGTGACAGTTGGAATAAAGATGGAGCTATTTTTTGAGTAGGAAAAAGGTTGGGGATAAACAAAATCAATTTCATTTCCACTATTGGAAATTTCCACCGGCGAATTATTGAAAATATTATTCTCAGTAAATATATCTGCTCGTGATGATGTAATTACCGAATAATAATTATTTATAATGTGATTTGCACCGGATTGGTTTTTATTAGTTAATGTATACTGCACTGGAATCGTAGTATTAGGTGTATTTGTTCCTCCTTCGACATCACCGTTAGTTATTATGCTAACAAGTGTATCCATTTTTCCGTTGGAATAATCCGGAAAAAACAGAAACATATTCGAAACGGGCATACTGTTCAAATTAACTGTTTTCTGCGGCGGAATAAATTCAATTGTAGTCGTTGGTGAAATAAGTGGATAATTTACTGCTTCGTCATAATCGAAAAATCTGCTGCTTGTTGGATCCGCACGATAACCCGTATAATAAGTCCACAAACCGAATTGATTTAATTCGTGTCCTAACGTAGAACCTCTTTCGCCCGCTGCCAGCGCAATTGCTATCATAGCCCTGTTATTAGCCATCAACTCCCAAATTCTTTTCAGAAAGTTGTGATCGAATTCCTTTGCGAAGAAAATATTCAATATCGCAAGATCGTATCCGTTAAATTTGGAAAGCGAAAGTTCGGGATGATTAAAATAATTTTTCATATAAGCGTAATAATCATTCACATAATCAAATGTGAATTCCTCCATTGCAGTGGAAGTAATCTCGTAATAATATCCATCTAAAGAATAGCGATTAATGTAATTGCCAATCTGAATTGCATGATGATATTCGTGAGCCGCTGTTACTTTTGCACCATAAATTCCGAAGCTGTTATAATTCTCCGAAACAGCAAAGCTATTATCCAATTCGGTATAAGCGGTGGATTTTCCATCACCAAGGGAAACATCCGGAGTAGTTGCACCGTACAGACCATTAGGAAGATTTTCTATATAAAAATCATACAGATCATCTCCACCGGCATTTCCATCTCCGGGTGCGGGAGGATACCCCAATACTTCAACCTGATAATGATAAACCGAATCGAGCCCTTTTGCAAATTCAATCACTGAATATGCAGGCTTATTAATTCCCGTTGTATCGTAGTGTATTCTGAATTTTTGTGATGGTGATACTATACTTGTTTGTAATTGCGGACGAGCCAGCAATTGTTTTATTTGCTCCTGCCTATCTTTCGGAAAAGAATCGATATTTTCAACTATAGCGTTTATTATTCCCAGTCCGCATTTACCACCCAAATAATTTCTCTGAATAAAATCTCCCTTACCACCCAGTCTGTGCTGTTTAATGGTTAAAAATTGGGAATAAAGAGAATCCAAATTTTGCGAATAAATTAATGAGCTGTATAAAATAATACTTACAATAAATTTTTTCATTTAAGCAAGAATAAATTAACTTTATTAAAATCGTTGGTTGTATAAATTAAAACTAAATTATTGTAATAATTACGGACAATATAGTTATTGATTGATATCGAATCAATTAACTTTTTAATAACAGGTCTCTTTTTACCCTTAATATTTTCCGCAGAATATAAAGTTTCCTCCACCCTGTCGTATATAAATAAATACTGTGAACCGGACTGGTCTTCATAATATTTTGTTAGAAATCTATCTTTAGCGGATTTTGTTAAATGATGCGGCAATTTAATGTTAGTTGCAATTTTCCCGTTTTTATAGAAATAAATATTGCTGCCTGTAACTTCAGCAAACCCTTTAACATTATTTGCCGGAGAATATTCCTCATTCAATATAATATCTACCTTCGACTCGACATATGAGTTCGACATAGCATACCGTTGGAAAGTATTTCCGTTAGAATCCTTCCACAAAATATCACTAATTGTCGAATCATTAAACTCCACTACTGCGGCGTTGCTATCTACCAAAACAATTTCATTTAATTTATTGTCAAAACTAAATGTTGATACATTAATATTATCAATGCTATCCTTAATTGCTGCCATAAACATCAGTTCGTTTCCCTTTTTAACGGGAGCTAAACTTAAAAGCGAATAATGAAGTATGTAATTACTTTTCTTAATCGTCATTTCGTCTTTATCGAACGCAACAACTTCAACAATTTTCCCGTTTTTCTTATAAAGGAAATAGTAATCGTATCTTTCATCTGAATAAAACGCGTAATTATCAAAAGCATCAGTAGCCGTAAAAGAATATTCATAGTTTAATGATTCGCCGCTTCTAACTATTATTTTTCCGGTTGAAGCATTGCTAAATAGAAGAGAATTTTTGTTGGACAAATAGCTATTAACCGACGAAGAAAAAATTGAATCGCAAGATAAAACAGAAAAGAAGGAGTCTTCGTCAACATCCCTTCTTTCAAATATATATCCGTTTTTACTCAACAGGAATAATTCACCATCCCTGATTTTCACATCGCATATTCTTTCATTTGATATCAATAATCTCGGCGCATCGAACCTTCCGCCTTTATTTATTGAACAATAAAGGGAACTGTCTTCCTTGGTAATAAAAAGAATATCGTTTATTGTATCGTTATCAACATCATATAAGTATAGTTTCAATGGTTCAAAAGGTAGTTCAATACTTTCATATTTTGCAAAAGAGGAAACGGAATCCCCCTCGAACAGATACATTTTTGTACCGGAAGTTAAAATAAAATCCAAGAAAGAATCATTATTATAATTAGCAGTAAGAATGCAAGACGGATTGAATGGTAGTTGAATTTTTCTGGATTCAACGAAGTTGGAACTATCCAAGTAATTATAAATTTTTAATTGATTACTTAACAATTCATAAGCGATGATGTCATCGCTATTATCGTAATCCAGATCGGCAATTTCAACATAAGGAAAGATTCCGTTTGGGATTATTTTAGTTTCGTACAATATAAAATTATCTTCTTCCAGTTTACTGATGCCGTTGAAATTTTTTCCGTAGATATATGCTTCGTTAATCCCATCTTGATCGAAATCAAAAATAGTCAACCCGGAAGGAGAACTTTCAAATTTGTGTTTATTCAGCATTAATAGAGTGCCATAATTGGTAAAACTGGTTAAAGCCGCAAGCCGGTTCGTTTCGGAAAGAATTATATAAAAAGCGCCAAAGTCTTTTCTGTCTTTTAACTTCCGGATTTCCGTTAAAGGATAGAAGAAAAATTTCGATTTTGCGTCTGCCAGTTTCCCGCTGCGTAAACTTCTATGAATTGAAATCCTCTTTTTATTAATTCCGTATAAAATATAATCGCGAACAGAATCATCATTAAAATCAACTATATTAAATTTATTATACCCCGGGTCGGTTTTAACGGCTTCGAAAAGTGCGCAGTTATCTAACTTTAATTGTCCCATTGAAGAAGTGTAAAAAAGGAACAGTAAAAAACAGCTAAGTGCGGTTCTTTCTATCGCGTAATCTTTTTTCCCTTCTTTCAAGGGCTTCCTCATATCTTCTCTTTTCTTCATCGGTCTCGGGAAGTATATCAAACGATTTAACAGGCTTAACATCATCATCAACGCTAACAAAAGTAAAGTAAGCTGAATTGGTATGCTTTCGCTCTCCAATTAAATGACTTTCGGAATAAACCTTAACTCCCACTTCCATAGAAGTATTGAACACACGATTAACAGAAGCTATTAGTGTTACTATTTCTCCCAATTTAATAGGATGATGAAAATCAATTTTATCAACCGAGGCTGTAACGCAAATTCTTTGAGCATGTTTCGACGCTGCAAGCGCCGCACATATATCCAGCCAGTGCATTAATTGCCCCCCCAGCAAATTTCCCAGTTGGTTAGTATGATTAGGCAGAACTAATTCTGTCATCGTTATAATCGATTCTTTAACCGTTTTTACTTTTTTATTCATCAGCTGTTCTGTGTTAGTGATTCTTCAAGTTTCTGCACTTCTTTTGCATTCGGATGATTGGGATATTTCGATAAAAATTGTTTTGCGGTTTTCACAGCTTCTTCTTTTTTATCGAGTTGCAAAAGTACATTTATTTTTCTGTACATTGCCATAGGGGCAAATTTTGTATCGTGAAATTTTTCGATAACATTAGTATAATATTTTACCGCGGCACGGTAATACTCCATCTTCTCATAAATTACCGCATCCATATATTCTTTTTCAGCAAGCTTAGTATTCAATTCCTCAATTTTTTTCTCGGCTTCTGCTACTTTTTGATTAGTCGGAAAGAAATCAATGAAAGCCTGAAATTCTTCGATAGCTTTTTTGGTATAAGCCTGGTCTAATTGATAAGGCGGAGATAATTGATAATACGATTCTGCAAGCATATACTGAGATTCCGGCACAAATTCACTTGCAGGAATATCTTTTATCAATTTACTAAACTCGTATGCTCCAAGCAAATACTGACCGCTTTTATAATATGACATACCCAAATAGAATTGCGCATCGTCGGTTACCTGACTGCCGGGGAACTGCAGCAGGATTGCCTGAAATTCGTTTATCGCCCTCTCGTAATCTTCATCATTAAAAAGAGACATAGCATATTCCAAATGCTGCTCTGCGGTCATATTTGTTGTATCAACAGTACTTACGCAACCATAAGTTATCAACGAAATTAAAATTACTGCCAAGAATTTTTTCATTATTTCAAATTTCTCCAAAAGATTCAAAATTAAGGGAATAAAAATAAGCAAAATTAATTCGCATTAAAACCTAAAACTACTTACTTCGCACGGTAAAAAGAAGATAAACCGCAACCGCCGCAGTTCCAATGGCAACTACCGGTTCAAGCAAACCGGAAAATACCGGTTCCGGTGGCAGTTCTCCCTGCGTAAAAGGGAGAGAAAAATTCTCAAGCCTTTTTACTTTTTCATACTCAACCGTATCTACAGCGCTTTCAACAAAACTTCCCGAATCAATTATTCTTCCGTTTTCTTCCAAGGTGTAATCCACATTAAAATTTATTTTTCTACTCACCATAAAAGAACCAAGAAAACCATTGCGGAAAATTTCGGGATATTCTACCGAAGCACTTACTATATTATAATTTAATAAATAAGAACCGACTTCCCCCGCAGGAGATTTTTCCTTAAAAGCTTTTAAAACCCGGTTCTTTAAAATTATAAATTCATCAGGAGCTTCAAAGTTCACTCTGAATTCGCTGCCGGTTTGTAATCGTTCAATTATACTTTCGGCACTTTTATCTATCAAACCGTAAAAACGTTCGAGGTTTGTTGTGGTTTGTGCATTCAAGTTAATTGAAACGAATAAAAGAATAAAATGAAATAATACTTTTCTCATTATCTTCTCCCGGCTGCGATTTCCTGAAGCCTTTTTATGCGTTCTTCAATGGGCGGATGAGTTGAAAAAAGTTTTGTAACCGATTTTGTTGTAAGCGGATTTACAATAAACATATGTGCCGAAGAAGCGCCGGCATTTGTTAATGGTATTTGTTTATTTGCGCTTTGCAATTTATTCAATGCATTAGCCAAACCCAGCGGTTTACCCGATATTTTCGCTCCGCCTTCATCCGCCATATACTCGCGCGAACGGGAAATTGCCAGTTGGAGCAAGAGGGCTATAATGGGTGATAATATTAATAAGACCAACGAAGCCATTCCTTCACCATCGTCATCGTCAGTTCTTCCAAACATCATTGCATATCCGGCAAATCTAGCAATAATCGTAATCGTTCCTACTAAGGTTGCCGCTATGGTTCCCACCAAAATATCTCTGTTTTTGATATGAGTAAGTTCGTGAGCTAATACTCCCTCCAATTCATCTCTGTTCAAAATACTCATTATTCCTGTGGTTACGGCAACAGCAGCATTTTGCGGATTTCTACCCGTTGCAAATGCATTGGGTGTAGGATTGTTCATAATATATACTTTGGGCATCGGTATTCCAACCCTTGAAGACAAATTCTCAATCATTTGATAAAGTTCGGGATATTCGCTCCTATTTGCTTCCTTTGCCCTATACATTGTAAGAACCAATTTGTCAGAAAACCAATAAGAGCCGAAATTCATAGCAAGCGAAAAAATGAAAGCAACTATCATCCCCTGCTTTCCGCCGAGTAGTTCGCCCACCAATAAGAAGAGCGCCATCATAGCGGTCATCAAAAGAGCTGTTTTCATTACATTCATATTCTTTCCGTATTTTTATTACTTAATTTACTTCTTTATTATTCTGCTTTCAAATAAAATTGATCGGCTGTTTTAACAGATTTGGATTTGATTATGTTCCTTTTATTTTGGTCACTATAAAATTCCTTGAACTTAACATTTAATATGATTAAAATGCCAAACAAAAAAAACGGAATATTATGAAAAGAACAACTTATTTGATATTGCTTTTAATTTTAATAGCCGGAACACAAAAAGCTCAAACTGCATATGAATTTTTAAGAGTGGAAACCAGTCCTCGCGCCGCTGCAATGGCTGGTAGTTTTGTTTCGAATATTGACGACCCGAATGTTATATTCTACAATCCAGCCGGTATCGGTCTGTTGGAGGGTAAACCCGCTTCATTTTCATTTTTGAAACACTTACTCGATATCAACTCTGCCAGTTTAAGTTACTCCCAATTTTTTGAAGGTATCGGCAGATTTGCCGGAGCGGTACAATATATGAATTACGGAGAATTTACAAGAGCAGACGAATTCGCCAATAAAACCGGTACTTTCGGCGCTTCAGATTTGGCAGTATCAATAGGTTATTCCAATATTCTCGACGAAAATTTTTATTACGGTACTTCGGTCAAATTTATATATAGCGGTATCGCCGACCGTTCTTCCACCGCAATAGCATTAGATTTGGGATTGCTTTACAGAATTCCTGCAAGTAAATGGTCAATCGGTTTCTCGGTTCTGAATGCCGGAACACAATTAACAAGTTTTGTAAGCTCAAAAGAAGATTTGCCGCTCGATGTAAGACTGGGGGTTTCTAAAACACTCGCACATCTTCCATTTACATTTTATTTCTCCCTCAATAAGCTGAATGAAAAACAAGATAATTTCTCCAACAGATTGAAAAATTTCACATTCGGCGGTGAATTCAGATTAAGTAAAGTAATCCGCTTACGCTTCGGTTACGACAACGAAAAACGAAAAGAGTTGAAAATAGGCACAACAGCCGGATTGGCTGGTTTCAGCATTGGTTTGGGTGCTTTGGTTAGTAACTACGGAATCGATTACTCTTTTTCTTCACTCGGTTCAATTGGCTCTTTTCATCGTTTTGGCATTACTACCGACTTGGATTCATTTTAGGAATAATAAAAATTTCGACTTTTAACCGCCGGTTATTCCGGCGGCTTTTTTCATTTCCATTCATTCATTGAGAAAAAGCATTCCGTAATTTCTTACGGACCTTTATATGGGGTTTTCAAATATCTGTTTGCCAATTCATGCGAACGATGAAAATCTTCTATTTCCAAGACTTCCTTATATTTTTCAATAGCTAAATTTCTGTATCCCTGCTGGTCGTAAATCATACCTAAATAAAGGACGGTATTAGCCAAAAATCCGGTTTGCCTTTTTACATCTAATTCTCTGGATAGACTTTCGCATATTTTTAAATATTTTTTTGCCGAATCCGGTTGATTGTCTATCTTATACCAATTACCGATATAATAAGATGCTTCGCGAAGTGTTCGCTTGTTATATCCTAAATAATTCGATTTACATTTATCGTAAACACCCTGAAAAATTTCAGAAGCCTTTTCCCAATCGCCTCTGCGTACCCAAATTCTTCCCTCATAACGGTGGAAAGCCGGATTATCGGGAAATTCCGTTCTCAATCTCTTTGTATATTCCATTGCTTTGGAATAATTCTTTTCGTATCGGTAATAAAGCATCATTAAAAAATAGGTCGATTCAATTTTGGCGTAGCGTCCGTTTTCAGCAACATCTTCCAACTGCTTTAACCCCTTTACCCTGTCGCCGCCCGGGAAGAAAATCATAAACGGTTTAACGAAAGGATACTCTTCCGGTATCACTTCCGCATAATAATTATAAATCCCAAACCCTAACTCGACATCTTTATTTTCAGGTTCAAGTTCATATGCTTTATAAACCAGCGGCAGTGCATCTTTCCCATCGAGAGCTGCATTAAAGAAATTCTGCCGAACCGCATACAATCTGCCTCTAAATCCTAAAGCTCCTCCCTTGAAAAATATTGCATCCACATTATTCGGATTTTCTTCAAGCAAGTTATCGCAAAATTCTATTACATGATTTAGCTTTTCGATGAATTGCTCGTCATATTGCTCATCTTCCAAGTCCAGCATAATACGCCACCAATCAATCATTGCATAAAAGAAATATCCAGATGGATGATTTGGATAGAGCTCTTTTACCAAATTGAAGGTCTTTTCGGCCTGTTCAAATTTTATATTATAAATTTGCTGAACTCCGGCTGTAATAAGAGAATCATATTGAGGATCCTCTACGAAGGAGCTTTTCCCAAACACCGGAACGGCAATTAACAAAACGAAAATTAAGTTTAGTAATCTAGCCAAAGTATTTTATCTTTTTATAGTAAAATAATAAATTAGTAAACAATTAATAAATCATTTGAGATAAACATGAAATTGAAACTTCCGGTAATTCTTTTTGTTTCAGCAATTTTGAATTTTGCCCAAAGTGTTGATAATACCGATTCATTAACATATAGAAATTTTAGTTGGGAGAACTCCAAACAGAAATTCGGATTAGAAGCAGATCCGATTCCTTATTTCAATCAAGGATATAATTTTTCTTTCTGGTCATCCTATTATTTATTTAAATTTCATTTCGATTGGTCACTTAAGTATCCAGCCGAGTTTGTAAAAGCACCCGGCTTCGAGGATCTGCGGTACAAATCGTTTGCGGTACAAGTACAATATTTTCCCATTGCACGACATCAGGAATTGGATAAACTCTGGTTTGGTTTTGGAATAGCTCGCTGGAGCAGCAAAGTTAAAAATTCGGTCACTAAAGTCGAAGGAGTGTTCAACAACATTCTGCTTAAATTCTCTGTGGGCTATGTTGTGTTTGTCTACGATAAATTATATCTGAACCCGTATTTATCGGGTGACCTGCGCATGTCCGGAGATAAATCCCCCTATATTGGCGGAGCTGTATATAACGTACAAAATTTTACTCCTGAAATTTCGGTAAGAGTCGGATACCATTTGTAGGTGCTTCTTAACCGATAAATTTAATGCTAATTTCTGAATTGCCAGCAAACGGAAATAGTTAATAACCGATTGTAAAGTAGAAATAAATTGGTCCTCTTTTTATACTGTTTTTATTGAATGTATTAACGAAATAGAAACTTCTTCCCACCGAAAAATCCGCCTGCCCGAGTGGAGTATCAAAAGAAATAGTAGCACCGATTGCATGTCGCAAGTCTTTAAATCTAATTGCTTCCTGTTCTTCCCAAATTGAGCCGAGATCGTATCTGAACTTAATATACGTATCGAAAAATATTTTGAAAGGAAGTTTGGCTCTGTATTCTAAAGACGAAGCCAATAACTGTCTGCCTCTGTATTCATCGTTTCGCAAACCGAAGAAGGAATATTGCCCGCCTAAGGAAAATTGCTGTGAGAGTGGTAGTGTTTCATCAGCAAAACCAAGTATAAAACGCGGACTAATTGTATGAATATTATTATAAGTAAAATAGCTTTTATAATCGAATAGAAATTTGGTATAACCGATTTCACTGCCGAGCGATTTCTGGGCGGTTTCGTAATAAGAATTTATCAGAAATCCCTCTGTAGGAAACGGCATTTTATTTTGCGAATCGATAAACAAACTGAATTTAATTGCCGATATTGTATTCCTGTAAACTTCGCCGGTATAGTCGGTCTTATTTTTAATTTCGTTGCTTTCGTACCTTCCTTCAACAATCAGATTGCCAAATTTCTTAGCCTGCGTTCCCACCCCAATCGAAAAACCGGAATATATTTGTCTGTATTCACCCGATTTTACCCTAGAAAATTTATTGGGCGAATCGGTTGAATCGTCTTTATACACATTTACATCCTGAAAACGGTGATATAGTCTTATTTTGTAAGTTAAATACGAATCGAAAACCCGGTTGGATTTCTGTTCAACCACAAAAGAACGACCCCTAGTTCCGCCGCCAAAAATAATCCCCAATTCCGTTCCCGAACCGAAGAGATTTTCTTCTCTCAAATCGGCAAATACCTGTGTAAAGTTTTCGTTGTCAATTCTTAATCCAAGACGTAATAAATTTGTGCTTTTCTCTATTACATTAATCAGTAAATTATAATTTCCGTCAACTCTTTCTATTTCGGCTTCAACATCGGAAAACAAATTAGTTGCTTGTAAATTCAGCAGACCTTCCTTTATAACATTAATCTTTAACGGTTCGCCTTCCCTTATTGAAAACTCCCTAATTATTACTTCTTCATTAGTTTTGTTATTCCCCTTAACAATAATTTTTTTCACCGGATGTTCGTTTACATTTATTACTAAAGAACCGTCAATAAATTTAATTGAACTTATTTCAACTAAGGAATAACCTTTATTTCTATAACTTCGTAAGAGTTTTAATGAAGATTCGAGAACCGCAAATGGGCTAAAGGGTTTATCTTTCAGAGAAGAAAAATATTCATACGCTTCGGAAGAATCTATAATACTCGTACTGCCGATAACACTAATCTCTTTAACAGCCTCATTCATTCTAAATTTTACGTGAATAATGTTGGCTGAACCCACCGTATCGATTGCCGCAGAAAGATATTGGAATTTTCCGCTGCGCATCATCTCTGATAATGCAAAGGAAATATCACTCAAGTAGATATCTTTTTTTCCTGCAAAAACTTGTTGAAGAATTTTTTCCGCTTCATTGGGTTCTTCCAAAAAACTCACGGAACCGATTAGAATATCATTCTGAAATTTATGTTTATAAAATTTTTTATAAACTTCACGCATTTCATTCAATTTTTCGAAAGCGGCTTTTTTCCCGGCTAAATAAATTTTATCGACATCGGTAAAATCGTTGTTAGTAAACCCTTCCAAATCCGGTTCAACTAATAAATCGACTACTTGCAAGTTTTGCGTTGTCAATCTTTCCATAGGAATACTAACCAATTGCTCGGCAACCTCCCAAGGGAATCTTAATCTATCTCTACCTCGCAATGGACTCGTAGCATTTGAACCGAAAACAACATCGCTGCCAAGTCTTCTAGTAATAAGAGCCGGAATATTCGCCACTAAGCCACCGTCAACCAAAAGCAGGGAATCATATTCCACCGGTGGCAAAAAGAAAGAAACACTAGAACTTGCACGCATTGCCCTTGTTAATGAGCCTTTGTCAATAACAACTTCCTTGCCGTTAACTAAATTTGTACTTACAGCTCTAAAACGAAATAGTAATTCATCGAAAGATTTCCTTACGTGAAGAGGAGCATTGATTACTAATGAATTCAGAAAAGAAGAAATGCTTTGCCCCGAACTAATTGATGTAGGAATTACCGGTTTCAGTCCATCGAGGCGAAAGGTTATCACGGCTCTATCTTCGGCAAGTTTTTGATCTACAAACAATTGACTTCTCTTAAGCTCTTTCCGTGAGGTGAATTTATTCCAATCCGAATGAAAGAGTAATTCTTTTAATGTTTTTAAATCATAACCCGCCGAGTATAATCCGCCGATTATACTACCCATACTGGTTCCAACAATAAAATCAATTGGAATATCGGCTTTCTCCAAAGCCTCTAAAAACCCGATATGAGAAAAACCTCTGCTACCGCCACCGCTTAATGCAATTCCAATGCGCGGAATATCCGCGGGAACTTTGGCTGTTAAGCCAAATGGAAGATGTTTTTCTTTAACTCTAACTTCAATTTCAATGGGTAAAGGATGGTAGGTTTTTACGGAGTCGTTATTGCTATCAAAAGTTTTGGGCTGACCATTTTGTAAGTTAGTCAGCCCTAAAAATAAAAACAACCCGATATGTAATTTTTTGAGCAGCAGCATTCTGCCATAATCCCCAGAGGGAAAAGAAATTATCTTTTCTTTCTTTTAACCGGTTTTTTTTGAGCTTGAGATTGTTTTTCCGCAGCTTCCATCATTCTTTGCATAAATCCGGCTTTCTTTTTACCCTGAACAGGCTTTAATTCATCCAGTCCGTTCCCTTTTTTGTGGTTAATATAGTACTGTTGAGCAATAGAAAGAACGTTGAACATGAAATAATAAAGATTCAGTCCAGCCGGGAAGCCCATAAACATAAAGGTAAACACAAAAGGCATAATATACACAAGCGCCTGCTGACTCGGATCTTTTGTACTCATCTTCTGCTGGAAGTACATAGTAATTCCAAGCAAGATGGCAAGTCCGGAAATTTTATCGATACCGAAAAGGGGCAGTTTAAATGAAAGATGATAGATTACATCGGGTGAAGAGAGATCGGTAATCCACCAAATAAACGGCTCGTGACGCAATTCAATTGCAATATTGAATAAACTCCAAAGAGCAATAAGTATCGGCATCTGAAGCACCATAGGCAAACAACCGCCTGCGGGATTTATCCCGTAAGTTTGGTAAAGTTTCATTGTTTCCTTTTGCTGGCGCTGCGGATCGTCTTTATATTTTTCTTTTAATTCTTTTATCTTCGGTTGGAGTAATTGCATTTTCCGCATCGATTTGTAACTCTGTCGCGTTAAAGGATAGAGCGCAAATTTGATGATTATAGAAAATACAATCAGAACCCAGCCGTAATTCGGGATAAATTCGTGGATTAATTTCAGCATCGGCAGAAGAATGTACTCGGATATCGGCTGAATAATTATTGTTAACCCGAGAAAGCTTCCCCAATCGAAAATTGTTTCGAAATTCCTGTTATATTTTTTTAATATATCATAATCGATGGGACCCAAATAAAGTATATAAGAATCCTTTTGATATTTGGTTTCCATAAATGGAACTTTTAGAGCGGCAGTATAATACTCTCTTTCTCCCAATTGGGGAATAGTTTTATGCTCCCCTTCAAAATACGCTCCGCCTTCATTATTCGGTTTTTTAGGAGCGAGTATCATAGCAAAATATTTGTTCTTAACGCTTACAAAATCAACTCTGCCGTTTATTTCCTTTTCAATTTTTTCATCTTTATCAGCTTCAATTTTAACTATTTCGTCGCCGGAATATGCGGCTGCGTGTGCATAACGCGCTTCGTCCACCGAGTTTTCTTCAACAAAATTAATTCCGTTCGACCAAACAACATCGTATCTAAATCCGCTGATATAGTCGTCCATATTAATAAGTTCTATATCTAAATTTGCGGCATAATCGTTGGCATAGAACACAAAATTCTTATGAATCTCTCTATTTCCGTCAATCACCAAAGTAAATTGAAAAGAAATGGAATCCCCGCCGGATATTCTGTAATAATAATTATCTTTATCTACCTTAAAGTCGAGAGATTCGGTATTAACGAGTTTTCCTTCTTTCGTTAAAAACTCGATATTTAAATCTCCGCCCCTCTCCGGATTAATTAACTGTACGTGACGGTTGTAGAAATCCGTTGTATCGGTAATTTTAGTAACATACCAAGTTTCGAATTCTTTAAGATAATATTTACGTAATCTTGCACCTTTGGTAGTAAGTTCGAATTTGGCAAGATCTGTTTCAACGGTAATTATCCTTTCGGGAAGAGATTCAGTTTGAATAACGTTTGCAGGAGCTACTTTTTCAACAACTTTAGCTTCTTCTTTTGCTACCGGTTTTTCAACTTGTTTTTCTTCCTGTTGAACCAGAGTCGAATCAATTTGATTAGGGTTTGGCTGAGGTACTTCAGGTGCATTGATATACAACCAAACAATTAATATTAAACCTATTAGAACAAATGCAACTGTTGTCTGTCTATCCATAATATTCCTATAACTTAATCAAGAGGATCTAAACCGCCTTTGTTGAAGGGATTGCATCTAAGTACTCTCCAAATGGATTTAATACTTCCCTTAATAACTCCGTACTTCGAAAATGCCTGAACGGAATACTCCGAACAAGTCGGGTAAAACCTGCAGGAAGGCGGAAAAAGAGGCGAGATCAATTTTTGATATAATCGTATTAAATAAATAAAAACGTGTTTCATATTAAATTCGGTTTTCAATTTTTTTCATTAGTTCGAAAATTTCGGGTTGTACTTCATCTAACCCAATTACTTTATTCCGCTTTTGATTAATTGTGTACGGAGAGAAAACCATCAACAAAGAACGATTGTTGTTTTCACACTTTGAATATAAAAAAAGTTTATTCAACCGGAACGACTCTCTCATAAGCCGCTTAACCCTATTGCGCCAAAATGCTTTACCTGCTTTTTTATGCACTCCGAAAGCGACTTTTATCTCCGGTTGTTTGTCGCTTTCCTTTAGCAGAAAAACGACTTTAAACTTTTTGCTTTCGGTATAAAGGGTTGACCCGGATGAATAAACAATCGAAAATTCTTTTTTCTTTTTGATCCGTTCCTTTTTAGAAAGACCAAATTGTTTCAATTTACTAGAATTCGTCGCTAACGGTTAATCTTTTTCTACCTTTAGCTCTTCTTCTGGCAAGTACTTTTCTGCCGTTTTTGGTAGCCATTCTGGCTCTGAATCCATGTTTGTTTTTTCTTTTTCTGTTACTCGGTTGATATGTTCTTTTCATCTATTCACTACCTTTTTTTTGCAAAGAGCCGAAATTTAAATATTTTTCATTGAAAGAACAAACATTAAGCTTTTTAAATTGCGCGTTAATTGGTGTATTTATAAAGACTTAAAGGATTTTTAAACCAATGTTTTCTCCTAATACAGCTCCAAATTCAACTATTGTTTTAACAATTCTCAAAATAGGGCTATTAATCAATCAATTAATTTACCCCGGGATGCACAGCAACTAAATTAAATTCTCCAAAGAAAAATACAAAAGTATGGAAATTAAACATATGAGGGCGACAAGAAGAAAGAAAAAACTCGTTAAATTTTTCCTCATTCGTATGTAAAAATCCACCTCCTCATTCTTTATGATGATACTCTTAGAAGTTACAAGCAAAATTCCGTTGAATGCACATGCAGATATTAACGAAATTAAAAAGAAAAAAGGTAAAATATTATTTAGTGCAAAATACAAGATACCCACTCTTCCCAGCAGGGTTTCAACCTCCGGTAAAGAATCAACTCCCAAGTTGTATTTCAATAAATTGTAAAATATGAAGAATAGAGTTGGAAAAATTAAGAGCGCATTTACAGCAATTATAAATTGTTTGGAGTTGTTCATTTTCTCGATTACACGATTATTCTTAAAATCGAATAACACAAAAGTTTTTTTTCGCATTTTTGTTAGACTCGAAAATTCCGTCACATCCAATCCGAAGGCATTTGCAATTGCTTGAATGGACTCGCCGGAATAACTACTTTTACTCTCCATCTGTTGTATGGTGAGAATTCTTACCCCTGATAATTCCGACAGTTGAGTCTGCGACCATCCCCTGCTTTTTCTCAGTTCTTTAATTCTATTTCCCATATTCTTTTTACACTCCAATCTCAGCACTAAAATATCAAATTATTCTTAGACTTAAGCGATTCTTTTACAACAGGCTCTTGCCTACACTCTTTATGCCTAAAAAATGACTTTTTATTAGTCTGTTTGGTTATTAACTTTGCAAAATAAATCTTTTTAATAACAGAGGTATAAAATGATAAAAAAATTAAGCCCTTTACTTTTGGTTGCATTCATGTTTTTGATTACTTCCTGCTCCAAACATGATTATAGCCAAAAGTTTTCTTCAATTCCTGAAAAACCTGGTCAAGGAGAAGAAATTACAATCCTTTATAATGCAAAAGGAACTCCGCTCGAATCTGCCGATAAAGTATTTGCAGTAGTTTTTCAATTCAGCGTTAATTTAGATAAAGTTAACGAATTCGAAATGACTCGCGAAGAAAACGGATGGTTCGTAACATTTAAGTCCGACAGCAATACAAAAGGCATTGCTGTTAAATTTACCGACGGCAAAGATGTAGTAGATAACAACGATAACAATGGATATTTCCTGCCGATGTATGCCAACGGAAAAGAAGTTCCCGGTTATAATGCAGCACTCGCAGTTGGGAATTATTCATGGTTCAACTTATTAAATTTAAATACAGATATGAGCAAAGCTTACACAATGCTCAGAGAAATATTTCAGCGGGATTCCACTCTTAAAAGGGAATTTATTGAGCCATATCTGATATTAACATCATCTATTGCCCGTCAAAACACCGGAATGCTTATGCAAGAGGAATTGGAATCCCTGGAAAAGTTTAATGATTTGAACGAAAAGGAACTCTCTCTCCTGGCTTTTTTCTATGCAAGAACTCCGTTCAGAGGAAAAGCAGAAAAGTATAAAAAAATCTCCCTCGAAAAATTTCCCAAAGGCGAAGTTGCCGAAAGAGAAATACACAATAAATTTAAAAACGCAACTAACATCGACGAGCAATTAAATATTATTCACGAATATAAATCCAAATTTCCGGAAGGCCGCTATAACCAAGAGATGGCGTTCAATGTTTTGAAAAGAACACTCGAAGATAAAAACTACGATATGACATTAATGGTTATTCAGCATGCGGGTGAGGATTTGCATCCTTATTACTACGAATATGCTGCCAATAAAATGATGGAAGCCGGATACGATTTAGAAAAAATTGAGACTGTTATTAATTTGGGAATAGAAAAGGGGAAAGCAGAATTAAATAAACCCGATTCCGAAAAACCGGCTCTCTCCACTTTAAGAGATTGGCGGAACAGTAACAGATATTATCTCGGAACAAATTACGCGGCATTGGGAAAATTACTTCTGAAAAAAGGGGATAAGCAAGCTGCGTTGGATGCATATAGAAAATCTGTTGAATCTACAATAGATTTCTATTCAAATCCTGCATTTAACGAAGCGTATGTTTCTCTATTAATTGATTTGGGCAAAGAAGAAGAGGCAAAACCTTTCCTTGAGAGTCTCGTTAAAAAAGGTGACGCTAATTCGGCTATGAAAAATTTCTTAAAGGAATGCTATGTTAAAATATCCGGAAGTGAAGAAGGATATGATAAATATCTTGCCGAACTCGAGGGTATTGCAAATACCGAGTTAGTAGCCAAATTAAAGAGAGAGATGATTGAAGAAGATGCACCCGACTTTACACTAACCGACTTGGACGGGAAAGAAGTTACCCTCTCTGACTTAAAAGGAAAAACAGTGATAGTTGATTTCTGGGCTTCATGGTGTGGACCCTGTAAAAAATCTTTCCCCGGAATGAAAAAGACTGTCGAAAAATTCGCTAATGATAATTCCGTTGAATTTCTGTTTGTTAATACCTGGGAAAATGTTGAAGATAAAAAAGCAAATGCCGAAAAATTTATAAAAGAAAACAACTATCCTTTCCATGTATTACTTGACTCTGAAAACAGAGTTGTTGAAGAATACAAGGTTCAAGGAATTCCAACAAAATTCATTATTGATAAAAACGGTAAAATAAGATTTAAGTCAGTCGGATTTTCCGGCACTGACGAAGCGCTTGTAGATGAATTAAGCGCAATGATTTCAATGCTGCAATAATTAAAAAAAAGGGAGGCTTTCAACCTCCCTTTTTTAATTTTCTTTTGAAGGAATTTTACTCATCGCTCTTTCTGTTAATGCGGTAATTGTAAGAGAAGGATTAACACCGGGATTTGCCGAAATCATCGAACCGTCGCAAACATACATGTTCTTATAACCGAAAACTCTATTGTCTTTGTCTATCACACCTTCACTTTTATCTTTTCCCATAACAGAACCGCCCAATATATGAGCCGTTGTTGGAATGCCGAATAAAGTTTCGGTTAATAATGCACCTGGCGTTCCGTTCACTTTAGAAGCAAAACGTCTGGCTAAATCTCTCGATTCTTCCATAAATGCCGTCGGCGCTGGTCCCGTATCCAAACTCGAACTCAATCCAAATAAACCGAGCTTAAAACGCAAGGTGGAATTTAATGTCTGCATAAACAGCAATATTTGAGTATGCTTTGCCCAATCCCTTACAAAGTAAAGCTTGCTGTTTTTAATCGGATGACGAACGAGTTGAATCAAAATCTTAGCTAATCTAACAAATACATTTTTTCCATCAACCAACGGAAGTACCTGAATACGCCAAAATCCGGATCCTGAAGGATACCGCACCGGTTCGATGTGACTGTGAGGATCTGTGTGAAGTATTGAACTTATAGCAATACCGTCCGAAAATACTTTGTCCTTTCCGGGTGCAGTTACTCCGAGCAAACTTTCGGAGTTAGTACGAATATTTTTCCCAACTTGGTCGGATAAATTTTTAAGAGACGTTTTCTTTAATTTCAATAATAACGAAACAGTACCTAAAACCCCGCCGGAAAGAACCACACCGTTGCTCTCCGCCTGGTTATACTTTTTAAATATTTTAGTAGATGATTTCCATTTTACAATATAACCTGATTCCCCGCTTTCACCTTTCGGGATTATATCATATACTTCAGACTCGGATATAATCTCCGCACCGAGTTTTTGGGCTAAGTAGAGATAATTCTTATCGAGTGTGTTTTTGGCGTTATATCTGCACCCTATCATACAAGCGCCGCAAAATTTACAGCCGGAACGATTCGGACCTTCGCCGCCAAAATAGGGATCAGGAACTTCTTTATCCGGTTCCCCGAAAAACACGGCAACATCCGTGGGATAAAACTCATCTTCCTTTCCTAAATCAATGGCTATTTCCTTTAGGACTTTATCGCTGTAATCCAATCTCGGATTTTGTGCTACACCCAGCATTCTTTTTGCTTCGGCATAAAAAGGTTTCAACTCTTCTTCCCAATCGGCTAAATGTCTCCAATCCTCAGCCTCAAAAAATTCTCTTTTGGGAACCGGTAATGTATTTGCATAAACCAGAGAACCACCGCCAACTCCAACACCGGATAAAACTCCGATATGCTTGAAAAAAGTAACCTTAAAGAACCCGAAAAATCTTAACGCGGGAAACCAAAGCCAGCGTTTTAAGTTCCAGTTCGTCTTCGGAAAATCTTCCGCTTTATGCCATTTGCCTTTTTCAATTACCAGTACTTTATACCCTTTTTGGCTTAAACGATAAGCCGATACAGAACCTCCAAATCCACTCCCTATTATTATGAAATCGTATTTTTGTTTTGTATTCATAATTTATTATTCCGATAATTAATACTGTTTGAATAAATACCGTGAATATAAGAAATGACCATTAAATTAAAAATATATCTGCTGTAGTAAATTATGCTTCATCCCCGTTAAATAATATAATTTGAAATAAGTTTTCATTTTCTTAAAAATAAAACAACCTGATAAATATAATTGGCAAAGAATTTTATCTACCGGAAACTATTATAAACAAAAACATTTTATATTACCTTTCGTCTTAATATTTTTGTTTTAAAATGAAATTATAAAAACATTTAGAGGATAAAATGAAGATTAACACTAAACTAACTATTCTATTTTTGATTTTATTCGGGATAATGAACCATGCGGAGAACTCAGGGAAACTGTTTCGATTCCCGGCAATTTCACCTGACGGTAAAACCGTTGCCTTTTCGTATCAAGGGGATATTTGGACAGTTCCCTCAAACGGAGGTGAAGCAATAAGACGTACAGTGCACGAAGCATACGAAGGCGTTTCCCTTTGGAGCCCGGACGGAAAGAAAATTGCATTCGTAAGCAACCGCTTCGGCAATAACGATATTTTTATTATGCCCGCAGAAGGAGGAACCCCGGCACGAATAACTTATCATTCGGCAAAAGACCTATTAACCGACTGGAGCGCTGACGGTTCTTTACTTTTTACAACTGCAAGGAATTTTAAACAAGTTGAATGGGATGACGAAATTTATACTGCCCATTCAACCGGAGGAACTCCTTACCGACTCCTGAATGCATTCGGACATATGCCGGTAAAATCTCCGAACGGAAGATTCATTGCATTTGTAAGAGGAGCTTGCAGAATTACACGCGAAGCTTACCGCGGTCCCGCAAACAAAGACCTTTGGCTATACGATACAGAAGAAGATAAATATATTCAGCTTACTAAAGATGAAGGACAGGACATTTATCCAAAATGGGCAGACGATAACACAATTTATTTTTTAAGCGCCCGTTCGGGGGTTTACAATATCCACAAGCTGACTATAGATGCGAACGGCACTGCAGAAAACATCCGGCAATTAACGGACTTTAACGAAGACGGTATCCGTTATTTCGATTACAAAACCGGATCACCCATCGCCGTATTTGAAAGAAAGACTGACATTTTCACATTCGATTTGGCAACCGGAAAAACCGAGTTAATCAATATTTCACTCGGAGCCGATTATAAATTCGATCCCGTTGAATATAAAACGTTTACAAGCAAAGCTGAAGATTATTCCGTTTCACCAAACGGAAAATATATTGCTCTCGTTATTCACGGTGAAGTCTTTGTAAAGCGTAACGACAAAAAGAAAAGCAAGGCTGTAAATCTCTCGAAAAGCCCTTACCGTGATATGACAGTCGATTGGCTGAACGATTCCACAATTGTATTTGCATCCGACCGTGACGGACAATTCGATCTTTACTCCGTTCAATCTTCGGATCCGGAGGAAACGGATATTTTCAAATCGCTGAAACATAAAATTACCAGACTAACCGAAACCGAAGCGGATGAAAAATATCCGGTAGTTTCTCCCGACGGTAAAAAAATTGCTTTCGATAGAGGACGCGGACAACTGGTAGTTGCGGAAATTAATGACGATGGCTCTTTAGGAAGCGAAACTATTCTACTCGACGGATGGAATAACGCAGAAGGCGTAGCTTGGAGTCCGGACAGTAAATGGCTTGCTTATTCGCTTGAAGACCTCGATTTCAATTCGGAAATTTTCATTCATTCTGCAGACGGCAGTAAAGAGCCGGTTAACGTGAGCATGCATCCACGCGGCGATAGAAATCCGGTTTGGAGTCCTGCAGGAGATAAACTCGGATTCATATCCGAAAGGAACAACAACGACAATGATGTTTGGTTCGTTTGGCTTAATAAAAAGGATTGGGAGAAATCGAAAGAAGATTGGGAAGATACCGAAGAGGGTGAAGAGAATGGAAAAAGCAAAAAAGAAAAAGGAGAAAAGGATGAAGTAGAAGAGATTGTCATCGATTTCGAAAACATTTATGAAAGAATCGTTCAGGTTACTTCTCTTCCCGGTGATGAAGGAAACCTCGCAATTTCTAAAGACGGAAAGACTTTCTTCTTTTCCGCCGTTAATCCTCCTAATAAGGGAAGGGATTTATTCAGTGTAAAATGGGACGGTTCGGAAATGAAAGCCCTTACTAAAGGTGGAACCAACCCTTATGCAGTCAAACTCGACAGGAAAGGGAAGAAATTGTTTTATTTCAAATCCGGCGGTAAACTTGCCAGCCTAGATGTTAAGAGCGGAAAGTCAACTTCGCAATCCTACTCGGCTAAAATGGTTATTAATTATAACGCTGAACTGGAACAAATATTCGAAGAAGCATGGCGAACTTTACGCGACGGATTCTATGATCCTGAATTCCACGGCAGAGATTGGAACGTATTGAAAGCAAAATATAAACCGTGGTGTTTGGCGGCTTCCACAAAGAATGACTTCAGAGATATGTATAACGTTATGCTGGGACAATTGGATGCGAGTCACATGGGTATGTACGGTTCCGGTCGAGAAGAAACACAACACGAAAACACCGGCAGGTTAGGAGTGGAGCTCAAACCGGTAGACGATGGCGTTCAAGTAATACGGGTTATTCCTAATACTCCAGCCGCTAAAGAAGAAAGTAAATTATATACCGGCGATATAATCACATCCGTAAACGGAAATCCAGTAAGTGAAAAAATCAATTTTTATTCTTTGCTTACAAATACAGCCAAAGAGAAAGTTCTTTTAACCGTAAAAGATGAAAACAATTCTGAAAGAGAAGTTGTTATTCGTCCGGTAAATTCAATACGTTCGCAGCTTTACGACGAATGGGTGAAAGAACACAGAAAACTCACGGAGGAATATTCCGGAGGAAGGTTGGGTTATCTTCATATCCGCGCTATGGGATGGTCGAGTTTCGAAAGATTCGAACGGGAATTAATGGCTGCCGGTTACGGTAAGGACGGCATTGTAATTGACGTGCGCTTTAACGGTGGCGGCTGGACAACCGACTATCTAATGACGGTATTAAATGTAAAACAGCACGCATACACAATTCCCCGCGGAGCAGCAAGCTCATTAAAGGAACATACAAAATTCAAGAACCACTATCCCTTCGGCGAACGCCTGCCTTACGCCGCATGGACTAAACCTTCTATTGCAATGTGCAATCAGAACAGTTATTCAAATGCGGAAATATTTTCTCACGCTTACAAAACATTGGGAATAGGTAAACTTGTGGGTAAACCAACTTTCGGTGCGGTTATTTCTACAGGAGGACAAGGCTTAATCGACGGCTCGTTCGTTCGGCTTCCTTTTAGAGCTTGGTTCGTTAAAGCCACAGAAAAGAATATGGAACACGGTCCCGCCGTACCGGATATTATTGTTTCGAATAACCCGGATGATAAGGCAAAAGGGAAAGATACTCAGCTTAAACGCGCAGTTGATGAATTACTTAAAGAATTAGAATAATTCTTTTCTAAATAATTATTCCAGAAAACCGGATGAATGAAGAAATTCGTTTGTCCGTTTTTTTGTTTTGATATTAAGATTAGGAAGATTGAACCGACGTGTGATCAATTATTTATCAAAATATTTTTTAGTACGGTTTACTAAAAAATGTTTTGCAAATTCAACTTTATAACTCTATAAAATATACGTTTAAAAAATATTATCCAGCTGTGCAAGGCTAGTAACTTGTAATAATTCGACAAATATTTTCTCTTGACTTTTGTAATGAAATACTTTAATATTGGATTAAGTTAAAAAAAGGTTCCGCTCTGATTACAAGAACCCAGGGGGTTCTTCCGAAAGGATAGTCAGAGCGGTCGTATTTTAAATTTAATAAAATTTAATATTCCCATACTTAAAAACATCATATTCACTTGATATAGCATCTTTTATTAGATCATAATTAGAGATATCTTTTCTTTCCCATTTCCGAAAAATAGCCCAATTGAAGTAATCAACAATTTGAAGATTTATATCTGACTTTGAAGAATAATGAAATATTTTATATGGAACCTTTGTATTCTCAGTCCATCGACTAACATATAGTTTAATTGCTTTCTCAATATCCTTTTTTCTTTTTTTAATTGGAATTTGATCCGTAACTATAAAAACTTGCGAGAATTTTCCTCGATATCTTTTTAAAATATAATCAAATAGTAATTCGAAGATTTTTTTATAAAATTTCGTCTGTTCTTGAAGGGTGGGATGAGTTTTACGCTTTTCTACAACAATACTGTCCACAATAAATCTTGAAAGATTATTTGATATTAATTGAAAAACTTCTTTTCTTGTAATATATGTGTCCTCTGTTGCATGAAAATACTCAAATTCAACTCCTTTCTCCCATAGATTATATTTTAGATTTACTAGTTGTTCATAAATTGCAAAAGGTCTAATTTTAGATAAAGCAGTTAACGTAAAATATTTAGTTCCCTTTATTGAAAAATCAAGATTTCCACCTTCATCAACAAAAATATATAAAGTTTTATTATTCATGATTTTTCAAATATTAAAACATTGATTCAATCTAACAGAAACCACCATATTCTTTTATTGTTAAACAAAAATATCTTTCCCTCAATCAACCTTTTAATGCTGCCTTCGATTTTGGTCGTCATTCAAACACCCACTTGATTCAAAAAAACATTTACAAGTGAAAATAATAAGTTGGATATATTTTTGCAATATCCAGTAATTAACTAATCCCAGAACAGAGATACATAGTAATTTAAATAATCAAGCTTATATTCTTCACCAACATTAAGAAATGCTAACCTATCAAACCATTCTTTCGCCCAAATCATTCCTAATTGATTAACCGCAACGCTTCCTTTCTACTTAGCTTATCAAGCGGTGTTTTATTAGTAAAATCAATAACCCAATTCGGATTCGTTTTGCTGTACTGTCTTAAAATCCACCCAATTGCCTTATTGATGAAAAATTCATTTGAACCGAGAAGTGAATTAATTATATATGCCAAAAACTCTTTATCAAATTCATTCTTGTAATTGAGTTGAAAAAGGATTGATGCTCTTTGAAGCCAAATGTTTTCAGAAGAAATCCAACTTTCAATATGCTTATCTCTTTTGTCGGGATAGATTTTAAAATATTCACCAACTAATTTTGGGGCAATAAAATCAATGGTATCCCACCACGATTTATTTGTAATCATAAATTCAAAAAGCTCAATGTCTTTCTCTTCAAATTGCTTTTTATATCTCTCAATTAATTCCTGCGAAAAATATTGGTACTCTCTTTCCGGTTTTTTCCAAAGAGTTTTTATAATCTTTTCCAAAACATTTTTGGACGGCAGATTGTTTTTCACAAAAAATTGTTTTTGAATTTTCCTCCTCAATGGAGTTTTTATTCCATAAAATTCAAATTGATTCTTCATATATGCTTTTTGCCCGATAGCTATTTCGGGATTAGCATTTTTTCCGAATTCTAATTCCAATCTTTTAATGAAATCAATCATTTTAATTTAGGTTCTCCTGCTTGCAAATAATATCTAGTATATAAAAAGATATAAGATTAAAATCTTTTACGTTTAAATCTATCCACAAAACTAAAAAAGAGTTTATGCCTTGACACCCAACACTTTTTTATTGTTTTTAATACCACTTTTGTTTTCCCTAATCACTCAGCCACCCCTCTGAATAAAAAATATTTTTAAGCGAAAATAAAAAGCGAGGTACATTTTGCAACCTATTCAACATCCTGTAATTACTTATTCATAACACTTAGATAAATATTATTTATCCCCTCTTTCAAAAATAATCCTTTGTGCAGCTATGAGAGAAATTGCAAGAATAATAATTCAACAACAAAAATATCGAATAGTTATTCTATCAATGTTATTTCGTGCCAGTTAAATTAATATCTTCTTTCTGTTTACGCCCAATTATAAGGTAGAGTACCGGACCAATAATTGGGAAAAAGAAAACTACCATTACCCAAATAATCTTATTAATTCCTCGGAAATCACTTTTTAAAATATCTACCAATGCAATAATGCTAATTATTAGCGGGATAAAAGCAAACAAAAGCAAAATTAATTCCATTGTGCCAATACTTCCAAGCATTGCTCCTCCAATTTATTTTTGTACGATAACTTTAATCTACCCCTATTGAATTGGCCAAATTACGGAGTGTTCTGTTTTAAGTTAAAAAGATTGAATTATTAATGCAAATCGTGTCACAAGGCGGAATGGAGCAAAGGATATAAAAACTATTTAATATACATCCATAAAATAAAGATAACCGCCATTCTTCTCTTGCAAGTCTAAAGATAATGCAGCAAAAATCGGAATGGGCAAACTCATCTGATGTGCCGTGTTACACATTCAGCAATTTACTCAGTTCTCCACCGTCGCTTACAAAATCCTCGAAAGCGGTTTCGATAAACTTTGTTCTGTGTGAAAGTGATCGATATTTATGCATTAGCAGGGATGGGTTTTTTCTGTTAACGACGAAAACTTCCTGATTATCGCGAAGATGTTTTTTAAACAGGGCTTTGATGTGTATGTCGGCATCGGAAAGAGAATAACCCACAAATACAATCCTTTTTGCGGCTCTTATTTCCCTGCCCGCTTCACTGAATAACTGCTGCAAAACCGGATGGTTCAATTCCTTTAAATATGTCGGAGGCATAATCAAAGTTTGGAAATCTGTATCATCCAAAGGACAGCGGTATTCGTATTGAATTCTATCCGGATAAGTAAAGCCGAGAAATTTTCCTTTATTTAATTCAATGTGCATATCCCAAGGCGTAAGCAGAACCTGATTGCAGCAATTGCAGTATTTCCAATTCAAGCTGCCGTGTAATTTTAATATTTTGATTGGTACGGGAAGTTTTTCGCCCTTTATTTTTAAGGGTTTGCGCGGATCTATCCAAAAACGGAATTGCTTCAACCTATCGTCAGAATTGTAATTCATTAAGTGAACCGCATAATCTATATAGCCGAATTTTTCAAATAAAAACTCAAACGACTGCTCCAGAAGCGTGTCGTAATTAAGCGTGAGAATGGAAATATTGGAATTCAGCTTTTGGATATTTTCCCAAAATAGATGGTAATATTTACTCCGTTTTTTGGATTTATCGGCAACGACAAAATGAATTATTTTAATGAAGTACTCTTTAAGTTCCCTCATTCGCTCTACCGAATAAACGTGGTTCAGGCTTTCGTTCTTTTGAATAAAATAATCGAGGAAACCAAAAACCGCTTCGAGCGTTGGGAATCCCCCCTCCAAATCGACGTCAAAATTATCGTTAATAAATTTAATAACGTCTTCGCCTAATTCGGTATCTGAAATTTTCTTGTTGTTGATTATTTCGGGCAGAATTTCGCGTTGCAGCGGTATGCCGTCCGGTTCACTCGCTCCGGCACCGAGCACAAAAACCACATCTCGTTCAGCAGGATAAGAAAGATATATTTCTTTTGAATTGTCCATTATAAATCGACTGAAATTGAAAACTTAATTTACAAATAATGCACATAAATGTGGGGAAGTTTTTGTC
The DNA here is from genome assembly GCA_964573255.1 of uncultured Melioribacteraceae bacterium. Lineage (GTDB taxonomy): Bacteria > Bacteroidota > Ignavibacteria > Ignavibacteriales > Melioribacteraceae > CAYNUJ01. The sequence goes on from CAZNJB010000001.1 coordinate 201,769, forward strand.
ATCCAATCGATATGGACAAGGACTGAATTTTAGCGCATTTCCGGACAATTAAAAGAATGGGAAGTTTTCAATTTTAACTTTTGACTTCATCCCCAACGGCTAAGCGAACAAATCCGCCTGCTTTTTCCAGTCTTTTCAAGGCTTCTTCATAATCCACATTCGCAAGAATCATTACCAGAGCGGTTTTTACGTGACCTTTTGCTTTATTCAGATACTCTTCGGCTACTTTATAATCTACACCGGTTACGGTCATTACAATCCTTTTGGAACGCTCGACAAGTTTTTGGTTGGTCATCTGCAGATCAACCATCATATTTTCGTAAACCTTGCCCAAACGAATCATTGAAGCCGTGGTAAGCATATTAAGCACTAGTTTTTGAGCGGTGCCGCTTTTCATTCTTGTAGAACCCATAATTACTTCGGGACCGACGTATGGACAGATTGCAACGTCCACACCCGGAATATTGAAATCCTTTCTGGGATTAGTCGTAACGAAAAGGGTTGTAGCGCCTAATTCTTTAGCTTTTTTTACCGCACCAACCACATAAGGAGTTCTTCTGCTGGCAGCAATTCCGCATACAACATCCTTATCTGTAACCTTAGCTTTCAACACATCTTTAGCGCCGTTTTCTTCAAAATCCTCGGCTCCTTCTTGAGCTCTGAACATCGCTTCCTTTCCACCCGCGATAAACCCTTCAATCAATCCGTATGGTGTACCGAATGTTGGTGGGCATTCGCTTGCATCCACAACTCCCAATCTTCCCGAGGTTCCCGCACCGAAATATAACAGCCGTCCTCCGTTTTTAATGGCTTCCACAATCAAATCGACGGCTTTTTCGATATATGGCAATTCTTTTTCTACCGCTAAGGGTACGGTTTTATCCTCTTCGTTAATAATACGAAGTATCTCGCCCGTTGAGGCGAGATCTATATTCTTAGAATTCGGATTTCTTTTTTCTGTGGTTAATTTTGATAATTCTTCAAAAAGGGCTTTCTTCTTTTCACTCATCTAACTATATCCAATATTACTAACTTCTTTCCCTTTTCATTCTTCGAATTTGTTGGTTTGTAGGGCAATTCGTAAATAGTCGATTTTTTGATGTGAGCGCGGTATTTCATCTCTGCTGTTTTCAGTTCGGTGTCCAAATCTCCACCTTTAGCCGCGACAATATATGCTCGCTCCTTAATTAAAGGCAGAGCATATCTGAGCAAGATAATTAACGGTACCGTTGCCCGGCTTACAACTAAATCGAAAGAATCTTTGTACTTTTCAACGAAGGATTCGTCTTCTACTCTTGAATTTTCTGCAACAACATTGTGGAGTTTTAATTTTGCAATAAAGTCCTGAACGGCATTTATCTTCTTTTTTGTAGAATCTACCAATACACCTTGAAGCAGAGGATTCATTATTCCAAGCGGAATTCCGGGAAAACCACCGCCTGTTCCAACATCGATGAATTTTGTAACTCTATCCGGCAAAAATTCGGATAAATATGCCGAAAAGAACACATGATTCTCAATGATATTTTCCACGTCTTTCCGGGAAATTAAATTAACTTCTCCGTTTTTTTCGGTTACTAAAGCAGCAAAATGAGCTAATCGCTCAATTTGATAAATGTCGGGACTTAAACTATTTTCCCAGAAGAACTTTTTTAACTCTCTCAAATATTGTTCTTGTAAATCCAACAGAACCCCCGAAATTAGTTTTTCAAATATACTAATAATACAGAAATATCAGAAGGAGAGACTCCTGAAATTCGTGCCGCTTGACCCAAAGATCTCGGTTTAACTTTGGTCAATTTCTCTCTTCCTTCTTTGGAAATTGTTTCAATCTTCATATAGTCAAAATCGGCCGGAATGCTTAAATTCTCCAATTTTTCCATTTTCCGTACCAATTCTTGCTGACGACTGATATAGCCATCGTATTTAAATTCTATTTCAATTTGTTCGAGAACTTTTTTGTTTTCGAGAATTGTTTTGGCCAATGGAAATTCATTCTCATCGAGCAATTTCAACATTTCTTCAATTTTAACTTCCGGTCTTCTTGCTAATTTGGAAGCGTATTCGGTTTGATCAATTAAAGCCGCATTTACCTTCTGAAGAACCGGATTTATAGTTTCAGGCTTGAATTTTACTCTTTCCAAGAATTCTTTCCCTTTGGTTACGAGAACTTCTCTCCGTTTTAAATCATCGTAAAGTTCCTTCGGAACTAATCCGAATTCGTAACCATATTTCAGCAGTCGGCGGTCTGTGTTATCCTGCCTTAAAAGTAACCGGTGTTCGGCTCTCGAAGTGAACATTCTGTATGGTTCGTTGGTGGATTTTCCCACTAAATCATCAATCAAAACACCGATATAGGCTTCGTGTCTTTTAAGAACGAACTCTTTCCTTTTTTGAATTTTAAGAGCCGCATTTATTCCGGCAACAATTCCTTGTCCGGCAGCTTCTTCATATCCCGAAGTGCCGTTTATTTGTCCGGCAAAGTAAAGACCTTCAATCAACTTTGTTTCCAATGTAAGATCCACCTGATGCGGCGGGAAATAATCATATTCAACCGCATAACCTGGGCGAACCATTTCAACATTCTCAAATCCTTTGATTTTCCTGAGCGCCTCAAGTTGTATTTCTTCGGGCAGGGAAGTGGAAAAACCGTTCAAATAGACCAAATCATTGTCTAATCCTTCCGGTTCAATAAAAAGTTGATGCTTCGTTTTGCTGGCAAACCGAACGATCTTATCTTCAATCGAAGGGCAATATCTCGGTCCGGCACCTTCAATCAATCCCAAAAACATAGGCGAACGGTCGAATCCCTTCTCTAAAATTTTATGAACCTCGGGCGAAGTATAGGCTAAATAACAACTGACTTGAGGCAGATAAGGGAACTCATCGATTGGAGTTCTCATTGAAAAGGGTTCGGGATTTTCGTCGCCGGGTTGTTCCTGAAGAACCGAAAAATCGATTGAATCTTTCGCCAGACGCGGAGGTGTTCCGGTTTTTAATCTACCCGATTCGAACCCCATTTGTCTCAGCGATTCGGTCAAACCTACTGCCGGTTCTTCTCCGTATCTTCCGCCTTTTTCCTTTTTCAATCCGGTGTGCATTAAGCCGTTTAAAAAGGTCCCCGCAGAAAGAATTAACGCTTTGCATTTAATTTCTTTTCCTTTTCCAGTTTTTACACCGACTATTCTCTTTCCTTCTTCAATTGCTTCAATAACGGAATCTTCAACAATAGTTAAGTTAGGAACGGAGAGAACTCTTCTTTCGGCTTCTTCGGAATATAATTTTCTGTCGGATTGACATCTTCCCGCCCAAACAGCGGGACCTTTCGATTTATTCAAAATTCTGAATTGTATTCCGGTTCTGTCGGCAATTAATCCCATTTCTCCGCCGAGAGCGTCGACTTCGTGTACTAGATGCCCCTTGGCGCTTCCTCCGATAGCGGGATTGCAAGACATTCTGCCGATTGCATGTTTGTCCATAGTAATTATTGCCGTCGAACACCCCATCCTTGCCGCAGCCGAGGCAGCTTCTATCCCTGCATGTCCGGCGCCGACAACAATTACATCAAAGTAGCTCATCTATTAAGCTTTCTAAATTAATTCTAAAATAAAAACTATAAATATAAATATAATTTGGGATAAATGACCCAAGAGTCATTTCTATTTTTACACCTCTATCTACTGTTCTCCCCAAAATATTGTTCATTTTCAGTACTATTTCATTATAGATCCTTGTATCATAGATTACGATTATTAATCCCCAATAGTTAATATAACTTACTCAATTATTAATAGACAAAGAGCACCTAATGATTTGGGTAAATTCTTAATTCATCTTCCAAACCAAAGGTACGCTAATTTGGAATTTTATGCTCACTTATATTTATATTTTCACTTAGAGATAATAGAATATTAGGAAAAAGCCAGATTAATTGAAAATATTTGTGTTTATTAAAAAATCTTTGATTTTTTTCTTATTGGGTTGATGCCCATCTATTTACTTTGGACAGATATAGCACAGAGAAAATGAACAAATTTTGCACTGTAATTAATTGTATGGACGGAAGAATTCAACTTCCGGTGATTAATTTCTTACAAAAAAGATTTAATGCGGTGAATGTGGATAATATCACAGAAGCCGGTCCGGATAGAGTTCTTTTCGAAAAGAAAGAAAACAATAAAATCGAATCGCTATTGAAAAAGATTGATACTTCATTCAAAATGCATAATTCCAATAAAATTGCTGTCGTAGCTCACCCGGATTGTGCGGGAAATCCGGTCTCCAAGGAAGAGCATATTATTCATCTGAAGAAATCGGTAGAATTTCTGTCGGAATTATATCCCGATTCGGAAATAATCGCTCTGTGGGTTAAAGACAATAAAGAAGTTGAGGAGATAGAACTAACCTCTTTATAATCTTTTCCAGCTGGCATTACCGAAATATACCATCCCTAAAATCAACTTATAATGCCTTTATGTTTTTTTTTGCCTTATCATTACTTATTTTTGCAAAATGTTTTTAAACAAATGAGCAAATAATGAGATTAAGCAAAAATTTTATTCCGACATTAAAAGAAGTTCCTGCAGATGCTGTAATACCAAGCCATATTTTAATGGTAAGAACCGGTATGGTTCGCATGCTTTCTGCGGGTATCTACTCCTTTCTTCCTTTGGGATATAAGGTAATCAAGAAAATAACCGAAATAATCAGAGAAGAGATGGATGCAATCGGCGGGCAGGAATTTCATTTGCCTGCATTAAATCCGAAGGAAATTTGGGAACAAACCGGACGCGTTGAAGCATTCGGCGACACTATGTTTCATTTAAAGAACCGCGATTATGTTCTGGCTCCTACACACGAAGAGATAATGACTTGGCATGCGAAAGGAGTTTTAAAATCTTATAAAGATTTACCCCAGATTTGGTACCAAATACAAACCAAATTCCGTAACGAAGCACGCCCAAGAAGCGGCGTTATTCGCGGTCGTCAATTTTTAATGAAAGATGCCTATTCTTTTGATGTTGATACCGATGCTTTGGATAAATCTTATGAGGCACACGATAAAGCTTACAGAAAGATTTTTGACAGGTGCGGTATAAAATATTTTGTGGTTGGAGCTTCCAGCGGTGCAATGGGTGGCAGCAAATCGGAAGAGTTTATGGTTAAATCCGACGCCGGCGAAGATGTGGTGGCCTATTGCGAAAGCTGCGGTTATGCAGCAAACGTAGAGGTAGCTCAATCAGTTATCGAACCGGTTAAGAGACACGAAGAATCAAAAGAAATTTACGAAATCCACACTCCAAATATTAAATCGATTGATGAACTCTGCGAGTTTTTAAATATAAACGAAAGAGAGACTGCAAAATCGAGAATTTATATACATAACGATGAACCAGTGCTCGTTTTAATGTCGGGTAACGACGAAGTAAACGAAGCAAAACTTGAATCCATTCTTGGCGGAAATATACGCCCCGGACATCCGGATGAGTTGAAAGAAATAACTGGGGCCGATGCCGGAAGTATTGGTCCGATTGGCTTTAAGCATAGAATTATTGCCGATTTAAGATTAAAAGACGGAAATAATCTTTACAGCGGCGCCAATAAAAATGATTACCACATTGGTGGAATAGATCTAAAAAGAGATGTGGAAAACATCGAGTATTTCGATTTGCGAATTATAGAAAGCGGAGAAAAATGCACCCGCTGCGGTAGCACTCTCAATGTATTCAAAGCTATCGAATTGGGTCATATTTTCAAATTAGGTACGAAATATACAGAAGCCCTCGGTGTTGAATATTTAGATGAGCAGGGCAAAGCTCACCCGATTGTAATGGGTAGTTACGGTATTGGCGTTGAACGCGTTTTAGCTTGCTACATCGAACAGAATTACGATGAAAAAGGAATTATCTGGAAAAAGCCGCTCGCTCCGTTCGATATTCATCTTATCGGATTGAATATGAAAAAAGAAGCGGTACAAGAAGCTTCGGAAAAACTTTATGAAGAACTCACAGCCGATGGGTACGAAGTTCTTTTTGATGACAGGGTAGACGCACAAGCCGGATTTAAATTCAATGATGCAGATTTGCTCGGTATGCCTATTCAAATTGTTGTTGGCGAGCGCGGATTAAAGGAAAATACAGTAGAAGTAAAAGTAAGAGCAACCGGCGAAAGATTGAAAGTAACTCTCGAAGAACTGAAAGATAAATTAAAAGAATTATTATAAATTATAACCGGCAGTTTTAGGCTGCCGGTTTCCCTTAATCATCCTTCCAAATTTCACTCAAACTCACTTTGTAAACTGCATTCGTTTCATCTTCGGTGATAAACAAAATTGATTTGTTTTTCCCGCCAAATTCAATATTACTGGGCTTTCTACCGGGTGCCGGAATTTGCTTTATTATTTCTCCGTTTGATGAAATAATATAAATTTTTCCGCCTCCGAAATGCGCAACATACATATTCCCTTTATTGTCAAAATCTATTCCGTCTGGATCGCCGCCCGGTAAATTTACAAATACTTTTTTATCGCTTAAAGAACCATCGGTATTTACTTTGAAACTAACTATTCTACTCTTAGCGGATTCGGAAAGATAAAGCCTGCCGTTTGCGGGAGAAATAGCAAGTCCGTTTGGGAAAGCCAATGAATCACAAACCATTTTTAATTCTTTATTTTCAAAATTATAATAGAATAATCGTCCGTCTAATTTATCTACACCGTAACTCTTGGGATCGGAAAAATAAATATTACCGTCTTTATCCAACGTAATATCATTCGGTCTGTTGAATGCCTTTCCTTCGAATCCCTCAATAAATACGGAGGGTTTACCATTTTCAATTTTAATGATTGCACCCAAACCGTAGTCGCACGCATAAATTATTCCGTCGGAGGCAACAACCATTCCGTTAGTTTTAATATAATTAAGACTATCGGCTGTTATTAATGTATCGGCTTTATCTTCTTTAATTCTTGTAATCCAATCTCCATAACAATTGGATACATAAAGTTCTTGCAGAAGATTATTCCACGCAGGACCCTCGGGGAATTTATTTTCTTTAGAAACAATTTCCCATCTAATATCTTCTTTAACGGATTGTGCAAAGAATAGTGCAGGCAATAGAAGGAATACAACAATAAATCTATTCATCTTTTCACTCTAAATTAAATGGTCATTATTTTTTAACTATAATATTAAACTAAGAACGTTTATCTTATGTCCAAAAATATGTTATTTTTCATAAAACTAGATGAAAATAACAGCAATGAGATTTTTGTTTGTTGTAATTGTTAAGCTGAACTCTCTGTTATTATCAAGCAAAGAAGACAAAAAAGTATCCAGGGTTTCAGTGTACAGGATGAATTAAATTATGATAATGTGCAGTCGGGGCACTTAACAAACCAAGATAACAAACAACTGCTTTGTATTTTGAATAAGGAGAAAATTGATGAAAAGAATTTTTGTGTTTACACTTTTTTCTGTTTTATTTTTATTAAACGGCTGCAGCAGCTATGAAATTGTCAGCAAAGTACCGGAAACCCCTATTATTATTGACGGGAATAATAGTGAATGGAAAGGGAAGCTATTTTATTTAGAGGAAGAAAGCGCTGCAGTAGGAATATACAACGACAACGATTTTCTCTACATTTGTTTTGCTACCGGAGACAAAGCAAATATAATTAAAATTATCAGAATGGGATTTACCATTTGGTTCGAACCGGAGGAAGGAAAAACAATTGGATTTCAATTTCCATTGAAGATTAAAAACCCACGTCCAATACCAACAAGAAATTCCGGAATGAATACCCTTCAACTTAAAATGTTAATTAAGAAAGCATTAAAAGAAAATCCAGAGTATCGAATAGTTAACGAAAATTCTTTTCCGCTGGGCACTTACACACTTAATGAAAATCCAAACATTCAAATCGGTATTGACTTCGAGAACTCCAATTTGGTCTACGAATTAAAGATTCCCTTGGATGCTTCCAAAAACAGATATAATACCGTTCAATCAAAACCGGGAGAAGATTTAACAATCAGATTTGAATCGGGAGAGTTTACTAAAAAAGACTTTAGCGCTGGAATGCCGAGAAACGGCTTTTCCGAAAGAGGCGGACTAAGTAGAAGAAGAGGCGGAAGCGCGCGAATTGGCAATCGGGCTCCGGGCGGAGATTTTCAATCGATAAAGGATAAAATTGATTTTGAGATTAATGTGGCACTTGCAAAGTAAATTAGCAAACGATTAATTCAGCTATAGAATTTATTGTTTTGGTGTTGTATTCTCCCGTCTGCTCAACATCTTTCAGTATATTTTCCAATTCTTCTCTATTGGAGTTGCCGTCTTCCATAAAAGCTAGACAGACATTAGGAATTCTTCTCACCCTCTTAGACTTAAGTAATTCTTTTAAAATTGTTTTATCTATAAGTTTGTTCTCTAATAAATCCCTGACAACAAAAGCTAACTCGTATGGATTGGTTTTGCCTGTATTAAATTCATCTTTAATTTTTTGAATAAAACCCGGCACCAAATTTTGGGGAACATCCGCAATGCCGAACCAAAACTTTCTGACACGCCTCTTCCCCTCAACTTCTTGTGATGTATAATATAAATAAATTTTACCCCTTTCCATCTTCGAAAGAGTTTCTTTAATGGAGTCATCCCTGATTTTGGAGAAATGAAAAAATATGTCATTCTCATAATATAAGCTGGTTAAAAATCCGAACCCTTTTTCGTGAATTTTCTTAACCCTGCAGAAATCTAACGGTTCTTTATTCATGTTATGTGTAAAGGTATCTCTTGATTTTTTTGGTCGGTGTCTTTTCGAACTCTTCAGGCTGTTCAATCACTTTATTTAATTTCGAATAGCTCGGCACTTTTTCGTTCACACCGCTCAATATATTGTTTAATAATCCATTAATTATCTTTTGTGCTTCAACTTCAGAAAGTTTATGTATATTAAATTCTTTATCCAATTCGTCATAATTAAAATGAACACGACCGATAATCTTTCCTTCGCGTTCATAGACTAAAGACTCCAACACATACGGCATAGCATTTATATGGCTTTCTATTTCCTCCGGATAGAGATTCTTACCGTTTGGACCAATAATTACATTCTTCAAACGCCCTTTGATATAAAGATAACCTTCGTCATCCAAAATACCGAGATCGCCGCTGCGGAAATAACCGTCACCAGGAAGTACTTCACGAGTTACCTCGGGATTTTTATAATAACCTTTCATCACCATAGGACCTTTAATAAGCACTTCGCCTTCGCCCGTTTCCGGATCGGGATTATCAATTTTTATTTCCACTCCTTTTAACGGTCTGCCCGCAGCTCTTAATTTTGTTTTTCGGTTATCCTCGCCTGTAACAAGCGGGGAAGTTTCGGTTAAACCATAACCGATAGCGTAGGGGAATCCGGATTCGTGAAGAAAAAGTTCCGTGTCTTCAGAAAGCGCAGCACCTCCAATGCAAAACATCTTAAGTTTACCGCCGAATGTTTGCAATAGCTTTTTCCCTGCAGCTTGATGAATCTTCTTACGAACAAACGGCACTTTATATAAACTTTTTACAATTTTCTTTCTGTTTATTTCAGGAAGAATTCTCATTCTATATATCTTCTCTATTACAAGCGGAACAGATAACATGAAAGTTGGCTTTACTTTTTGAAGTGCCGGCAACAAGTAAGCGGCAGTCGGAGGCTTCATTAAATAATGCACCGTTAAACCTACAACCAAGGGAAGAATCAAGCCCAATGTACATTCCATTGTGTGCGCCAGTGGAAGTATGGAAAGCATTCTGTCCTCATCCGTAACCGAAACCAATTCAATACTTGCTTTTACATCGGAAACAATATTTTTATGAGTTAACATCACACCCTTCGAATGCCCTGTTGTACCGGAAGTATAAACAATAGCTGCCAAATCTTCCTCTTCCGGTGTGAAGTTAGTAAGTCCCGCCATCTTCATTGCCGCTGATAAAGCCTTGCTTAATTCCTTTTTGCCTTCCTTAATTACCTTGGAAATTAAATCCAAACCTTCATTCAAGGGAATGATACTCATATCTTCGACTAAAATGACCGTTTGTAATTCGGAACCTTCCAATTCGGAAAGTTTATCGAGAAATTTTTCGGATATAAAAATTGCCTTTGAACCGGAATGTCTTAAGATATGATGAACATCCGCATCCCTGAATTCGGTCATTATCGGAACGGCAACGGCACCCATAAATGTTATGGATAAATACGCCACTCCCCAATTAGGTTGATTGTCGCAAAGAATTGCAACTCTATCTCCTTTTTTAATCCCTTGGTCGATTAAAAACGAAGTAATTGAATTGATTTTTGATCTGAGTTCAGAGTAACTTAAACCTATACCGTCAACATTAGCCAACGCAAGTTTATCGCTAAATCTATCAAAACTGGGAGTTATTGCCGCGGGAATAGTGAATTTTTTAATTTCTATCATTTTCCTTTCTTCCGATAATTTTTACACTAAAAGATACAAAATAATTAAATGAAGAAACAAAAACGGTTATTCTACTTCGTTTATTCTGCAAATGGAAGAGAAACCGCAGTATTGACAAACTTTAGTTCGTCTATCACTAAGACTGCTAAGGGGAAATATACCCTTGGAAATATTTTCGACATACTCATAAATTTTTTCACCGGCGATGCGAATTGCTTCTGTATTCGGGTCATCCATTCCGGGTATATCTTTATTCGTAATATATTTGCTGATATTTTTCCTTCCGAATTCCTTCGGGTTGTATTTTAGAGAATAGATTATCATCTGATTGGGTTGATATTCTTCTCCCAACAATGATTGAACGGCATACAAATAAACCGGAAGCTGAAGTGCCAGTCCGTTTAACAAGTCAGCTTTGGTTATTCTATTTGCTCCTAATTTATAATCGACTACATTAAAAAGTTTATTCTCTTCATCAATTTCAACTCTGTCAATTTTTCCTCTTAACTTTACCCCGTTGAAGTTAACGGGAGGAATCTCTTTTCCCTTTTTATCTTTTAAGCCGAACGGCATTTCAAAAAGCAGGGGACGGAATTTGGGATCCGATTCCCTTTCCGTTTCAAGGAACTTGAATAGAATCGAATCTTTTTTATTGCCTCCAATACCAAGTAATTTTTCCTTCTCATAAAAAGCCGCAGGTGAATCGAATTGAGGAGAATCTAATTTTGTAGCAGCGATTTCGAACAATATTTCTGCCGCCGCATTAAATACATTATCGCTGCAGCCAGGAAGAAATAATGAATTTTCATTTATAACGGAATAAAATTCATATAATATCTCGTGCACTAATCCACCGAGTTCAATAGCGGCAATATCTTCGGTGGGTTCCATTATTTTTTCGACTCTTAAAATTCTTTCTACGAAATACTTAAAAGGACATTTTGCATAAGTTTCCAATTGAGAAACGGAATAAACCTTTTCCTTCAAATTTAATATCTCATTTACGGCTTCTTCTTTTAATTTGTTTTCGCCTTTGATATCAACATCTGTCAGGAAGCCATTAAATTCGGGCAGAATGCTTTCGTCTTTCAATTTGGAAACATCAATTTCCCTTAAGCGCTCAAGGATTTCCCTTTCTCTAAGATTATACTGACTCCATATTCTGTTTTTTTCTTCTTCGTTAATGCGGGAATAATTCTTTTGAAATTCAAATGCCGAGGATACGATACTCTCAAAATCGGATGAATCAATCGATTCATAATCAAACAAGTTTTTGAATTCCTTTAGAAACGAAGATTCTACGTATTCTGTTTTCTCTTCAGTTAAAGGATATGACAAATAGAGACCATTTGTCCAAGTAGATAATCCCCTGTAAAACCGGTACCGCTGCTCGGTTAAATGTATTTTCTCTCCCTTTGCAAAGTCTCCCGTAACAAACACTTCGGGAGAATATTGAGTTGGAAAATCTTTGTCTATCATTCCGCCGATAAAGAGATACTTAAACTTAAGTCCTCTTATTTCCTCAATATTTGTGACGAGTACTCCGTAATCCGATTTTTCTTTTACATTAAAACGGGAGGCTTTTGCAATAGTACGAATTATTTCAAAATAATAATCCAAATTGTGTTTTACTGTACCGGATTCACTGCGTGAGAAGAGAAGGAGAACTTCCTCAACATTCTCGATAAAAACAGTTACCGCTTTAATATTTGCTTCTGTGTTTTCGCCGGATTTATTCAAAATGTTGTTTATCAGTTCTGTTTTTTCGATTAGCGCTTTAAGTTCATTGATAAATTCAGTTGTCGATAACGGTTCTGTAAAAGCCTTCAATAAATTATATAAATAATCTATTGTAGTTAATGCCTTTTGAAGTGTTTCTTTTGGAATATTAAACACCTCGTCGCTATAAGGATTTGCCAACGCGTAATTAATTCGGTTAATCCAATTCGTTCTGCCTGCAATAATTTTTAATCCCCTCGATACATTGAGAAGGCTGTTTGTATCCGTTTCATTTAAGGTGAGGAACCCGTTCAAGGAAACTCTTAAAATACTTTTGTAGAAGAAATCGCTTTCAAGAATTTCGAAAAGGTTTATTATTGCAGTAACCGGCGGTGATTTATCGAGTGAAATCCTGTCGGTGATATTAAAAGGAATACCCGATTCGTTAAAAACATATCGAACAATATCGGAATAATTATTTATTAAATTAAATGAAACACAAATGTCGTTAGGTTTAATATTTTCTTTAACTATGAGATTTTTAATCTTCTTGGCAATTGCTTCAACTTCATTTTTTCTTGTGTGCGCTTTGATTACACTGAGTTTATCCTTATAACGATCTATTCGTTTAATCTTTCTTTTAAATAAATTTTCTCTCAAATCCTTTTTAAATCCGGATGATATTTCGGGCGCCAAATCATCAATTTGCTTAAATCCTCTTGCAATAAGGCGTTCGTATGTTTTATCCAAATGAGAAAAAAGAAGGGAATTGTAAGCATAATAATCGAAATTGATAAACAAATTATCGTTTACCGCTTCGGAAAGACGAGCTAATATCTCCGCTTCCGGTGAAGTGAATTCATCAAAATCAAATGCAACTATTGTATTTACATTATTGAATTGCGTATTGAATATATTTAAGAATTCCTGTTTCTTTAAGGATAACAATTCCGCATAAACATCGCCAATTTCGAAAGCATTTAGCTCACCGGCTTTCTCCAAATACTTTTTATAAATTTGATGAATATCGATGGCTTTTTTTCTATCGGCGCCTTCAAGTTTTTCCGCTTCTTTTATTAGCAAATCTGGAGTTACTCCGGAACGTTTGTATTCACTTATTACGTCTTTTATTTTCATCAACGTTCCGTAAGGAATTCCTTCTGAATATACGGCAAAATAATTAAGTTTAATCTCTTCGGTAATTTTTTCGAGCAATACCATTGCCGTAAATTCGGATAATTCAACGAAGGGGGAATGAGCAAATAATAATTTTTGCGATAACGTGGTTAACGTTTCAATGTATAACGTCGTAACTATCTTTCCGGGGGAAGCGTCAATTATTTTTTTTTTGAGTTTTCTTAATTTCCTGTTTGTTGGAACTAAAATTAGAATCTCATCCAGTTTGTCGCCGGATATATAATCATTAATAACCGAATCAATATCTAACTTTGTAATATTTGATCGGGTTACAATCATTTTTTAATTAAAAATCTATACGAAGTTTTAATCTGATTATTTTTATCCAGTTCCAGCAAATCGACGAGTTCATCGAAGCGTTTTTGAGCATCCCGCTTACCTTTATCGACAACGGTTTCAAGTTCAATAAACCGTCCCAAGTTTTTCACATTATCCAAATGAATCCTGGTATTTTTATACATATAAAGTTCACGGGTTTTCTCTACCACCGCTTCCGGTTTAAGAATTTCGGCTAAATATTTTTCCGGGTTTTTACCTTCAATAAAGAGTAATTCAAAATTGCTCCAGCGCTTTTTACCTTTTTCGTCGCGAATATATTTTATTAATTCGTACTTTCCGTTAACCCTGCGCAATTTGAGTAAAAATTTATTCGCTTTGTAATAGGTATCTTTTTGTTTAAGAACACCCTTATACTCGGCATTTATTTGTTTGAGTATTCGCTTAATTTTTCTGAATGAATCGAGCTTGGCTTTTAGTTCTAAATTAGTAGGCAATTTTTCTCCTTTAAATTGATTTTACAAATAGGTATTACAAAATAAATTTCTTTAGGATAAATAAATGCATTGATTTTTTCTGTAATATAATTATTTTAGTATTTAAAACTAAAACAAAGGTTTAAATGATGAAAAGAATTTTAGTGATTTTTCTATTTCTACCTTTGATATTTTCCTGGGGTCAAAAACTGGGTAAGGTAGCAGAGGAAAAAGGCTTGGAAAAATTCCCGCCCCATTCTTGGGGAGTCGATATTATGTTTGGCGAAGGCGGTTTTGGATTAGGTACGTTTTTACGTCAGGATTTCACGGAAAATATAACCGGTTTCATAGATCTTTCAGTTGCCGAATCGAAAGATGACCGAGAAATTGAATTTGTAGATTATTTCGGAAGAAAATTCGTTATTGGCAAGGTAAATAGAGTTTTTCTTCTTCCGCTTAATGTTGGAATTCACTATAGATTATTCAGTCACGTTCTTACGGAAAATCTACGTCCTTATATAAATTTTGGAGTGGGTCCTACATTTGTAATAACAACCCCTTACAAGCAGGAATTCTTTTCCGCATTCGGCGATGCTATAGTTCATTACGCTGCCGGCGGTTACATAGGCGTAGGCGCTAATTTCGGCATGAGCAAAAGCAGTTTAGTGGGAATAAATGTACGCTACTATAAAGCCTATCTTTTCGACGAAGGTGTAGAAAGCCTGAAAGGAAGAATACATAAGAATATCGGACAACTTTACATAACTTTAAACATCGGCATGATGTATTAGATAGTTATGCTTTCCATTTAATTGTACATCCGATTGAAAAAGTTTCCGGTACCGAGATTTCCACTCCCTCCAAATACTCAAGTATGGCTTCTCTCAAATAACGGTGAACTACATTTTCCGGTTCTTTCCAATTATCATCAATTTTACCGCGATAAATTAGGGTTCTATCTTCTCCGAATAAAAAAACTTCGGGTGTATGTGTGGCCCCAAATTTTTCCGCTATTGTTTGGTCTTCATCCCTTAAATAAACAAAATTGAATTTCTTCTCCTCTGCGCGTCTTACCATATTTTCAAACGAATCTTCCGGATAGTTTTCTTCATCGTTCGAATTAATTGCTACGATTTGCATCTCTTCTCGAAATTCGTTCTGTAAATCCATTATTCTTTGTTCGTAAGCTTGCACGTAAGGACAGTGATTGCAACTGAAAATAATGCATAACAACTTTTTATTGCCGAATGAATTATTGCTATAATTATTTCCGTCTATTGCCGGTAAAGAAAATTGTGGAAGCGGTCCGCCTATTGGGAGAGTAATGGCATTCATTTTTAACTCCTTTTAATTATATTACTTTTTCTTAATGAACAAAATATAATATAACATGAAAAAATTAGTAATAATTATTTTATTCGCTTTATATTTGATATCAGTAAAGGGGCAAACCATTACTGCAGAAAAACTTTACAATGAATATGAAAATTTCAAGGAATTAACACTGAATCAAGAACGCATCGATCCTGATTTGGTAAACGAGTTAATCGGCAAACTTAAATCTTCTGACGTCTTCGAAATAAAACTATTGGGCAAATCATTGGAAGGGAGGAATATTCACTTAATTCGTTACGGCAGCGGAAAAACAAAAGTGTTGCTTTGGTCTCAAATGCACGGCGACGAATCAACTGCCACTCAAGCATTGTTCGATATTTTTAATTTTCTTGCCGCTAAAAATGGCTTCAAAGATTTTAAAGAACTCCTATCACAAAAATTAACCCTCTATTTTATTCCTATGCTTAATCCGGATGGGGCATATAACTTCGGAAGAAGAAATGCATTGGAGATTGATCTAAATAGAGATGCGGAGAGACTGCAATTTCCTGAATCTCAAATTTTAAAAAGTGTCCGAGATAGTCTATCCCCTCAATTCGGATTTAACTTACACGATCAAATGCGTTATTATGCGGCAGGTAATACTTTTAAATCCGCTACAATTTCTTTCCTTGCTCCGGCTTATAATTATCAAAAAGATATAAATGAAGTTAGAGCAAATACAATGAAAGTAATAGTGGATATAAAAAATGCGTTATCTGAAATAATACCGGGGCATATAGGAAGATACAGCGATGATTTTGAACCGCGAGCATTCGGCGATAATTTGGTTAAGTGGGGAACCTCTTCTATTTTAATCGAATCTGGCGGCTGGTACAACGATAATGAAAAACAGTTTGTCCGAAAATTAAATTTTATTGCTATTCTTTCCGCACTTCAATCAATTGCAAACGGCAGCTATGTCAATAATACAATTGAAGAATATTCGGCAATACCACAGAACGACAAATTGCTATTCGATTTAATTATCAGAAATGCTACTATTAATTTTAATGGAAAAGATTATAAAATAGACATAGCCATCAAAAACAATGAAAAGGAATTGGGAAATGGCGAATATTATTACAGGAGTACAATCGAAGATATAGGGGACTTATCCGTATTTTATGGTTATAATGATATTGATGCCGCTGGCTATACCATTCACCCGGGTAAAATTTTTAAAAAGGGAAATTTCAATCCGGATAAAATTGATGAAATCATTTCAGAAGGCTATACGGATATATTTAAAGAAGACTTAACGGATAAGCGTCCTTATTCTTTACTTCCAATAAATTTTACAAACAATGAAGATTATAAAAACGAAATAAAAATTGACGCAATACCGAACTTTTATTTAGAAAAAAACGGCAGGATTGATTATGTAATAATCAACGGTTTTTTATATAATGCCGTTATAAATAAGTCTGATGTGAAAAACGGATTGATTCATAACTGAACTGTAAAGAAAAATATTTATTAAAAGAAATATTGTTTATACCCAGCCACAAAAGGCATTAAATCGGCTTTTTATGATAGCTTGGCTATTGTTATAACCGGGGTAAGGTTGATTTGGTATGCTTAATTTCACAGAATCAATGCCAATGCTATAAATAAATCTAAAGAGCTAATTTCATAATTAGCTCTAAAACTATTCTTTATTTCAAGATCATATGAATCAAAAGAAAAATAGGGATTTTGATATTGATATTTCAATCCTATATTAAGCTTTAGATGTTCTTTTAGTTTATTTTGAACGCCAAATAGAATTTCATAACCTATAGCATTATGCAATTTAGATGTCCCAAATGGATTATTTCCTCCGGCTTCAATAAAGTTAAAATTATATAATAAACCGCCTCCTATAAATGGACGGATATTTGTTTTAATGGGGTAATATAGTAATAACAATCCTAAATTCGCGCTATAACCGGAGTAATTTCCAAGTCTTCCTTCAAGCGAAGTAATTGAAGCGCCAAAAGAAGGTCCAAGATCAATACTTTCATTTAGATTATAAAGCAAATGGATTTCCGAACCAAGTAAATATTCTTGATTTTTATTTATAATCCCAACTTCAGCATTAGAGACAAATGTAAATTGTTGACAAAATACCGATGAGGCTAATAATAAAATAAACATTATATATTTATACATTATAGAACCTTATTATTGATTATATACTGCATTAATATCATATCCCTTTGAATAGATTCAATTGGTGAAATTTTCAATTATACCTTATTACTTGTTTCGGATTGAGGTTTTGCAAACATAGATTTATCCTTACAACCTTAACTAAACGCTAAAATAAATGTAATTAAGAATACTAAATTAGCGATCATTTTTACTTTCTTTATTATTAAATATAACGGCCTGGGTGTAACCGGATTCGCCGCGCCCAATTAATTTATAAAATACCGAGAAGCCGGGCGCTTGACAAATTCCGAGTTGACGCCCGTGTTATACGCCAGTTAACAACTAAATTTAACGGTCTCGCATATGCACAGTGGCGGTGTTTTTCGCACTTCTATTCATTATTGCTATGTCCATAAATTATTCATATTAACTTTATTTATTACACATTACCTGCCATTGTATATATTCTGTGTTGGGCACAGTTATTTAAATCTTTCAAAATATTCATCAATCTCATTTCTCATTTTTATTCCAACTCTTTCAAAACAACCAAGTAAATCATTATAAGCACCTTCACCACCGAGAAAATCCCAAAATTCTTCTGCAACTTTTAATTCATTTTCCAAATCCAACATTCCGGCCATTGTCCATCTGCTGTATGGTTTTGGCTCGTATGGATTGTATGGTATTGCTATAAGCGTGTTTATTTTAGCATCTGGTTTTTCTGATAGAAATGTTGCTGTCCATTCTAAAAGAGTTCGTTTAAATTCTTTAAATCCACCTTTGTTGGGCTTGGCTGTTTTAATATCAATTAAAAAAATCTCATTTCCATAACTCTCAAGATAGACATCAACTCTTGTAGGTTTTACGGTTCTCATTTCGCCTTCACGACAAACTTTGCGAATTATTTCTATTTCTCTTGGTTTATCAGGTTTTTTGTTAGCCGCAGTCAATTCGTCCATTATTTTTTGAATTTCATATTGTGCCTGCTCACTAATCTTAGTGCCTGATTTCATTTGAAGTTTTGCAACTTTAAATCTGCTTGAAGCTAATGAAACCGCAACCGGCTCAAAAATTGTTGTCCCGAAATTTGTATTAAGAGAATGAATAAACGCATACAATGCAAGTCTGTCTTTACCAAGTAATCTTGTATGAAAAGGCATAACTGCCGGTTCGGGATCATAGGTTTTAAATCTTCTTCTAAGGCTGTTTCTTATTGTATTTTCTACGGATTGTATTTGCTCTTTTGTTAATGCCATTTTATTTTTCCTTTATTGCTTCAATAAGCTTTTTTGTTTTTGGTCCAGAATAAAACCCTCGTTTTTCAAATAAATAATCTTCTTTGGATAAAAAGTTGTTTGCTGTACTGAAAATATTAAGAGCCTTTTCCTCTGTTTTTAAATATGCTATTTTTTCCTTAATATTACTGCACTCCTTATCAAGAAATAAATCTATTCCTAATAAAAGATGCATATCCATAGTTTTTGATTTTAAATTTAGTTGCCTATTTAATAAGAATTTATTTAACCAATAGAATAGGATACCTGAATAATAATATTTAGGAATATTTTTATCATCGTTAAAAATTTTCTTTTCTTCTTGGTATTTATTAATCTTTTTTATCGCATTACTTTTCATTTTATGAGGTTCTTGCAAAAAAACAGACACGTATACTTTGGCTAAATTTTCTATATTTATTTTCTTATAAGGTTCTACAATATTAGAATACTGCCCTCGTAATCTTTCATAAAAAAGAGTAAATTCATCATTACCTTTATAATATTCCTCAATTTTTTCGTGATATTTATTTAAAGACTGTAAATCTTTGTCAATTGAATTTTGATTGTTAGCAGCAAAAATTATTTGTTTTTTTAAATCTGAATTTTTAGTTGCGATTATTTTTGCAATAATCTCAATACTATCTAAATTATTAGGATTTTGCTTATATTCTTCGTATAGTATATGTGTAGTTTGGCACCCATTTATAATTCTTGGGAATGTTAGTATAAATTCATTTTCTTTTCTAGGATGTTTAGTAATATTATCACATAAAATTGTTATTCCGTTATTTAAATAAATAAAGTATGGATTATATTTATTATCACGAATGGTATTTTTTATGTCTTCATTAACAGTAGTATTACCAAGATGAGCCCTAGGATTTTCTATAAATAATTTTTCTTTGATATTTTCTTCTTTTGTTAAAATCATCTTTTTTAGTTCCGTAAATTTTATTGCTGCCAATAAACTTATTTCTACTTCTTCACGCTCCTCTAATTGAATATTTTTATGAAATTTTAAAGACACTGTATGAAATTTATCTAATTGTTTATAATTCTCTTTAATTTCTTTTTTTTGCCAAAAAATAATATCATCTAAAAGGTATTTTCCATCCAACTCACTTCTATTAGTAATTTTATTTTTTTCAATACTTAATTTACATTCTGGTATAGTATGATTTGTTCTTGCAGACAAAAAATATAATGTAATTAATGGGGTTTCTATCAAATTATCTATAAAATCACCTTCTTCATCTAATAATTCTTCTAAAATTGAAGAAAAAGGTTCAATCTTATTTTCTCCTATTAAAAAATTTATTACTTCGTCTGTAAATGATTGAAATTTTTGTTCATTAAATCTATTTTGGGTTGTTGACTGTATAAAAGCAATTTTTATTTTTATTTTTTCACTTTCTCCAATCTTTTCTAAATCATTTTCTTCCGCAATTAATCTGTCGTTAACAAATATTGCAATACCATCGATACCTTGTGCTTTATTTGTAGATATTTTATTTATTTCTTCTATATCATCTTGTAGTATTGTTGATACAACCAAATAATTACTAAATTCTTCAAATATATCATCGTCTTTGACTATTTTTCTGTTTATGTTGAATTTTTCAGCAAATTCATTAATTTTAGAATTTAATCCTATATCAAATTTTTGTCCCATAACTATTTTTCCTTTAAATGAAATATTATTTCGGCATAAGCTGATTTATCTTTTTCCGTTCTGTTTAATACAGGTCTTTTATATTGATTTACGATTTTCATTCCGGCTTTTTCGGCAATTACCGGATACATATTATATTTATCGTTTGCTACAAGAAAAACATCGTAATTTTTTTGTAAAAATCGTTTTGAATTGATTAAAACTTGCGAAATACCTTCCATGTACGATTCTCTTGCTTGTTTTCCTTGCCCTTTGTATAGCGGACCTATTTCAAGTTCGTCATTTCTTTTGAACCCAAACAAGTCATAAGCATAAGCGTGTTGCTCGTGGTAATCAATTAATCCTACATAAGGCGGACTTGAAAATATCCCTTTAATTTTTTGCCTTTTAACTAAATCTGCAAAAGTTTTGTTTTTCTTTTCCAATTCATTGAAAATATCAATATTTCTTGAATCACCTTGTAGAGCGATTTGAAGAGTATCTGTGCGTAATTTTTCAAACTCTTTTAATCTTTTAACGGTGTCTTTGCTGTATCGTTCCCACCAAGATAGAATTGAAAACAAAGGTTTACATATTTTGCCGTGTTTTCGGCAGTAATATGTTTGTGTTACAGGTTCTTTAAGTGTTGCAAGGTCGGCGTGAGTTGTTGCTCTGCAAGAACGCATTGTTCTGCTTAAAATTACGGTTAAGATTTTTTTTGTATTATAATTCTTGACTGTTTTTATTTGCTCGTAAACAAAATCAATTTCTTGTTTTACCGGTTTTAAATACCATTTTTCAAGAAAATTGTTTGCTGTTTCTTGTCCTATTTCTAGTTTATATTTTTTTATTAAACCATTGAATTTTTCTAAAAATTTCTGTTCTTTTTCTTTTGTATAGTTTTTTTCATCAATTTCTTTCTGTCTTACTTTTATTTTAAATTCGGGGGAAGGAAAATATTTTTTATTGTAAACGATTAATTCTTCGAGCAATTCTTGTTCGAATTGTATGTTGTTTGCCCCGGAAATAAACTTTTTTAATTTTGTTGTAATCTTATTTAATTCGTTTTGCAAATCGGTGAAATCAACTTTTGCTATTTTAACATTTGAGATGAGTGTATTAAACGCCGATATATCAACGCCAATGGCGTGCATACCAAGTTCATTTGCTTGCACAAGTGTTGTTCCACTTCCGGCAAAAGGGTCAAATACAATATCGCCTTTATTAAAGTAAATCTCTTTTTTAAATTCGTCTGTATGAGAGTCTAAAAAATATTCAACAAGTTGCGGAATAAATTTTCCTTTGTATGGGTGCAAGCGGTGAATATGTTTGGTTGTATCTTTTTCTTTTAAATGGTCAAATGATAGCGCCCAATTTAAGTCGTTACCAAGTTTTTGTTTCCACTCGGTTTCGCGTTGTCCGTTATAACTTTTGTAATAATTAATTAAATCTTGCTTGTTTATTACGGTTGAACCGTTATGCCCTTGTTTCTTAACTTTTCCGTATTGTATTAAATATGAGATATTAGAAGTAGATATATCCTTGTTTAAATATTTACTCGCCCATTCGCTTGCTTCTTTTATTGTCAAAAAATCGTTCATTTTCTACCTCATATATTTTTAAGCAAAAATACATTATTTTTTTGATTTTTTATAGTTGAAAGTTTGATTTCTTTCATTGCACCCAACGTGTGTATATATTCTATTGTTCATATCCGCCCAAATTGGCGGTATAAACACCATTGTCTATATATTTCCTTTACAGCAAAACTAGCAATTATAAAGAAACTTACAATTTGGTTTACTACCTTAGCAAAAATTCTTATTTAAGTGTATAACTACTATTTAACCCGACGGAAAAACCGACATTAAAGAATGTTAGGAGGAAATATCTTTCCGCCTAACGCTTCTGCGCTTTGTTTTATTACATTAGTATAAATCATTATGGTAGGGAGATAATTCCGCCCTGTTTTGTAATCGCCATACATATAAATATGCTTTTGTCCGATTATAAATTATTTACGCTTAAAAATAAGTAAATTATCTTTTTCTTTCAAATTCAGGGCTTTTACAAAATCTTGGGGAATTGGAAAGGATTTTCGATGGGCGATAATTGTCATGGGGTATTTCCTTGTCGTGTATTAATAGCAAATTTTGCCTATCCATGTAACTCCTCACATCACAGGCAGCAAAAAACAGAGCGAGGAACGAGTGGCGCTCTTTGCTGTCCGAACGCATGTGATTGTTATACATTTCTATAATGTCTATTGTTCTTTTATTATACCATATTGAGCATATTTTTTCCCTTTTTCTATTGCCCAAATAACATTCCCATAATCAAAATGCCAGTATTCCTTAGGATCAACTACAAAACCTTCTTTATCAAAGAGATTGATAAGAAGCTCTCTGTTTTTTCTCACTTGCGGTG
>CAZNJB010000002.1:0-174878 GCA_964573255.1 uncultured Melioribacteraceae bacterium
TTATTCAGGTGATATAAGTGTTAAAGGAATAAGCGAAGATATTGAAATTGATATTGATTCGATGGGTGTTCCTCAAATTTATGCAAAGAACGACAGAGACCTTTATTTTGGTCTGGGCTGGGTTCACGCAAGCGAGAGATTATTCCATATGGAGTTAATTAGAAGAGTTGCCGAGGGTCGGCTATCCGAATTGTTCGGGGAGAAAGCACTTAAATTAGATATTTTTCAGCGGAAAATCGGTTTTGAGAGAAAAGCGAAAGAAGAAATTCAATCGATGGATAATTATACAAAAGACTTACTGCAAGCTTATTGCAATGGTATTAATAGCTGGATAAAATACAAAGATGTGCTTCCTCCTGAATTTTTTGTTTTAGGCGCTGATGCAGAAGAATGGACTGTTAATGATGTAACTACCGTTATGCTGTATCAGACTTGGTATGCCCACTATTTAATGGATCATGATAAAGAATATAATGAGATGATTGAAAAATTCGGACCGGAAATGTACAATATACTTTCTGAGTTTAAGAATTGGTCACCGGCAACTGTTTTTAATTCCGATGATAAAAGCGCTTCCTTAAATCCAACTAATTATTTAATGTCGTTTGCCTCCAATTCGATGGTGATTTCTCCAAATAGATCCGCTTCAGGATATGCTCTACACGAAAGCGATCCGCATTTGCAAATAAATACTGTGCCCGGTTTCTGGTATATAGTTGGGCTCCATTCGGGAGACGGGACAAATATTGTTGGCATTACTGTACCTTCCATTCCGTTTGTTGTGATGGGGCATAACAAGGATATTGCTTTTGCTTTTACAGTTGCATCGGTCGATCTTATCGATTATTTCAGATGGAAAGTTAATCCGGAAGATTCCACTCAAATTTTGACAAGTTCGGGTTACCAAAAAATTGAAACTATTAATGAAGAGATTAAAGTAAAAGATTCTGAACCATATAATTTAGAAATTAAAATAACACCCAGAGGACCCGTAACTGAGCAGGATTCAACGGGATTGATTTCACTTTGGTGGTCGGGATTTGATTTTAATACTGCAGATATTATGAAAGCCGGATTCAGACTTCAGAATGCCAAAAATTTTGAGCAGTTCAGGAATTCGGTTACTTCTTTTGGTGCGCTCGATGTCAACTGGACTTACAGCGATTCCAAAGGAAATATTGGTTATCAATTAGGCTCGCCAATCCCGATTAGAAATTTTGAAAATACATATTCAATTTTACCAGGTGAAGACACAAGTTATTATGCTAAAGGATATTGGGATTTGAGTGAAACTCCACATGTATATAATCCGAAAGAAGGGTTTGCAGCTACTTGTAATAATCAAATTTTATCGGAGGATTCCGGAAAGAAAATACCCGGTTTTTATGATCCTTACAGGATTGTAAGGGCCTTCGAATTATTGAAAGAAAAGTCAAAATATTCGGTTGAAGATATCAAAAGAATACAGCAGGATTTAATTTCGGTAAAAGCGAAAAGATGGAAATCTTTGTTTGCTGAAGCTGCGGAAATACTGGGCGAAAAAGAATTAGCCGATCAAATTAAAGAGTGGAATTGCGAAATGACTTTGAACAGTCAACTGGCGGCAATTTTTTCTCTATGGTGGCATGAACTGCCGAGAGTAATTTTTTCCGATGAAATGGGTGAACATTATGAAGCCGGTACTCGGATATTGGAAGAAGTTTTGTCGCATCCGGAGTTATCCGTCATTGACGACAAAGTGACGAAATCCAAGAAAGAGACTCTTAGTGATGTTGCTGCAATTGCACTGGAAAAAGTTTTAATCGAATTTGGTAAACCGAAATACGGCGAAGTTAATTTCCAAACTCTTAAACATCCCCTTTCCGTTGTTAAGATTTTAGATTTTTATTTTAATTTAAATAGAGGACCTTTCCCAATAGGCGGCGATAATTCCACTTTAAATGCCAACATAATGGGTTTTAATGATGAAAATAATTCATTCGATGCTATTGTGGGTCCGAGTATGAGATTTATTCTTGATTGGTCGGATGTGGATAAATTTCTTATGATTTCCAACCTCGGCCAGTCGGGAAATCCTTTCAGCCCGCATTATGATGATTTTCTTGCTTTTATGCAGCAGGGAAAATATTGGAATATTCCATTCAATAGAGATAAAATTTTAGCCAGAACCAAAAATATTCTCAAATTAAGAAAATTTGAAAATAATTGAAAAAATAATATACTTTTAGCATTAAATTTATTAAATTAAAGCTAAATTTTAGAAGATTCCGCTAACTTATTGAATTTTAGGGGTTTAGTTGGAAAAGAATTATAGGGAATATTTCAAGTTGGCTAAATTTATTCTATTCTTCCTCTTTATTTCGGCTTTCATTTCGCAAAATTATGCGCAAGAAGAAATTTCACAATTAAAGGCCGAAGCCTTAAAGCATATGGAAGCCGGAAGATATGGCGAAGCTATTGATTTGTTAAATAAATATATTTCTGCCAAACCCCGTTTGGCCGAAGGATATAATTTAAGAGGATTATGTTACGAAGCTCGTTCGCAATTAAAAAATGCGATTATAGATTTAAGAAAAGCACGTAAACTTGCGCCGAATGATAAGGAAATAAATAAAAATCTTGCCCGGGTTAGAGAAAAGCTTTATAAAATTTTAAGGAAAAATATTGTAGGTTATAAAAGAGATATAAAAATTGATCCTTCAATTCCATGGAATTATTTGGAAATTGGAAAAGCTTACCGCTGGATGGAAGAATGGGAATTAGCCGAAGAGTGGTATGATAAATATTTGGAATTGGATCCTAATGCTTCTCCGGATGAGATAATCAGATATGTGGAAATTTTAACCGCCAATAAGCATATCGAAAAGGGTGAAAAGGTTCTTAAAAAATGGGTCGATAAATATCCCGAAGACTGGCGTTTGTGGAGTCGTTACGGTTGGTTTAATATTTGGCTAGGGCGTTATAAAATTGCTAAAGAAGCATTCGAACGTGCTCTCAGTTTCAAACCATATTTTAAAGAGGCGCAGGATGGTTTGGATAGAGCTTTAAGACAAGCCTATCTAACGCAGGAAAAAACCGGTACAAGAAAAGAATATCCCATAGATAGATATTACCGTTTGTTAAGAAAAGATCCTTCGAGAGATGATCTAAGGTTTAAGTTAATTGATGAATTGATTAAATCGGATAGAATTGAAGAAGCTTATCAGCAATTATTGATTTTGGCGCAACGTCATGAAGGCGAGCCGGACTTTGACGAAAAATGGAATTTCGTGTTGGATTACAGGGATAAGGTTTACAGGAAGAAAATAAAAAAGTTTAAAGCCCAACTGGAAAAAAATCCCAAGAATAAAAAAGCCGCAATGGAATTAGCTCAATTCTATAATTATATCGAAAGGTATGATTCTGCGGTATATGTTTATCAAGATTATTTGGAGCAGGTGCCGGACGAAAATGATCCCAAATTTCTATACGGATATGCACGTTCGGCAAGCTGGGATCGCCAATTCGATTTGGCGATTGAAATAATGGATGACTTGCTGGATAAATATCCGGATAATTTGGAATATCAACTTTTCAGAGCTCAATTAGCCGTTTGGACCAACCAAGATCTCGACTTAGCCGGGGAATACCTGCAAAATGTTCTCGATAAGCAGCCGAAGAACATCGATGCAATTATAGCGATGGGTTCTTATTATTTACAAAAGCGGGATTTCGATAAAGCCTCTCTTATGGCAGATAGTGCAGAAGCTGTTGCGCCTACAAATCCGGAAGGTGCTAAATTACGGTCTAATATTGAATTTCAGCGTTTAAGAGCCGAAGAGGAAAGATTATACGGCATTTTGGAAGAAGGCAGGCAATTGGTGATGAACGATAGTTGTTCCGAAGCTTTATCTTATTACGAAGACTATTTAGCCCAAGCCGAGCCCAATGATTTAATATTAAAGGAATATGGCGATGTATTGTTTTGCGCCGGTGATTATGAGAAAGCAAAGGAGGCTTATGAAGAAGTGCTTTCCCATGGCTTTATGTACGAAGCTGCGCTTCAAAGTGCGAAGGTTTCTTTTGCAGCGGGTGATTCCATAACTGCATTGAAGGAATTTAAAAAACTTGTTCAAGAAGAACCTGAAGAATTTGACCCTGTTTTATATCTGGCCGATTCTTATGCTAAGGTAGGAGAAACTGACTCGGCGCGAATAATTTATGATAATTTATTGCAAAATTGGGAGTTGGATTCGGTAGAAACTAAAATGGTTAAGCTTAGATTAGGCTGGCTGCCTATTACCGGAATTGAAGGAGTTATTGCTACATTCCCATCTTCGGTTGGATTTGCACCTACGGCAGCATTTTACGGAGATAATCTTGGATTTTATTTTTATCGCACCGGCGGACGGTTAGATTTAGGTGTGCTTTCATACCTGACACTTGGTGTCTCATTTAACAGAACATTCGTTAGAGGCGATTATGCCGCGTTGAATAATAATATATTGATTAATATGCCCGCTGTATTTACAGGGAATATAGATTTCACTTCTTTTAAAGGTCATATATTTGTCAATTTCAGTAAAAGAATATCCGGAGGAGTGGGTTACGGTATTCTTAATTCTTCGCAAAATTCTCGCAGTTTAGATCTGGATGCTTTCGTCAGATACAGTGTTGGCGATACTCTATCTATAACAGCACAGTACAACAAATCTGATGCAGATATAATTCTTTATTCTCCTTATCTTATCGATGTAAGGAGAGAGGCTTCTGTTTATCAAGTAACCGGATTTTACAAACTGCCGTCAACATTAAAAATTAGCGGTTTGTATAATTATATTGACGTATCCGATGGTAATGCGGGAAACAACATCCGTTTCAGACTCGGTAAGGAATTTTATCCCTTATTTAACGCAGGTTACGAATATTACTACGCTAACTTCAGATTCGATGCATTCCTTTATTATTCTCCAATTGGATTCGAATCCCATAGTTTATGGGGAGAATATTATTTCGAAAAAAGCGAGAATTTATCGGTAAAGGGAGAAGCGAAAATAGGTTATGAAATGTCTACCAGTATAATTGTTACCGAAGCTCGCGCCGAATTGAGATGGAAGATATTTGAACGTTTGAATTTGAACGCTTCCTTCAGTGCGGGTAAAACGGCACAAGATCAATCCACTTATACCTATAACTCAGGTGAGTTATCAATTTACTGGACAATTTATTAAGTTTGCACACTAATTTATTACATTAATTTAGCGGGGAATTATGATCGAATTAAAAATACCAATAAAAGAAGCGGTTACAATGCTAACCGAGCGGATGGAATTTGAATACAAATTAAGAAAACAGACAGTACCGAAAATAGGTGAAACTGCATTGGAAGACCTTCCGTTCAATGTGCTTTTATCAATTGCCGAAGTTGCCGCATTCGACTTAATTTTCCTTTTACCCGCTGAAGTTTTTGAAGAAGAAAACAATCTTGCCGATATTATTACTAAATCTATTCGTGCTCTTTCGGATGTATTTGGGAGAGAAGAATTTATTTTATACCGAAAGAAAAATGCCGAAAGATTAGTTAACCGTATTAGCGATGTTGTTCGGAAGTCAAAAGAAACGGAAGTTTTCTCGTCTAATTAATTAAAATGAAACTGAAAATACCCAAGGAAAAATTGGAATCTCTTTCGCAAGATTCTTCATCCTCCATTATTTCTTTCTACAATAATATCTACAAATTAAAAACCCTTTTTCGCCAAGGCTGGTTAAGAAAAGGCATTCCTGAAAATAAATGCGAAACAGTTGCCGAACATTCTTTTGCTGCAGCATTAATAGCAATGATGATTGTAAGCAAATACAAGCTTGAATTGGATTTGGATAAAATAATAATGATGGTTCTAATGCACGACCTCGGTGAAATTTTTGCCGGTGATATTACTCCCGAAGATTCAATTTCCGGTGAAGAAAAGTATAAAGCGGAATTAAACGGGTTGGAAAAACTATTCGAAGGATTTAGCGAAAAAGATAAATTTATAAATCTTTGGAAGGAATTTGAAGAGAATAAAACGCCTGAAGCCCGTTTCGTTAAACAGCTTGATAAGATTGAAATGGTTCTTCAAGCTAATGTGTATGAAAAACTTGAGGGGGTAGATTTAAATGAATTTTTCGATTCTACAGCAATTGTGCTAAATGATGACTATTTTATAGAGATATTTTCCGAATTAAAATTAGAAAGAAGAAAGTGAGTAGTAGACCAAGAATAATTCCAGCAGCAATAACACCTTTTGATAACAAGTTGAATATAGATTTCGATTTGTATCTGCATCACCTCCAAACCCTTTTTGAAGAAGGCGCCGAGGGAGTTTTAATTTTCGGTACAACCGGCGAAGCGAATTCCATTGCCCTACAGGAAAGAATGGAATTATTTAAATTCCTTTCTTCTGCTCCGATAGAGAAAGAGAAAATATTTGTCGGAACAGGATGTTCAAATTATGTGGATACAATTAATTTATCTAATTACGCTGTAGATAGTGGATTTAATAATCTCCTTGTCCTTCCCCCTTTTTATTTTAAAAATATTACTGATGCTGGTTTAATTAATTATTTCGATTTGGTTCTTAGAAATTTAAGAAAAAGTGCTAAAGTTTATTTGTATCATTTTCCCGTAATGTCGGCAATTGAATTTTCTCAAAATGTGATTTCAGCCTTAAGGGAAAAGTATCCCGAGAATGTTATGGGGATGAAAGACTCGACGGGGAATTGGGAAAATACTTTTTCCATCGTAAACAACAACAAGAATTTTGAAGTTTATGTGGGAAATGAAAAAGCATTTTTAAGATGTCTTAACAAAGGGTGTGCGGGGATTATTTCGGCAACATTCAATTTACAGATTGGTCTGGCTAAGAAGATTCTTGATGCATTTGAATTGAGAACCGACGAGATGTTTGAACTTGAAGCAAAAATGGTTCGAAACAGAAAGAAAATCGAAGGTTTGCCAATCATTCCTGTAGTGAAATATTTCTTGGCCAAGAAATACAAAAATGATGCTTTCGCAAATATACGTCCACCGCTAGTTGCATTAAATAATTATAGGAAGAGAATAGCTGACGAATTATACAGTGAGATTTTTTCCGATTAGTTATTCTTCAAAGTAAATGGATTCCAAAATCGAATCGGGTACCGAATATTCAAAGGGGAGCATATCAGCCAATCTCTGGAATGCCCAATAGTCAATTGTTTGAATTTTAAATTCGTCGAAATAACGTCCTTTAGTATCAAACTTAACTGAATCCGCATGAAGATATATGCGGGAGACGGGCGCTTCCGGCCAGCGGTTTTCGTAAATAAAATCTAAGTAGTTGGGGTCTTCTACCTTACGGGAGTAAATTATTTCCATTGCTTCTTTGAAAGAGATTATTTTTTCGAAATCATTTACAGTCGGATAAATATATTTGTCCGTTGAAATTCCTTGGTAAATTATTTGTTTTTTATTCGCGTTTATATAACTAAAATGAAAAACAATAAACCCTTGTCTTTCCAGAACACCTTCATAGTCTTCAATTTTTGCGAGCATACCCGCTTCTTTTAATTCTTGTCTTTCGTCCCAATCTTCGGAAGCCGCTCGAAGAAAATGTCTTAAAGAACCGCAGTAAGTTTTCAGTCTGGCTTCTTCCCAGCTACGTTCCTCTTCTTCGTCAATCGGATCCAGTTCACTGAAAACAGGGAGTCCTTTATAAAAAGTGTGTGGTGGTTGATAGCTGAAATATTCTAGAAAATAATCTATCCTGTAACCAAGAGCATAATTATAAATTACCAATGGTTCCGGAGCTGAAGCACTCAGCGCGCCGTCCTTTTCTTCAAATTCTATGATGTAAGGATTTTCTAATTCACATCTTTCAGCATTTCTGCTTTGCCCGATAAATTGATTGATGAATGTATCGAGTCTTTCTTTCCAAAGGTCTTTTGCTTCTTCGTCAATAATTACAGTTGGGAGTTCGTAAATTTTAGGTTCCAAATAAAAAGAGAAGTGATATTGTTTTGCATCAGGAATGAATAAATTTTTTACAATTCTTTTATAGCCAATGCTGGAAATAATCAATTTGTAATTCCCTTTGTCCAACCCGGAAATTTTATATTTTCCCATCTTATTACTTGTTGTTCCGAGAGTGGAATTGGCTATGTATATATTAACGTCTTGAATAACTTTTTTAGTTTCGGCATTGTAAATTATTCCGGATACGGAAGCTTTTTTCTGTGCCCAAACATTAAAAGTTAAACTAATTATGAGTATTAAATTTATTTTGAAATAGTTGTTAAAGCTTCTCATTAGTTAAAGGAGGAATTTCAATTATGGGAATTCCTCTCATAGTTCTCGGATTTATTAAATAATTTCGATCGGCATTAATAATAACTTCCGGACCGGCTCCCCACGATTCGATAACCGGAATATCCTGTGGTCGAACGTAAAATTTAGAACCTTGAAATAATGTGATTGCACTTTTCTTCTTTTCTAATTTTTGAATTAAATCTAAGTAACCCAAGCTGTAAAAAGAAATTCTTTCAATATCCGGTATCGATAAAATTAATCTGTATTTAATACCGTCTACATAAAGGAATCCTTCATCGAGTGTTTCTCTAACAACTAACATAACAGGCGACATATTAACAGCTGTAATGATTCTATCGACTTTCCACACCGAACCATCGGATAGGGATACAATGTTTCTATCCACGCTGTGGATTATGCCTCTGGTAAAACGGACTTCGTTATAGTATCCGCTTGTTTGATACAAGTTAGCGCAGCCGTATAAAATCAATAAGGTTATAAATAAAATAAATAAGTGCACTTTTTTCATATCCATTCCTTTTTGCTTTTTAATAAAGCGGAATACGAATCTTTTTTAATGACTTGAATGAAAATAACGATTTTATATCTAAGAATAAATGTAAATTCGTTTGCCTAAATGAATTTGCTAAAATACAGGGTATTACTGACTTATATTGAGAAGCTGCGGCGGGAATTTTTTAAACTTTAATCCGGAGTGGTTTTACGAAGGCAAATGAATTATAAAGAATAAAAAACCCGGCAATCACCGGGTTTTTTATTGCAGAAAAATTATTTCAATAACGTCATTCGTTTAACGGCAATATTATTTCCAATAGAAAGTTTATATATATAAACACCACTGGAAAGATTATCTCCGTTAAAATTAACTTCGTACTCCCCAGCTGATTGTTTACCGTTAACCAGTGTACTCACTAAATTTCCCAGAATATCATAAACTTCCAACCTTACATAAGAAGATGAAAGTTCAGCTGGAACGGCATATTTGATTACCGTGCTCGGATTAAACGGGTTCGGGTAATTTTGTGAAAGATAAAATTTGTTAACTATTTCACGAGTTACTTCAACGATATCAGAGTATTCAAATGAACCATCGTAGTCGATCTGTTTTAATCTGTAAAGAACAGTTCCTGAAAGAGTTGAATTATCAGTGAAACTGTAATCATTAAATTCTGTTGAATTTCCCGCACCGCTGACGAAACCAATTTTGTCCCATTCGTTTCCGGTGTTTCTGTAAATTTCGAAACCAAGATTGTTTGTTTCAGTAGCGGTTTTCCAATTTAATATCACTCCGTTGTTTGTGACCGAAGCGGTAAAAGACATTAGTTCAACAGGAACTACAATGTCCTGTGAAAAATTATCGAGAATACTTGGGTTTCCGGAAACATTCCAAGATGCAACTACATCATCATTCGGAACGGCATCGAATGTTCCGTGCTCTCCGGTATTATCACCCGTTATAAAAAACTGTACGTCAACTGTTGCGGGGTTGCCCAAAATATCTAACGGTAAACGAACTTCAACAATTTCGTGATCTTCTTCGCTATAATAGTCGAATGAACTTAAACTTTTAGTATTTATATTAATCCAGTTAGCTCCGTCCCATTCTCTTAATTCTGCATAAGTAGAGCCGCCCATTCCGAAATGACCTCGCACTACAAAATCAGGTAAATTGGCATGTGCAAATTGTATTGGATGAGTCCAGGGATCGCTATCTCCACCACCGTCTCTGGTATTAATTAAAAATCCCCACGATTGCCAATCGGCTGCGTTTAATAATTTAGCTCCCAAATAAAGATAATTTTCATCGTGAGTTACATAAAGGTCGCCAATATTTACATCAGTCCATCCGGGTGTTTGATCGGATAAAGCAACCGGAGTGCCCCAAATATCTTCACCGTCAAAATTACCGTCTATTTGAATTATGTTTTTCAGAGCCAAAGCAAATTGAACATTCCCTCCCGGAAAGGTTTCAGCTGTAATTTTATTATTTGCCATATCTAATGTGCTTATCCATTCAGTCCATTGCTGGTCGTAATCCGTACGATAAACCAAAGTCAATCTCGATTCATCTTCAATCCCGTCGGCAATTTCATCGTACGAGAATGTAATATTGTTTAATGAATTCAAATGTCGAGTATCGTAGAAAATTTCCCAATATCTGTGATTAAGTACAGCGCTGACTGTAGGAGCCAATTCTGATTCGATCATCCCTCCCGTTATTTCGGCAACTGTTATTTTGGTTGAATCCGCGGTAACGTTGTTGATCGCATTAGTGACAAAATTTATAGATGAAACAAATATTTCAACGTCGGTATTAGCAAAAACTATATTGCCCATTCCACCTACGTTTTTAATATCGTAATCGAATTGGGAGGTGAAGTTATTAGCGTTGTTCCATAATTTTATCGGTTTGGGATCAAGCCAATATAAAATTGTTTGTCCCGGTTCCAGTGTAACATCGGGATATTGAAAAGCGACTTCAGCCGGATTGGCAGATATATTTGTGGAGTTAGGTAAACTGTATCCGGGTGCTGCACCCTGCAGTGTTCCCAACATATTGTTGTTACTACTACCAATATTATAACCGGCAAGAGGGAAACCGGAAAAATTGAACATATAAAGCGCTCCACCGCTCGAGGAAATTGTTATATCGTCACTTGTCCCGTCAATGCCGTCGTAATCAAAGAAAAATCCGTCGTGATTTGTATAAGAAGTTGTACCTAGCAGAACGGATATTGAGGTATAGACGAATGATCTAAGTGTAACCATACTGTCGCCTACGTTAGTGAATTGATTTGCGGGTCTGAATTCGGTGTAGGGAAATCCCAATGTAGGTGAAGGGTCTGTCAATAGAAAACCGGTACCGCCAATTAGATGAATGCCAGCGCCGTCGTTATAATCGATAATAGTATGCCAAACTTCTTCGCGAACTCCGGGGGTATAAGTCCAATCCGAGTGATCAAATCTATCCGGAAAGAAAAAACCGTTAGCTGCACCCTGTGGTGCGGCGGGAACTCCATTGTATAAATTCATATTTGCAGTTCCGTTAATTATTTCAATTGGTGAACCACCGTTTAATTCAACAAAACTGCTTCTGTAATTAGACCAATCAATTGTTGAATAAATATCTCCGGGGATTGTTCCAGCTGAAACACGAGACACATGGCCAAATTCATCTACTTGAATTTCTTCGCCAACTGCTCCGGGTAAAAGATTCGTATTAATAAGAACTTGATTCCATGTAACTACAGGAATGAATAAAAGTAAAATTAAATAAATAAAATTTTTCATTAGGGCTCCTTTTTAGATAAGAAGTGATTAAGTATTTAACAATGAAAGTTAGGGGAATAATATTAATAATCAAGTGATTCGAATCACCGGTGGGAAATAAATTATTTTCGGCGGGGAAAAAGACACACGATAAAATTTATTCAGATAAAATTTGCTTTAATTTTTCTTTGTAAATATCATAATGCCTAAGTCCG
This sequence comes from uncultured Melioribacteraceae bacterium, assembly GCA_964573255.1. Taxonomy (GTDB): domain Bacteria; phylum Bacteroidota; class Ignavibacteria; order Ignavibacteriales; family Melioribacteraceae; genus CAYNUJ01. The sequence goes on from CAZNJB010000002.1 coordinate 11,812, forward strand.
CTATGTTTTCCACCTTCAATTGTAATAAATTCGTCAGAAGGTTTCAGAAGAGATTTCAATTTAACTGCTAATTTATAATCAACAATCTCATCTTTCGTACCGTGGAAAATATAAACAGGACATTTAACTTGAGGTAGAAAGAGATCGGTTCTAAAATGATATGTTATAAGAAAACGGGGAATCCATCTGTAATTATTTGCGATTAAATCTTCCAAACTATAATAGGGTGTTTCCAATATTAAGGTTCTTGGATTTCTAACGGAAGCTGTATGGGCGGCAATCCCGGTTCCCAAAGATCTGCCATAAACTATTATTTTATTTTCAGGATAATCTTTTTTTAGTTGATCGTAAATAAAAAGAGAATCGTTAAACAGAGCCTTCTCACTCAACTTACCTTTGCTTTTACCATATTTGCGGTAGTCATAAACCAAATAATCATAATTGTTCGAAAGAAAGTCACCTGCCAAATCTTTCCATCTTTCTAAGGTTCCCGCATTGCCATGATTATAAAAAACAACACCTTTGGGATTTTTGCTTTTGAATAGCAAGGCATTTAGTCGAGTCTTTTTATCGGGATAAAAATTCAGTTCGGTAAAATCAAAATTACTTTCAAACTGAAAATTGTCTGGCAATTTATCATTTTCGAATAAGTAATACTCTTGGATATTGAACATATTCCGTATCGATTATTTACAAAATAATGAGTAATTTTATATCTAAAAATAAGGTTAAAAATGGACAGAAAAAATTTATGATTGAAAATTATAATCAATTTATTGCAAAAACTTTTTTAGGGCTGGAAGAACCACTAATAGATGAGTTAAAATTATTAGGTGCGAAAGATATAGTAAAGGTTAACAGAGGAGTTAAGTTTACGGGTGACAAAGAATTATTATATAAGGCGAATCTTCATCTAAGAACCGCACTCCGTATATTAGTTCCGTTTCTTCAAACTAATTTAAAATCGCCAGAAGAATTATATGAATTTGCGCTCACGTATAATTGGTTAAATCTTTTGAGTGTATCAGATACATTTGCGATAGATGCCATAGTCAATTCAAAATATTTTACGCATTCCAAATATGCTGCGCTGAAGTTGAAAGATGCCATTGCCGATTACTTCCGCAGAGAGACAGGGGTGCGTCCTTCGGTAAATACAATTAATCCAAATTATAGAATAAATCTACATATAAGCGAAGATAGAGTGACAATATCCCTCGATAGCAGTGGAGATTCACTTCACAGAAGGGGATACAGGAAGGGTAGAGGTCCGGCTCCGTTGAATGAAGTTTTGGCTGCGGGAATTATAAAATTAAGTGGCTGGAGCGGCGATTCCGATTTGTTTGATCCGATGTGCGGTTCTGGTACTATTGCAATTGAAGCTGCGTTAATCGCTAAAAATATTCCGCCAGGATATATAAAAAATTCATTTAGTTTTATGAAATGGTATGACTATGATGAAAAGTTATACAAGCGTATTCTAAAAAGAGCCGAAGCTAAAATTGACGATACATTTGTTAAAATTTATGCTAATGATATTTCTCCGGAAATAATTCGTAAAGCAAAACTAAATGCAGTTAAAGCCGGAGTTAATAGTGTAATAAAATTCAGTAAAAAAGATTTTTTTGAAATGGATCCGCCGCTAAATAGTGGTTTCATAATTTCTAATCCGCCTTACGATGAAAGGCTAAGGACTAGTGACATAAATAAATTTTATAAACAAATTGGTGATACACTAAAACATAAATATACGGGATTTGAAGCCTGGATATTCAGCGGGAATTTAAAAGCGCTAAAATCTTTTGGGTTGAAGCCCTCGAAAAAATATATTTTATTGAACGGTGCTATCGACAGCCGGCTGAATGGTTATGAGCTTTATTCCGGTAGTAAAAAACAAAAGGAGAATTTATCATGAAATTAATTCTTGCTTTTCTACTTGTTAGTCAAGTAATATTCGGACAATATAAAATATATAAAGATAAATTTGCACATACATTTTCCATAGTGGCATACGATAAAAATACCGGCCAAATGGGTGTTGCTGTACAATCGCACTGGTTTTCGGTCGGTTCGATTGTTGCCTGGGGCGAAGCTGGAGTTGGAGTAGTTGCCACACAATCTTTTGTTAATCCTTCTTACGGAACCGAGGGATTAAAGTTACTTAAAGCGGGATTAACACCTCAGCAGGCATTGGATTCGCTGCTAAAAATTGACGAGGGTCGGGATGTTCGACAGGTTGCAATTCTTGATTCGAAAGGTAATGTTGCAGCGTGGACCGGAGAAAGCTGTATTGAATATGCCGGGCATCAAACAGGAGACGGATATTCGGCTCAAGCGAATATGATGAAAACAAATACCGTTTGGTCCGCGATGGCAAAATCATTTGAAAATTCAGAGGGTCCCTTAGCGGAAAGACTAATTGCAGCTTTGGAAGCCGCACAAGCTGAAGGAGGAGATATTAGAGGAAAACAATCTGCCGCAATAATTGTTGTTAATCCAGTTGCAACCGGCAAGCCTTGGATTGATAAACCGATTGATTTGAGAGTGGAAGATCATACCGAACCTATCAAGGAATTAAAAAGAATTTTGAAAGTTTATCGCGCCTACCAACATATGAACAACGGTGATTTAGCTGTTGAAAAGGGGGATAACGAATTGGCGATGAAAGAATATTCTGCCGCCGAGAAAATGTTTCCCGAAAATATTGAAATGAAATATTGGCATGCAGTTACACTTGTAAATATTGGTAAAATTAAAGAGGCTTTGCCGTTATTTGAGGAAGTTTTTAAGAAGGATGATAACTGGAAAGAACTTACTAAAAGGCTTATTAAGAATGAATTATTAAATGTAAATGAAGAAGAATTAAAAACAATATTGAATGTAAGCAAATAGATTGAGGTGTAAATGGAATATGCGGTTTTTGAGTCGGTAATTACGGTACGTCCTGATGATATTGATATGAACAACCATGTTCATTATTCCAAGTATCTTGATTACTTATTAATGGCAAGATATGATCAGATGAAAAAACATTACGGAATGTCCATGGAGGCTTTCTTGGATAGAGGGTTTACATGGGTTGCTTCTAAAGTTGAGATAAATTATAAACGTGGTATTTTACTCGGTGAAATCGTAAAGGTTAGAACGCAAGTAAACTCCATTAACGGAGCGCAAGTTATTGTAAACTTTTGGATTGTAAAAGGGGACAATGAAAAGATTGCTGCTGAAGGTTATGCCGTTTATACAATGATTTCAACTTCTTCCGGAAGGCCTGTCCGGATTCCGCAGGATATAATCGACAGATATAGTAAATAAAATATTCTATACGAATTCAAATTTGGAATCACAAAGTTACTTCGGGATTTATGCATTCGGTTTTTCCGAAGGCATAAATCCTGTTTGACTCTACTAATTATTATCCTTGTCGGTTTCTTTTCCTTCTTCAAAGAACTCGTCGCTTAGTCCAATATTAACTTTGTAATCGTTATAATAGACTGTTACCGTTCCAACCAAAGGTCCGGAGAATGCAACTCTGTTTCTATGTCTGTCCGATTGTTCCTCTTTTGGTGAGGTGGAGTTTGTTGCAGGAATGTCAGTAACGTTAAAAGCAAATATTACGCTGTCAGGTAATCCGAATTCAATTTGTTTATCATAATAGAGGCTTAACGTATATGAACCTCTTTTTTTAGTGGTGGATTCAATTTCTTTAATTACAAAATTTTTGCTGTCAATCCAGAGTTTTGATAGTACTACATCAGTAGAGTCATTATTGGGAATTATTTTAATGATTTTTACCGAATCATCTCCCAAAGTAGTAGTTCCCGAAAAAATAGCGGTAAAATCGTTTTCGAGAAATTTGATAGGCAGAAAATTCAATCCTTCTTTTGGCAAAAGTGCAAACCCTTTGGATTTTAGCCTAATTTTATCGGGCTTTTTAAAAAATATTGTAGTTTTCGACAATGGCATTTTTAGAATATTAACATCAACCTTTATAGTTGCTTCTACTTCGTAATCGTTCAGTGAATTATACTTCTGCTCAACCTTTTCAATTATCTTATAAGGGTTATTCTCTTGAGCGAACAGTGATAAAGTTGAGAATGCAAGGAATAAAATGAAAATTCTCATGTTAAAATATCCTTTTTAATAAAGATAAATAAAGCTGTGGTGTAAAAAATAATAATATGTAAAAAGAGTATGAGGCTAGATTTAATTACACCACTAAAGTTTACGGGGTCATTGAAAAAATCGCGCCAAGCATTCATATAATTTGTAAACAAATAAGGTTTAATTCCTTCGAGAGCCGAAATAGGTAAGGCGGATAATATTATAAATATAATTATAACAGCCATCGATGCTACAATCGGTCCAATTGCATTTTCTACCAGTGAAGAAAATAAAAATGAGAGTGCAAATACGGTAGTCATACTAATTGATGCTACACCGTAAGCAAGAGCAAATCTCCATAATACGTCATCTGAAGCAAAAATTATAATCTTGGATTTTACGACCATCAATTCCCCGGTACCGAATAGGATTGTACTGACAAACAAACTGATAAATGCCAACCAAAAAAGTAAAAGATTTGTATAAATCAATCCGGCAATAAATTTGGAGGTGATTACTTGAAATCTGGAAATAGGTCGAGTTAACAGAAGACGATAAGTTCCCATTGTTGCTTCGCCGGCTAATAGATCCCCGCCTACTAATACTATTAGGAAGGGAATATGAATTATCAGCGCCTGCAGAATAAAATATCCAACAAGATATCCGTTTAAAAGATTTCCCGAGATTAAGAACGACTGCTGAAGGTTTTGAGTAAAAAAGTTAATGTAATTATCGCCTTCATAATAGATAGCAATTTGCACTATGGGAGTAAGAACTCCAATAGCAATAAATCCTATATAAGTTCGCCATCTTCTGAAAATTTTATCAAGTTCAATATAAATCAGGTTCTTCATTCGGTCGTTCCCTCGGTAATTTTCAAGAAATATTCTTCTAAAGAGCGCATTGGTACTAATGAGCGAACAGTTATTCCATTTAGTACTAGAAATTTATTTAACTTGGGTATGTCGTCATTAGGAACTGTAAAATAAAGGTAATTATCATCTGAGGATTTTAAAAGTTCTTTCCAATCAGAATTTGTAATTACTGAAATTGCCGATTGCGGTTCATCCACTTCGACTTTGACTTCCATTTCATCGCTGTTTAACAATTCCGAAACACTTCCTTCAACCAGAGTTTTACCCTTGTTAATGATTATCATTCTTGTTGCAATAAGTTCTACCTCTCTTAAAATGTGTGATGAAAGAAAGATTGTTTTTCTCTTATCCCTGCTTAAGTATAAAATCAAATCCCTAATCTCTTTCATCCCTTGCGGATCCAATCCTGTAGTAGGTTCGTCCAAAATTATTAAGTCGGGATCATGTAAAAGAGCCTGTGCAATACCCAGCCGTTGTTTCATTCCGTGTGAAAATGCTTTGACCTTACTGTTTGCACGTTTCTCTAATCCGACAAGTTCGAGCATTTCCATTATTTTATTTTTGGGAATATCTTTTCCAGATATTTTAGCAAGCACTTCCAAATTTTTATATGCGCTTAAGTATTTATAAAAATCGGGCTTTTCTACTATTGCGCCTATTCTCTTGAGAATTTCACTCCTCTTTTTTCTTAATTCCATTCCGAAAATTTTTATTTCGCCTTTTGTGGGTTTGATTAAGGAAAGGAGCATTCTAATAGTAGTGGATTTTCCTGCACCGTTGGGACCTAAAAATCCGAATACATCACCTCTGTGTACATTTAATTCCAGGTTATCTACTGCAATTAAAGAACCGAATTTTTTTGTAAGCCCTTTTATTTCTATTACTTTTTCGGATTCAACCATCAAGAAAAATTTCCTTCTTTATAATTATGACGTATTAAACAAAAAATCGTTTAATACATAAAATGAGATTTATTCAAAGCTAATTACTTTAAATACAGCATCGTGCAATACAGGACGGAATTTGATTATTTTACGGTTTTTCCTGGAGGGATGAACTCTGTTTGTAAGGAGAACAACGAAAAGATCATTATCTTTATCCGCCCAAACCGACGTTCCGGTAAAGCCAGTATGACCGAATGAATTCATAGAAAAATAATGTCCTGCGGAAGATTTTGTTGGAGATTTAGTATCCCAGCCTAATCCTCTTGTGCTTTGAGGGGTTTGCTTGCTTGTCCATTCGTCTATAGTTTTAGGGTTGAATATTTTTTTACCCTTATATTCTCCGTTATTCAACAGAGTAAAAATCAGATGCGAGATATCTTCGGCTGTGGAAAACAGACCTGCGTGACCAGCAACTCCACCGAGTAAAAAGGCCGTTTCATCATGTACGCGTCCTTGGAGTGTATCCATTCTCCAATAATTATCAACTTCAGTAGGAACACATCTGCTGATAAATTCTTTGGGTGGATTGTACATCGTATTATTCATTTCCAACGGTTCAAACAAATTTGATTTTAAAAATTGATCCTGTGTTAACCCCGTAATTCTTTCAATTATTTGCTGTAATGTTATCATACCCAAATCACTGTAAACATATTTCGTACCCGTTTCATAGCTGAGTGGTATATTCATTATTGAATCAATTACCTCTTCACGTGTAGAGAAATATTTATAGAACGGTACGAAGGGAGGAAGCCCGGAATTATGCAGTAATAAATTTCTGACGGTAATTTTATCTTTACCTTTATTATTAAATTCAGGAAGGTATTCTATCACTTTTTTATCCAAGTTGAGCAAACCTCTATCATATAATAACATTGCAGCTGATGTAGTTCCTACCACTTTAGAGACTGAAGCTAAATCGAATAATGAAGTTGTGGTGACTTGTTGTGAGTTCTTGTTATAAGTGTAGTTGCCGTATGCTTTGTGATGAATTATCCTGGAACCTTTACCAACCAATAATACAGCACCCGGAAAAATTGAATCATTTATTGCGGCTTCCATTAATGAATCAACTGAAGCAAAATCATAGAGTGAATCTTTGATGTCGTTAAATAAATTGAATGCATTTTTGTTTATTCCGCTTCCGATTGTAAAGTTAGTGTTCGGGATAGTGACCGGTAATTTGCCTTGAATGCTAATCTTTCCGAGTATAGCCTCAACGATAGCTTCTTCCGAAACATCCACACTGCCGTAAGCACAAAGATATGTGGGAACATTATTTATATCACTTAATAAATAGGGATCCCCGAAACTTATAGCAATCACCGGTTTATTTAGTTTAAGAATATCATTGATCAATTTTTTATATTCTTTTTTAATTCTCTCTTCTCCTTGAAGCGATTTGATATTGGAATAAATAGGAAGAATAATCAAATCGGATTTTTTTGCGATATTAAAACTCTTTTTGAAATCACGCTTCCGGCTTTTGAAATGCAACTTAAATGTTTTTGCAGCGGGAATATTTTCTCTTAATATAGAATGAAAGTACAATTCTTCCTTAATGCTGTTTCTGTCCGTTAAATCGGTTAATGCTATCGAGCTTATTCTATTATATTTTTTAATATTGAGTGGCAATAAATTGAGATCGTCTTTTACTAAAGTAATAGACTTTTCTGCAACTGTACGGGCCAGTCGTTGAAAACGGAGATTCGTGCTGTATTTAACGGCATGGTCTTTATTGATAGGCTTATTAGCATTTAAGCCCAGCCAGGTTTTCGCAGCAAGTATTTTATTCAACGATTGGTCGATACGTTTCTCGGAGATTCTATTTTCTTTAACAGCATTATAAATTCCCCAAACGGCAGCTGAATCGTCTGCAGGGAAAAGAATAATATCGTTTCCGGCATTGATTGCATTTACGGCCGCTTCTCCCGCATCATAATTATCTGAGATGGCATTCATATTTAATGCGTCTGTTATTACCAACCCTTTAAAGCCTAATTCATCCTTTAATAAATTATTAACGATATTTTTAGAAAATGTTGCAGGTAATTCTTCCTCTTCATAAGCAGGCACCAATAAATGGCCAATCATTACGGATTTTACCCCGGCGTCAATCGATTCCCTAAATGGGATTAAATCTTTTTCTTCAAATTCTTCTACTGTTTGATCGATTAATGGTAGTGCATTATGTGAATCTATGTCAGTCGAACCATGTCCCGGAAAATGTTTAGCCGTAGAGATCATTCCTCCGTCGGTCATTCCTTTAATGAATGAAGTTGCATGTACAGCAGTGCTAAAAGGGTTTTCTGTAAACGATCTAATATTGATAATAGGATTAATGTAGTCGTTTACATCAACTAAAGGCGCATAATTTTGGTGAACTCCAATTTTACGCGAAATTTCTGCCGTCGCTTTGCCCACAAGATAAGTTAAATGAGGATCGTCAGCTGCACCAAGTGCCATATTATAAGGGAATTCGGCTATTTCCTTTAACCTCATACCAGGGCCGCGTTCATAATCAGCAGAAATTATTAGGGGTACTTTCGAGATTTTTTGTATTTCATTTGTTAGTTCAATTTGTTTTTCGAGTTCGCCCCCCAAAAATAAAATACCACCAACTTTATATTTTTTAACCAAATTAATTAAACGTTTATATTCTGTGCTGCTTTTGGCTGTGTCATAGGCGTAAGCATAGGGAACTACAAGCTGGGCACATTTTTCAAATAGCGTTAAATTTTCTTTGGTTTCGTTTACCCAATTCAATTCATCTGAAGTTAACTCGAATACGGATATATCGGTATTCGAGGTTGGAGAATCAATAAATAAAAAAGAAATTAACGAAACGATAAAAGAAGTAATTGCGATAATTTTCATATTAAATTTATTCTTTTTTTTCATTTGTCTTTTTACCGAATTCAGGATCGATGGGAACATATTTTGCGACTATAAAAGATGGTATTGTGGCTATAAGAACCCAAACAAAAAAGTGCTGATAACCGATAATTTCCTGCAGCCATCCGCTTATCATTCCGGGTATCATCATACCAAGAGCCATAAAACCGGTAGTAATAGCAAAATGTGCAGTTTTGAATTCCCCTTCCGAAATGTAAATCATATATAACATAAATGCAGTAAAGCCAAAACCGTATCCGAATTGTTCTATGGCAACGCAAGCATTTATTATGATGAACGATTCCGGTTGATAATATGAGAGATAAATATAAACAGCATTCGGTAAGTTAATAGCAATCAACATATACCAAAGCCATTTTTTTAGACCGTCTCTGGAGGCTAATATTCCACCTATTATTCCACCGACAGTAAGTGCAAGAATTCCTATTGTTCCGTAAACAATGCCGACTTCTCCTGTTGTTAATCCCAATCCGCCTATTTCTCTTGCATCCAGCAAAAATGGTGATGCTAATTTAACTAATTGAGATTCACCGAGACGGTAAAGTAAAATAAACGTTAATCCAATTCCAATATTTTTCTTCTTGAAGAATACTACGAATGTTTCAAGAAATTCGGTTAGAACAGATTTACCGTTTTTAGATACTGCACCTTTATCGGTTGCAGGATAGGGAAGCATAAATTTGTGGTAAATGAAAAATAATAAAAATAACGCGGCAAGAATTGAAAAGGTAATAATCCATGCAAGTGGAATGTTTCCCGCTCTTACTGCAAAATGTGCTGAAGATTCCTTTCTTAATTTAGGATCAATTTGAATTAATGAAATTGCGGGTTTATTCCAATTGCTTTTATTAAATACAAAACGAGTTCCGGCGACTAACTTAATTGATTTATCACCGCCTTCGCTTCCGACATTCAAAACAATATCTTCATCATTTTTGGGTTCACTTGAAAGCCGGAAGTAAATCAAGCCGATATTCCCGGTGTAATCCCTTTGAATTACTTCTTTCTTTTCAGGTCCGAACAAATCAGATAAGATATTTTCTAATTTGTTAACTACATTTTCATCCCACCAAGAAGTTTCTTCTCCGGTTTTATCTTGTTTGCGTGATGAGGAAAGTTTGATTTCTTTGATGAAACCGTTTTTATTATTCCATTCATTTACAAATGTTAATACGGAATCGGCATAATTTTTAGAAATTTGATTTGTAGAAATTATTAGTTCATCTGGATAAGTAATAATTCTTAAATCGCCTTCAAGCTCTGATATTGATAAGGAATCGGGGTGAATAAATTTCACGTTTTCAACATTTGGAGCAGTTTTTACATTGAATTCAACAGTAGGTAAACCGGTAGAACTTTCAAAATAACCTGCCAAAATAATCAGTAAGCCCTGACCGGTAATCATAGCCAAACGGTAAAAGGTTGAACGAATCCCAACGAAAAAAGCCTGTTGATGTTCGTCCAAACCGAGCATATAAAATCCGTCTGCCGCAATATCATGGGTAGCAGAACTGAAAGCCAAAAGCCAGAAGAAAGCTAATGTATATTGAAAAAAATTAGGCACAGGAATAGTTAATGCAATGCCAGCTAAACCGGCACCGATAAACAACTGCATTAACGTAATCCATAGCCGCTTTGTTTTGAATATATCAACTACAGGGCTCCATAAAGGTTTTATTACCCATGGTAAATAAAGCCAGCTTGTATATAAGGCAATGTCGGTATTTGAAATGCCAAGCCGTTTATACATAATTACCGAAACCGTCATTACAACTACATACGGAATACCTTCGGCGTAATATAAAGTGGGCACCCAAGCCCAAGGATTACGTCTTCTTCTATCTTTTTTATCCATTTGTATCACAAGTCTTGATTAGTGTATTTGTCTATAGCCATAATTACTGCTCCGATTTCCGGGGGAAAATCGGCGGGTTTAATTACTACATCATTAAATTGTTGTTCAATTTTTTCTTTGACAATTTTAGAATAAATGAAATCTTTGGTGAGTAAACTTCCTATAAATGAAACAGGCATTTGAGGGGTTTGGAGTTTTTTCTTCATTGCGGAGATATGTAGTAGCAATTCATCGCCTTGCTTCTTTAATATTTCAAGAGCAATTTCATCTCCCTTATGTGCCGCATCAATAACCAACGGAGTAACTGAAGGAATATCAAATTTATTAACATAAACTTCGTTTATTAGAACAGAAGTCGAATCGATATTCATTTTATCTTTTAGTAAACTGGTGATTAAAGTTTTCTTTCCGCGACCGTCCATTTCTTTGGCTACGGCGATAAGTCCTAATCTGCCAATCATATAACCGCTACCTTCATCACCAATAAACCTGCCGAAACCACCAACACGATGAATATTCCCTTCAGGATCTTTCCCGAACATAATAGACCCTGTTCCGGCAATTAAAATGCTTCCCGGTTTTCCGGAGAATGCACCTTCCAATGCAATTCGCGCATCGCTTTCAACGAAAAAATTATTGATTTTATAATTTTCTTCTGATGCTATTTTCTTGAAATCCGTTTCTAATTTAAGTGCATTTTCCTTTCTTCCCGCACCTGTTGAACCTATCACCACAGATGATAAATCATTTACGGAAAGATTTAGTTGTGATGTGGTTTCTTTTAATAAATCGAGAATTGTTTTCGAGACCTTTTCGGTTCCAATAATAATAAAATTAGAGGGACCTGCTGAGGCTTCTGCTAATATATTTAAGTGTTCATCGGTAACGACACATTTGGTTTTTGTCGCTCCTCCGTCGAGTCCTGCAAAATACTTCATAAAACCACTTATGTTGATAGAATTGAAACGAAAAATATAAAAATTGCATTAAGATAAAAAATTGATTTGGGAATTATTATTTAAGAAAATTTATGGAGTGAAAATATTTGAATGATTATTTAATAAAGATAAGCGGGGCAAAATTCTTTACCCCGCAAATAAATTATTTTAATCTGAATTGTACGGGAATTACAACCGCTGCTTTAACATTATTGCCATTTTCTGAGCCGGGAATAAATTCTGTTTTTCTGATTGCTTCAATCGCGGCTTCATCGCATTCCTTTGAGAGCGAATGAAGAACTTCCGTGGAAACAACTTTGCCTCTCTCATCAACAACAGCTTTCACAATAACTTTACCTTCTATGCCGGAAGTTTTTGCTTCTTCCGGATAAACGAGATGTTCAAATATTGCGGTTATCCCTCCTTTTGGGGATGGAGTTTTTATGTCTTTATTTTGAGCGAAAAGTGTTGCGGTTGAAAAAAACATTGCAAACAAAACTGTTAATTTGAATACTCGTAGCATAACTACACCTCTTATTTGTTTATGTTGGATTTAGTTAATTTAATATCAATGTTAGTGATATTATTAGGTTTTAATTCTATATTCACTCTTTTCCCTTCGGTGTTAACCCACTGCACAGTGAATTTACCGTAATTTGGGTGAGTCACAATTATTGGGTATGATCCTGGTGGAATGTTTGTAGAAAAGAAATTTCCGTTTTCATCAGTGGCAGCACCTTTATTTGTCCCTTTAATTATTATGTTACATCCACCAATCGGAATTCCGGTATTTGCGTCAATTACTTTCCCTTTCAACTGAGCTTTTCCGCTCAGATCTATTTTATCGTAGCCTTTTAATCTGAAATCGGGAATATTTTTTTTGATTTCACTTAAATGATTATCCCTTTTATTCTCGGATGTATTAGATAACTTAAAAAGAAGAGGTACCAATACTTGCACTTTTTGTGGATTACCCTGGTGCTTGCCGGGGATGAATTTAGTCTCTTTAACAGCTTTTAATGCAACTTCGTCACAACCGCCGCCAATTCCTCTTAAAATCTCTGCATATGTAACGTTCCCTTTTTCATCAATGTAGGCTCTTACAAAAACTCGTCCTTCAATGCCGGCTTTCTTTGCCAATTCGGGGTACTTTATCTTTTTCTGTATACTAATAATTCCGCCAATCGGCGATGGCATTTCTTCCACGCTTATTAAATATTCTTCTTTATTAATAGGAATGGATTTGAATATATTTTTGTTATCGAAAATGGATTTAAAAAGAAGATCTACATTTTTATCTTTATCAACTTTGAATGAAGTTTTCCACTCAATTCTGGAAGGCACTTCATTTCCGTATTTTGCGCCTGGAGTGAAATTTAGATTCTCAAAATACTCTGTAAGCTTCGAATACAAATTATCCAGATTCGGATTTACAATTGCATTCTTGTATTTATTGTCTTCGTCTCTTTTTAAGAATTGTATTTTATCAATTTTACCGTTTTTATTGATGTAAATTTTTGCAGTAAAAAAGTAATATACTTCTTTATTGTTATCGGTAAAATTATCTCGTATAATATTATAAATATGTTTCAGTACTTCTTTATTATTGTCGATTAATTCCGGTTCTACATCCAAATTTTTCGCCAAAATATATTCCGAGTCGTAATCCGGAATAATTTGAATTTTCCTTTCTTCTTTACACGAAGAAAAAATAAATAATATCGACAATAGAACGATTAAATTTTTCATATAAGACCTCATAGATTTGCTCTTATTATAATTTGGTTATCAATTTTATCTATCACTTTAGTTTCCGGCAAACCGTTTAGTAGAAGTTCTATCATTCTATTTTGCTGATTTACTTGTTGTATTGTGGCTTCAAGTTTCTTTTGAGTAGTTTGGATGTTATTGTAAAGCAGGATTGAAAGCGCCATTAAAATTACGGTGAATACATATAAAGCAATCCTTGAATAAACCGGAGGGGTCTTTGTGTGTTTTTTAAACTCGGTAGTATTGCTGTTAGCTAAAACATTATCTAAAATACGTTGATCCAATTCATCGGGAAAAGGCTCCGCACTGTTTTGAATTGTTGTATGCAGTAAATTATAATCTTTAAATAACTCTCTCGTTTCATCGTCTTCTGCCAATTGAGTGAAGAGAAAAACCTCTTCTGCTTTACTCAATCGATTGTCGAAGTAAAGATTTATTAACTCTATCAATTTTTCCCTTTGCATAATTACCTCAAATCAATTTCGATAATTTTTCAATTAATTTTTGCCGGGTTTTGTAAAGACGGCTTTTAACTAAATTTATATCCGTTTTCATTATTTGGGAAATTTCTTTGTACGATAGTTGTCCGAATTCCCTTAGATAAAAAGTTTCTCTGTTCTCATCTGAAAATGTTTTTAATTCGGACAGTACAATGTTTTTCAATTCAGCCATTTCAATATCCTTGGCAAGATTTTCACTTGAAGCAATGTTAATTTCTTCTAACTGTTCGCCGTCAATGTAATCTACCGGAGTCCTTTTTTCTCTGTAAGAACCGTAGATTTCGTTGCGAGCAGTAGTAAAGAGCCAAACGGGTATTTTATCTTTATCTCTTATTAGTGAAATATTTTCAAAGAATTTCATAAATACGTTTTGGACAACATCATTTGTCTTTTCTCTATCTCCAAGCATTTTCAAACAGTAATTATATACCGCTTGTTTGTGCTTATTATAATGCTTCATAAAAAGTACGATATTTTCTTTTGAAGTATGCATTATTGGTTCTATTTAAATAGATGGACTTATAGCAAAAATGTTGCCTCGATTCTAAAAAAATATTTCACTTTGCCGATTGATTTGTTAAATTTAAGAAAAATTTATTGGAGAATTAAATGCTAGTTCGAAATATAGCCGATGCGGAAGAGAAAGAAATTAAAATGGATGGCGTGAAAAATGTAACCAAGAAGATTCCCATTGGTGCCAGTGATGGTTCGCCTACAATGTCTTTCAGAGTTTTTACTTTGGAGCCGGGCGGACATACACCGTATCATAATCACGAACAGGAACATATAAATTATATAATTGAAGGTGAGGGTGTAATTATAGATGCCGAAGGGAATGAACGCCCTTTGAAGAAGGGGGATTTTGTACTAGTGTTTCCGAATGAAAAGCATCAGTATAAAAATAAAAGCGAAAATAATTTTGTGATGATTTGTGCGGTTAGGAAGGAATATGAATGAAGAAATTTTTGACGGCAAGTATTCCGAAGGTGATTATTATCCGGGAATATATAATTACTGCGACCGCTGGTGCGAGCGCTGTGCTTTTAATTCCCGCTGTTTAAATTACAGTATTGAAATGGAAATGGAGGAAAGGCATCCGGGAAAAGAAATTGAAGATTCCATAAAAAGGGTAAAAATCATTTTCGAGGAAATTTCGAATTTGCTCGAACGTTTTATGGAAAAGGAAGGAATTAGTATCGATGATTTACCGGATGTTGATGAAGATGCCGAAAGGGAAGTGGAGAAAAAAATTGAGCGGCACCCGCTTTGCATTCTAGCCGACAAATACCATAATCTTGTTAATGATTGGTTCGCTACTAATAATTCTGTAATTGAACAGTTTGTAGTTGAGTTACGCAAAAAGGTTGAGCTTGGATTGGCAAAAGGGGATCCGGTTGACGATATTTTATCTTTGCACGACGTAATTGATATTATTATTTATTATTACACTTTTATTTATATCAAAATACGACGTGCGGTTAGAGATATCTATGATAAATTATTCGACCCCGAATTTAAAAAACTCGATAAAAATTTATCGGCTAAGTTGGCGTTAATTGGTATTGACAGATCAATTGGCGCTTGGCAAATATTGGGTGAAATTGTGGAGAAGGAGACGGGATTGATAGTTGATGATTTTGTGGAGATGTTGATAAAACTTAGAGATGATGTGGAAGAAGAATTTCCAGATGCACGGGAATTTGTAAGACCTTATTTTGATGAGGAAAAATAGCGTATTATTATTCGTTGGGATGCAATGTCCGGATCAAGTTGATAAATTTCAGCGGATACGATTCCGATTTAATCCAGGAATAAACTTCTTAATTCATCGATAGAATGAACAACATAATTATTATTAAAGCTCAGGAGTTCATAATTTTGGTGACCGGTTGATATTAAGATTGAATCAATGCCCATTTCCTTGGCAACTTCGGCATCGTGAAGAGTATCTCCGATCAGGATAATATTATTTTTATCATTCCCAATTTCATCAATCAGTTCCAATCCCAATTCCGTTTTGCTGTGTGCGTAAATGTTATCTAGTCCTTTAACCGATTTCATATATTTAAGTATATCGAAGTACTCCAGCAAATTGACTAATGTATTTTGATAATAAGCAGAAAGAACGTATTGAGATATTCCCGATTTGCTTAACTCTTCTATAAAATCTTTCGCACCTTTTGCCAGAGAACAATTTAACTTTCGTTTTTCGTATTCATCCATCCATTCCTTACCCAAAGAAGCAAAGCTCTCTTTTTCGAAATCAAAAAGTTTGGCGTAATAATCTTTAACGGGAAATGTGAAAATACTTTTATATTCAGAAACTGAGAGAGTTTGTTTATCTCTTTTGCTCAGCATTCCATTAATAATATCAACACACAATTCTACATCGTCAAATAAGGTGCCGTTCCAATCCCAAATGATGTGTTTGTATTTCATTGTTAATGAGCATGTCCGTAATTTTTTTCGCCGGCTGTAACTTCGATTTTTAAGTAGTTGTCTTTTGTTGGCAGTGGACAAGTAGCATATTTTGTAAACGCACAAGGTGGATTATATGCTTTGTTGAAGTCGATTATTACCTTGCCCAGTGAATCCGGTTTACTTGTGTAGATAAATCTTCCTGCACCGTAAGTTTCTTTGCCGCTTGTTAAATCCGCAAACACTATGAAAAATTTATTGCCGGAGTTAACAACATCAAGCGAATAACTTTTCCCGTCTTTATCAAATTTCAGTTTTCCGGGAGATAATTCTTTTTCGATAGTTCCGATTATTGTAGGAATACTTAATTCCTTCGGGGGATTATACGGGATAAATTCGGCTGTAATTTTCCAGTCCTCATTTACAGGAAATCGTTCTATTCCTTCGAAATTTTTTAATAGATCAGCTTCCAAATCACGCAGACGAACGCCGTATTTATTCGGGTATCTATTAATAATGAACCATCGCAATGTCCTATGGCCGAGTACTGTTTTATTAGGATGCATATCGTCTACAAGCAGCATTTCCTTAACCGGAGAACCGTTATAAAAAACTTCTACACCGTCATTTATTACAATTGAAATCACACTGTCGCGCTTAACGAACTTGCCGATGAACCTGTCCGCCTTTCCTTCGGGGAAAACAATATCATTCGACGGATCGGATCCGAATGTGTTGTCACCTTCTTTTAACCAAAATAGTCCGACTAAATTCAACCAACCGTTTTCTTTTTTTAGATTTTCAATTCTCTTTGCATGCCAATCGTTAATTTCTTTAATGTATTCGGGTGATCCTTTTTCCGAATATTCTTTTTGGCATCCGGCAAAAGCCAAAAATATAATTAGGACTAATAATGTATTTAGAAGTTTATGTGTCATTGCTTTCTCTGTTATTATTTATTGTAACATTAATTGAGCTATTCTGAAATTCATTTAAAAAACTGAATTATAAATTAATGAGTAGTTTGCAGATTTTTTAATTATGTCAATAATTCCAGTTTATCAAAAGTCAGCAGAAATTTTGTTTTTGGGATTCCAAGGAAACAGCTGGATAAATTTCATTTTTTAGCTATTGGGAAAATATGCAATGTTAGCGCTTAAGTATTTACATCCATTTAATCATCGAAATTAACATTTAACATTCAAAATTAAACAATATATCATTCTTTCTACTTGCGGTAATTAATTCATCCGCTTGGACGCAAATTCAATAGACAACTATTTCCTATTAGAAATATTCTCTCTCTCTAAATTCAACTCCCAATTCTTCCGTAACAAATTGTTTTGCTTTTTCGGAATCCACTTCATTCATCCCAACAATTGTCATTACAACTTTAGAATATTCTTTAGCTTTCTTGGCAAAATCAATCATCTCTTGATGGAGCTTTTTGTCAACTCTCATCAATTCGGCGTATTGATCCGGATCCACGGAATTTAAGCTAATCGAAACAACGTCAATTAAGTCCTTTAGTTCAGGAGTTATATCCCGTTTATTAATTACACTGCCGTGTCCGTCAGTGTTCAAACGCGTTACGCCGCCATTATCCTTAACATATTTTGATATTTCTTTAACCACATCCCAACGTATCGTAGGTTCACCGTATCCGCAGAAAACAATTTCCTTATATTTTGTGGGATCACCGATTTCCTTGATGTAAACCTCCGCCGGTGGTTCTTGATCTTTGGACATTTTTAATTTGTGTCCTTTTACAGTGGCTTCACCTTTACGGTCGCAGAAAACGCAATCGGCATTGCAGCGATTGGTTATGTTTATATAGAGTGAATTACCGATCTTGTAAGTGAATTTTAATTCCGGCTTTTCTCCGATTCTGAAATATTTATAAACATTGTAGCTTGTTGCTCTTGCCACGTCTTCAATTGTACAATGGTGTATCTCGGCAATTTTTTCAGCTATCAGTTTTATATGCATAGGTTCGTTCCTTTTACCACGGTAAGGAACAGGAGTAAGGAAAGGGGAATCCGTTTCGAGCATTAGATTATCAATCTGAATTGAGGCAACTACTTTTCGCAGCGCATCGGAGTTCTTAAATGTTACGTTTCCCGGGAAGGAAATTACGTGTCCCATCTTAATTAGTTCGAGAGCATCTTTGTCACTTCCAGCAAAGCAGTGATATTGTGCTCTCAACGGTGTATTGTTGTATTCCCGCGCAATATTCATTATATCTTCATTCGATTCGCGGTTGTGAATTATTACTGGAAGATCGAGTTCAATTGCCAAATCGAGTTGAGCTTTGAATGCGGTTAACTGAATTTCGCGTGGAGCAAAATCATAAAAATAGTCCAACCCGATTTCACCGATAGCAACAACTTTTGGATGACCGGCTAGTTCGCGTAATTTTTCAATCCAGTCTTCCTGCCATTCGGCAGAATCGTGAGGGTGAATTCCGACAGCAGCAAAAATGTTATCGTATTGTTCAGCAATTTTTATTGCTTCTTCAGCATTTTTGAAATCTGTTGAAGGAATGATGATATAATCTACGCCTTCATCTTTTGCGCGCTGAACTACTTCATCGAGGTCTTCTTTAAAATTATCGAAAAATAAATGTGCGTGTGTGTCGATAAACATAACGGATTCTTTCTTTACTCAATTATTAAAATAATAGCTCCAAATTTAGGGAAATATTTCTGATAGGAGAAATGTTCCCTATCATTTCAACGTAATTATAATTAAGTAAGTTATTAATATTCAAATATGCATTTAACGGAATGTTGTAGCCATAGAAAGAAGCGCCAAATCTAAGATCAACTACAAAAACGTCTACTCTTCTATCTCCGTCTTTAATCAGACCCAATTCCACCAATTCGGTATCTATTTCTTCAACTCTGCTCCAGTAACGGAAATCGATTCCTATTTGGAAAAATGAAGGTGTAATCGATACGGAAGAATAGAAGATATTTCTGGGTCTGTATTTCAAAGCTTTATTATTTTCAACATCCCGTGCCCAAAGATAGGTATATCCCAGCTTTAAATTTGTTAAGTAATTCGCCAAATCAATTTTTACACTAATATCCGAACCCTGAATTCTGGCACGGGTTACATTTTCAAAAAATACATTGCCGTCAGCCGGATCTATAGTGGGTTCAATCAGATTGAAATAGTCGTTGTGAAAAATAGCAGCGTCAATTTCTGCAAAATTTCCGAAGATTTTTTTTGCACCAATCTCAAAAGAGGAACTACTTTCCGGTAAGAGATTTGGATTTGGCTTAACCGAAATGCCGGATGTGTTAGTGGAAGTAAAAGCTTCTGCCAGGGAAGGAGCACGAAAGCCCTTGCCGTAAGATGATCTCAAAATAAAATCATCGCTTAATTTATAATTCAGACCTATCTTGGGTGAAAAATCATTGAACGAATCGAGTGTGTCGAGTCGGGTTAAATCGTAACGTGCGCCTGCGGTTATTGTTAGTGGAATGTTAAATTTATATTCCATGCTGAAATATCCGCCCAGCGAAATTGATGTTGGATCGCCGAAAATGTTTGATGTGACTTTCCCGTTCGATAATTCGGCACCATAGATTACTTTTATACTTTTATTTATATCGTGCTTAGATTGAATCTCGGTTCTTAGTAATGCTGATTTAGAATTATTCGCGCTTTCCGATTCGTCTTTCCAGTTATTGTAGTAAAAGCTTGTAATTAATTTTAATGCCCACGATGGGGTTATGCTATTTACGTAATTCAGTCCTGTAATGAACCTGTCGGAAGAGACAATTTGTCCGGCATCAGCATCAGGGGGTACCAAGGCATTCCGAGAATCTTTCCAAAAATTGAATGTACCCCTTTTTTGAAAGAAGCCCATTCCGAGGAAGGTTATTTTGCTTGTCTGATTTATATTATACGTTCCCTTAAAATAACCGGAATATCTTTTGAACCAATCTCCTTGCCGGTAACTTAAATCCTCATCTCTAGAAAAAGAGAATGTGTATCCAAAATTTTTGATGAAATTAGAATGCGATACAGCGATGCCGCTGAATGTTCTAACTTTATCTGACCATTCCCACTCGGAGTAATAGGGTTTGTCGTAAAATCCGGCATAACCTTTTATGAAAGTTATTGGAGATCTTGAATTGTTTTTTGTAACAACGTTTATCACTCCTCCCAAAGCGGTGGATCCGTAAAGAGCACTGGCAGCGCCTTTAATTACCTCGATTCTGCTTATATCGGTAATTGGAACTAACTGCCAAATGATTTCACCGGTATCGCCTGAATAAATTGGTATTCCGTCAACTGCGGTAAGAACTCTAGTTCCCGCTCCACGGCTATAACCGGAAGAACCGCGGATGCTAACTTGATCTAAGGTGATGTTAACTCCGGGAATATAACGAAGTGCTTCATCCAAGCGGATAATATTTTTTTTAGAAAGAAAATCGGCGTCCATTATTTCAGCGCTTATCGGTAAATCCCTGGTGCTTTGTTCATATTTGGAAGCCGAAATCACTACTTGTTCAACTTGTATTTCCGCTCTTTTTAGCTGAATGGTTATCCTTTTTTTTATGTCTGCAGATGTTATTTTTCTCAGAACCTTTTTATATCCGATCATCGAAACTTGAATTTTGAACGGTGTTTCCGGTACATTTGTTATAATAAATTCACCTTTTTCATCTGCTGCACTTCCTTTGTCGGTTCCTAAAATTATAATGTTTGCTCCCGGAAGGGGAAGTCCCTTGGCATTAATTACTCTGCCCCTTAAACTGTTTTGTGCAAATGTGGAAACAGATAAAAATATAATGAAATTTATTATAAGCTTTTTCATTTATTCCCCCGGCGGTTGAATTGGCGGGTTATCAAAATCGCAATGGATATCGATGTTTTCCAGAAAAGTGTTTTCCGGAATAATTAATTTTGCTGGATTAACAGTATCAGGAGGAATTACATACAAGCCTATTACAAACCAATCCTTTCTACTAAGTGATATTAAAGAATTTGATTGCGCAACGCCCAAGTATGCATATTCTCCCGGTTCAATATTTACTATCGATGCAAGTCCAGAGAGTGTATTGTAGTGGTACTCAGTTGTACCTTTGGGAATTAATTCGCTGACATATCTTAAGTTGAACGCATTAAAATCATTCGCGGAATTGAGTGGGTCTTTAAATAAAACAATTCGTGTTTGCAGTACGCTGTCCGGCCATTCTCCGCTAAAATAAATTGTTCCGGAAAATCCTGGCTCCTGGGTTACTTCAGGCGCTGGTTCTATTCCGTGATTACAGGAAATGAAAATCGGAATGAGTAAGATTAATAATAACTTAAGCTTCATAAAGAAAAAATAAGAGTTATTATCGAAAAACACAATCCTTTTCGATAATCTTGCTACTTTAGCTTCCGGGACTTTGTTAATGGTATTCCCAGAAACATACCTATTTTTTTGTTGTGGGTAGTTTTAGCTGGAAAGAATTCCCTTTATATCAATTTATACTTTTACAATTAACCTTTTTTCTATTTGGGTATAATTTTTTTTATAAAATATTGCCTTTTCTGATGAAAAGAAACAGTCTCCGGCAATTATGCGGAGACTGTTTGCAGATTATTTATTAAAGTTTTACTTCAGTAATGTCATCTTTCTTGCTTGTGTATACTCACCGCTTTTTATCCGGTAAATATAAATCCCGGATGATAAATCTTTTGCATCAAATTCAACCGTATGCCGTCCTTTTGTTTTAAAGCCTTTTTCTAATGTTTTTACTTTATTTCCAAGTACATCATAAATAGTTAATTCAACTTGAGCACTCTTCGGTAAATTATATTCAATAATTGTCGTAGGATTAAACGGATTAGGGTAATTTTGTTCCAACGAAAATTCTGCAGGGATGATTTCCTCGCCTTCAACTTCCGTTAAATTTACCGATCTTAATTCTTTCAATATCCAATTATTCGGATCGAGTTCAAACTTTGAAGGTTGTCCGTTTATAATAACAGAAAAAGTTTCCTGCTCAATACCGTTGTTAAACACTGTGAATGTTGTGTCGCCTAATGATGTTGCAATTTTTATTTCGATAGGCATTGTGAAAAAACGTGGAGTTCCTCTTTTTACTTGATTTATTATAAAGTCAACCTGATACTTACCATCGCCGATATTAGAATATCCCCATTCAACACTGTATATCGGGTAAAGTTCGCCGTAAATCCATTCTTCAAAGAAGTAGTCCAAATCCATTCCGCTTACTCTTTCAGCAACTGCTTGAAAATCTTCAGTAACGGCAACACCATATTTTAGTTCGGGATCGTTAGCATATTCATACATTATTTGATAAAATTTATCGCTTCCAACAATGCCCCTCAACATATGTAGAACAACCGCACCTTTAGCATAGGTTCTCCAATAGTCGAAGATTTCTCCGACGCTGTTAATGTTTTGAACCCAAATTGAACCGTATGCGTTATAGGCGCTTGACATTTCACCCGCAATTTTGTTTTTGTATGCTGACCATCCGGATGTGGCTTCTAAATAGACCGCTTCTAAATAAGTTGCGAAACCTTCATTGAGCCATATATGATGCCAATCTTTACAAGTAATCATATCCCCGAACCATTGATGGGCCAATTCGTGTGAAATCAAATCCCTTCCGAAACTGACAATGGATGTAATTGTTTGATGTTCCATTCCACCGCCCCAACCGAATTGAGCGTGACCGTATTTTTCTTTAATGAACGGATACAATCCGAATTTTTCAGAGAAGACCGACAGCATATTAGTTGTTTTATCTAATTGGTTCATTGCCCCGCTTGTTAAATTTTCCGGAAATATATAATGGTCAACTACCATTGAATCTTTTCCGTCGTTATAATAAAATTGCTTTTCGTACAGGCTGTAATTTGTTATTGCCAAAGAAATTAAATATTGTGCAATCGGATAATGATTTTTCCATTTATAAGTTTTGGTCCCGTTTCCGTTATCAATAGTTTCAACCAATGTCCCATTCGAAACACCGATTAAATCCGAGTCAACAGTAATCCAAACATCGGAAGAATCGACTTTGTCGGCAGGTGTATCTTTTACGGGGAACCAATCACTTGCGCCGTAAGGTTCACTTAAAGTCCATATTAAAGGATTTCCGCTATGGGAAGAAAATTCAAAACTGCCGAAGCCGGAACTTCCCGGAATGCCGTGATAATACACGTCAACGCTGAAACTATCGTTTGTGTTCAAAGTGTCACTTAAAGTAATATTTATTTTATCGAGGGAATGTGTAGTGTTAACTTGTTTCCCTTTATAAACTACTGAGTCGAGATTAAGATTATCTTGTAAATCTAAAAAGAAATTAGTGAGGTTATCTTCCAGACTTTTACCGTCAACTCTAACTCTGCCCGATATTCTATTTGTAGTGTGTGATACGGTAATGTCCAATAAATAATAAGTAACGTCTATTGTGGGGTCGCCAGGATATTGAAGGAGATTGTATTCATTAATCCTGGCAAATCGTGATTGTTTAGAAAATGCACATTGATTAATTTCTTGAGAAAAAACAGTTGCACTAAAAGTGAATAAAAATAAATAGATTAAAAAATTTTTCATTTCCGTCTCCAAGATTTATAATTTTTTGATTACTGCTTCAATAGAATATTCGCCGGAACTCTGCAAAGAATTATCCGGATTCACATAACCTTCGCTACAAACTTTGATATAAATTATTTCAAAACCGTCTATTACTTCTTCAAGCGTTTCCTTCAATCCGAAAGTGTCTTTGCCGTCTCCATATTCCGGAAGCCACATCGATTTATGGTCGGGATTAAAACGTGATGGGAGTGAATTGGTTTTTTCGTAAAGATCGCGATGCGGAATATATAAAATTAAATAACCGCCGGGCTTTACTACTCTAAACCAATTTTTCAATGCAATTTTGGGATCATTCATATGCTCAAGTGTGTGAGAAGAATAAACGTAATCAAAAGCCTCATCTTCAATTTCTCTTAAATATTGTGCGTCTCCATGTTCCCAATCGAATCCTTGAGCATTATGGTAAATAATATCTCCACCGAAACCAATGTCCAGACCATTACCATTACAATACTTTTCAAAAAAGCCTTCGCGTTCCCTTCTCTTTTTTGCTTTACTTGTTTCGCCTTCGGTTTTAGGTCTTCCACCATTCAGATATTTTCTCTTTTTTATTTTCCTTATCGGACTGGCAAAAAAGTTCCAAATCGGTTCCGGGGTTATCTTGTACAAGAATTGAAGCATAAATATCCGTTTTTTTTATATAAAAATTACTAAAATATATTCGAACAAAATAATTTAGTGATTAAAGAAGTGATTTTAAAAAAAACCGTCCCAATTAGGACGGTTTTTCACTAATCAATCGAGGGTTTATGAGGAGTATTTATACTAAATGGAAAAGGAAACTCATTAAAATACCTGCAGCAACGGCTGAGCCGATTACTCCCGCCACGTTAGGTGCCATAGCATGCATTAACAAGTGATTTGAAGGATCTTCCTTCAGTCCCATCGACTGGACCACACGCGCACTATCCGGTACTGCCGAAACTCCCGCTGCCCCTATCATAGGATTAAGTTTGTTCTCATCTTTAAGGAATAGGTTCATAAACTTTGCAAAAAGTACACCACCGGCAGTTGCGATGGCAAATGAAATTGCACCGAGAATAAAAATAAATATCGATTGCGGAGTTAAGAATGTTGTTGCTTGTGTTGATGCTCCAACGGTAATGCCTAATAGAATGGTAACAATATCAATCAGCGATTTGCTCGCTGTATCTGCTAACCGTTTGGTTACACCGCTTTCTTTCAAAATATTTCCGAAGAAAAGCATTCCCAATAACGGAAGCGCTCCAGGACTGATAAATGTTGTGAGAATCATTCCAACAATTGGGAAGATCATCTTTTCTATTTTAGATACGGCACGCGGTGGTTTCATCTTAATTTTTCTTTCTTTCTCAGTAGTGAGCAATTTTATAATCGGCGGTTGAATTACAGGAACGAGTGCCATATAAGAATAAGCCGCAATTGCAATTGCTCCGATTAATTCCGGTGCAAGTTTGGAAGAAAGAAATATTGCAGTAGGACCATCGGCGCCGCCAATAATACCGATTGCCGCGGCTTGATTCTGAGTAAAACCGAGGGAGAGTGCTCCCATAAAAGTGGCAAAAATGCCTAATTGAGCTGCCGCTCCAAGAAGCATTAAACGCGGGTTCGATAACAACGCCGAAAAATCTGTCATAGCACCGATGCCTAAAAAAATCAGTGGGGGATAAATTCCCTTTAGCACACCTTGATATAAATAATTGAGAACGCTGCCTTCTTCATAAATTCCCAAATTCAAACCGACATTTTCTAAAAAAGGAATGTTGCCAATTATAATACCGAATCCGATGGGGACTAACAACAGCGGTTCATAATCTTTGCTGATTGCAAGATAAAGAAAAAGCAATCCAACCAAGATCATTATAACGTGCCCCAAAGTTAAATTGGCAAATCCGGTGAATTTATAAAATTGATATAACCCTTCCATACTATTCTCCGATTTCTACTAATTCATCACCTTCAAGAACCGAATCACCCGGATTTACTTTTATAGCTTTAATTGTGCCTTCTCGATCACATTTAATATTATTTTCCATTTTCATTGCTTCCATTATTAAAAGATCGTCCCCGACCTTAACTTTATCTCCAACCTTTACTTTTAATTCCACTATAGTACCGGGGAGAGGAGCTTTTATAACTTTAGATTGAGCTGTTCCGGGTTTTGATGTTTTAGCTTTGTCAGCTTCCGAAGAAGGAATTACCTTACGTCGAACCAATTTGGGAGTTTGGCTTCGTTTAACTTCCTTATGTATTTCCACTTCGTAATGAGTTCCGTTCACCTCAATTTCTGCAATATTATCTTCAATGTTGAGTATTTCTACGTCGTATTTATTACCACTGATAGTAAACTTGAATTTTTTCATTTTAACGTCTCGGTTTATTTGGAAATTCTCTCAAACCGTACAGTTTAGAACTCCACGGGGAATAGGGTCTTTGTACTTTTTTAATTGTTAATATCGTATTTTCAATGTCATGAACTTCTTCAAAATGTTGATGTAGAGCCATAGCAATTGCGGCAGTAACTTCACCGGGTATATCAAACGGATCTTGTGTGGATTTATCATCCCCTTTTTGTGCAGCTAATTTTTTGCGCTGATTTAAGGTCAATAATTTTGATAGATTTACTAATATTATATATAGCAATAGTAGCGCAACAAAAACAACTACATAACCCACAACCGAAATAAAGACGGAGTTGCCTTCGAAAGCTCTCGATAAGTCAAATGATAAATGATTTAATAGTGTGTCGTTAACGGATGTTAAAGTGTCTTTAGCGTTATTTAAAGTATCTGTTGCCACAATAGATGTACCGCTCATGTTGCCCTCCTATAATGGAATGTTAGAATGTTTTTTAGGAGGATTCTGATCTTTCTTTGTAGCAAGCATTTGAAGAGCTCTAATAATTCTGAATCGCGTATTGCGTGGTTCTATTACGTCATCAATATATCCGTATTTAGCAGCAACGTATGGATTTGCAAATTTCTCTTTATATTCTTTTTCCTTTTCTTCAAGAAACTTTGCTCTTTCTTCCGGGTCTTCAATAGCCTTCAATTTTTTTGAATGCAAAACTTCTATTGCACCTTTGGGACCCATAACTGCAATTTCTGCTGTGGGCCAAGCGTAATTTATATCGCCGCGCAAATGCTTTGAACTCATTACATCGTAAGCGCCGCCATAAGCTTTTCTTAAAATAATAGTTATTTTAGGAACGGTAGCTTCGCCGTAAGCATAAAGCAATTTTGCACCGTGTAGAATGATTCCACCGTATTCTTGAGCTGTGCCGGGTAAAAATCCGGGTACATCTACGAATGTAACAAGCGGTATATTAAATGCATCGCAGAACCTGACAAATCTTGCCGCCTTTCTCGATGCGTTAATATCGAGAACGCCTGCCAAATAATTCGGCTGATTTGCAACAATTCCCACTGGCAGACCGTTAAATTTTGCAAAGCCTATAACGATATTCGGCGCGTAATTTCTCTGAACTTCCAGAAATTCCGAATTATCTACGACCGCATCTATAACGTCTTTAACATCATACGGTTTGTTTGGATTTTCCGGTATGATTTCATTTAGAGAATCTTCCAATCTATCGATTGGGTCATCGCAAACTGTAACAGGCGGATCCTCTAAATTATTTTGGGGCAAATAACTGAGTAACTTTCTTATTATTAGAATGCCTTCTTCCTCATCTTCGGCAACAAAATGAGTAACACCAGATTTTGAAGAGTGAACCGAAGCCCCGCCTAATTCTTCTTCGGTTACATTTTCTCCTGTTACGGTTTTTACTACTTTCGGACCAGTAACGAACATATAACTGGTTTCCTTGGACATAATTGTGAAATCCGTGAGTGCAGGGGAATATACCGCTCCGCCCGCGCAAGGACCGAATATTGCCGAAATCTGTGGAATTACTCCTGAAGCTAAAATATTCCTTTGGAATATATCTGCGTAACCTCCAAGACTTTTAACACCTTCTTGAATTCTAGCGCCTCCGCTGTCGTTAATGCCTATAACGGGAGCACCCATTTTCATTGCTTTATCAATTACCTTGCAAATTTTTTGAGCGTACATTTCGGAAAGTGAGCCGCCAAAGACTGTAAAATCCTGTGAGAATACATAAACCAATCTTCCATCAATCGTGCCGTATCCGGTTACCACTCCGTCCGATAAATAAGATTTTTTCTCTAATCCAAAATCGTGAGAGCGGTGAGAAACAAACATATCGAATTCTTCAAAGCTCCCCTCATCCAACAACATTTCTATTCTTTCCCTGGCTGTAAATTTCCCCTTTGCATGTTGAATCTCGATACGTTTTTCCCCTCCGCCCAATCTGGCTTTTTCGCGGAGTTCCATCAATTCCTTTATTTTATCTTGGATTGCCATCTTTTCTCCGATAGATTACTTGTTTTTATTCTCACAAAATTCAGTTAAAACACCGTTAGTAGATTTAGGGTGAAGGAATGCAATATCCAGTCCTTCGGCGCCTTTTCTTGGTTCTTTATCAATTAAACGAATGCCTTTGCTTTCAACCTCAGTCAAAGCATTCTCAATATTCTTTACTGCAAAAGCAATGTGATGAATGCCTTCTCCTTTTTTCTCAATAAACTTGCCGATTGGGCCGTCATCATCTGTGGTTTCCAATAGTTCTATTTTTGTTTGTCCGACTTGGAAAAACGCGGTTCTTACTTTTTGATCCTCAATCTCTTCGATGGAATAACATTTTAATCCGAGAACATCTTCGTAATATTTAATTGATGCTTCCAAATCTTTTACTGCTATCCCAATATGTTCGATATATTGAATTTCCATCCTGATCTCCATTAAATTAAATGCACTAAATACAATTAACGTGCCAATATAATAAATTGATTTTATACAATAATATATATGGCAAAAAAATTATTGTCTCTCATTCTCGACGAAATCGCAATAATGTTTCTCAAATTTTGGAATATCTTGTTTTAAAAATTGACCTTTTTATGATTGCTATTATGATGCGCTGAGGATTTGTTCTTATTTCTATTTTATTACAATAATGTTGTTTTGTTATAAATCGACAATAATTTTAAAACGGATAATATTTTTTTACGATTTTTCTTGACAAAATTAGACGAAAGCTATAATTTTACGACTCAAATTTGAAAAGATTTGATTGTTCTTTATTACATTCCACGTTAGCTCAATGGTAGAGCATGCGGCTGTTAACCGCAGGGTTGTAGGTTCGAGTCCTACACGTGGAGCATTAAAAAGGCCCCGAAGTTATTCGGGGTTTTTTATTTTAAATCAATCTCAATCGATTCACAACCGCAGGGTTGTAGGTTCCCCCGACAAGTCGGGGTACACGTGGAGCACTTGAGAAATTCCAAAGTCATTTGAGTTTTTTTCATCTTAAATATAATTCAATCGAATTCACAATCTGCAGGGGGTAGGTCCATCCGATAAGTTGGGATACAAGTTGAACTTCAAGGGAAATCCACAAATCACAACGTTTATTGTTGTTAACCAAGGGAATACATTGCACAATTTAATTTATTGATTTTCAGTTCGTGCGTATTTGTATCTAAATCATATTAGAAAAATAATTTTGCAAAGGAAAGTATTCCTTGTTTCCAAGGTACTCTATGCGAGACACCTGCTTGATACTTGAAAGAGTCAAGATTTTCCAAATACCATTGATAATTTTTTAAAAGTGCATCTTTGTTTGAGTATTTAGGAGTGAAGCCCAAAATTTTCTCCGCTTTTTCGATTGAAACGAAAGAGTCTTTCGAAGCAGTTTCGTAAACCCATTTATATAAAGGAGAGAGTTTCAACTTTTCTAAAATTCGCAGAGTGAAAATAATAGGTTTTTCCGGCAGTCCGATAATTTTTTTACCGTAACCGGCTTTATCAAGAACGGCTTGATAATCTTCTTTCATTGTTGTGAACTCTTTGGCGCCTATATTAAATGTATCGTTAACTTTTTCTTTGTCTAGTGTTAATGTTAAATATATTGCCGTACATAAATCTTCAACATCAAGTAATTGATATCGATTGTTTCCTTTTCCAATCATAGGGAAATTGTGTCCGGTATAAGCCCAATCGTATAGTAAAGCGAAAACGCCGAGCCTTTCCGGTCCGATAAATGATTTGGGCCTAAGAATCGGGATGCACATACCTTTTTCCCTGAATTCTGTGCAGATTTTTTCTGCGGCTACTTTTGCTTTACCGTACGGGCCGACGCCGTCAAGTTTATCATCTTCGTACAAAGGGTGGTGATCCGGGATACCGTAAACCGCAGTAGAAGAAATGTGCACAAATCTTTCGACACCTTTTTCGAAAGCTTCCTCAATCAAAATTTTTGTCCCATCAATTCCAGTAGTAAGAATTTCATTTTCTTTGTAGAGCGGAAGCGCCATAGCGGAATGAACAACTGCATCAATTCCTTCCAATGCTTTTTTTACAAGCGCTCTGTCACGGATATCCCCCTTTATCTCTTTAATATCAGATTTTTCAGGGTAATTAAAATCTGCGATATCGAGAGATACAACCTCGTGATTTTTAGCCAGTAAAAAACGAATTAAGTTAATTCCCAGAAATCCGGCTCCGCCGGTAACTAAAATTTTCATTAAAATTACCTTATTTTTGAAACAGCAAATTTAGTGAAATTATTAAACATTTCATTTTTGTGTGAAAAAAGGAAGAAATAAATTTTGTGCCTGAATTTTAAAGCAATTGATTTTCTTGACATTCCAAATTCATTAGGATATATTTGTAAGCTCTATAAAAAGAATTTTGCTATTTGGAGGAATTAGACTGTGAAGCAGGAAAAAATTACGCGTTTTGTTAAGTCATCCGATGTTGAAAAGCATTGGTATGTAATTGATGCGAAGGATCAAGTATTAGGTAGATTGGCAAGCAAAATAGCACATGTGATTCGTGGAAAGCATAAAGCTGTTTTCACCCCTAATATGGATAACGGAGATTTCGTTATTGTTGTGAATGCAGATAAAGTTAAGCTTACCGGAAAAAGAGAATTACAGAAAACATATATTCGTCACTCCGGTTACCCCGGTGGGCAGAAAGTTACTACTTTCCAGGAAGTAATGCAGAAAAATCCCGAATTTGCAATTATACATGCTGTAAAGGGAATGCTTCCCAAAAATCGTTTGGGTCGTAAAATAATAAGACATTTAAAAGTTTATGCCGGTGAAAATCATCCTCATTCGGCACAAAAACCAGAAACTTTAAGTTTATAGCGGAGTTATTTGATGGCAGATAAAATATTCGTTGGTCGTCGTAAAAATTCAGTTGCAAGAGTAATTTTAAGAAATGGTGACGGAAAAGTTACTATCAACAAAAGAGAATTTGAAAACTATTTCCCTATTAAAGAGAATAGAGATAGTATCTTACTTCCTTTGCAATTGACCGAAACTATTGGAAAATATGATGTAATTGCTAACGTTAATGGTGGCGGAACTACCGGTCAATCTGAAGCTATTCGTTTAGGAATTGCAAGAGCTTTAGTGGATATAAATCCAGATTTCAGAAACGTGTTGAAACCTGAAGGTTTATTAAGACGCGATCCCAGAATGGTTGAAAGGAAGAAATACGGTCAGCCAAAAGCTCGTAAAAGATTTCAATTTTCTAAGAGATAATTTTCTTTTATTTATTAAAAATTATTTAATTAACGGTGGTCAATTGATGTTGACCACTTTTTTTGTAAAAAAACATACTTTCGGATTCGCTACCTGTGTCCCGTTTGAGGATTAAAAGCGAAAATGAAGAAAGTAGATGAAAAACAGGAGTTATAACATGCCTAGAGTAGAACTCACCAAGCTGATTGAAGCAGGTGCCCATTTCGGTCACCTTACCCGTAGATGGAATCCCAAAATGCGTCCTTATATCTTTATGGAAAGAAAGGGAATCCACATTATCGACCTCAAAAAAACTCAAGCTGCTATCGATAAAGCTGCTCAAGCTTTAAGCGATTTAGTAGCTGAAGGTAAAACTGTTCTTTTTGTAGGAACCAAAAAACAAGCAAAAAGCATTATTGCAAAAGAAGCTGCAAGATGCGAAATGAATTGGGTTAGCGAACGCTGGCTCGGTGGTATGCTTACCAACTTTTCCACTATTCGTAAAAGCATTAAGAGAATGCAGAACATCGAAAAGATGGAAACAGATGGTACTTTCGAAAAAATTACCAAAAAAGAACAGTTATTCTTAACTCGCGAACGCGATAAATTAAGAAAAGTGCTCGAAGGTGTTGAATCGATGAAAAAACTTCCCGGAGCTCTTTTTATAGTTGACGTTAAAAAAGAATCTATCGCTGTTCGTGAAGCGTTGAGATTGAATATTCCTATTTTTGCTATTGTTGATACAAACTGTGATCCCGAACCGGTAGATTATGTTATTCCTGCAAACGATGATGCCGGCAGCACAATTGAATTGATTACAAAAGTGCTTGTTGACTCAATTATAGAAGGATTGCAGAAACACAAAGAAGTTGCAGCTCAGGAAGCAGCAGAGAAAGAAAGAGAAAGAAAAGAAAAAGAAGAGCAGCGTGAAGCTAAAAAAGGCAAGAAAGGAAAGAAAAGAGTAGTTAAATTCGATTCTAAAGGCGGTAAAAAAGTAGAATCCGAAGAAGTTGCTGATAAAGAACCCGCTAAAGAAGTAAAAGCCGAAGAGGCTAAAGCGGAAGAAAAACCCGCTGAAGAAACTAAAACCGAAGTGAAAGAAGAAACGACAAAATCTGATGAATCTACTGATTCGAAGGAAGAGGTTAGCGCTTCGAAAGAAGATGCAGTCGCTCAAGAAGGAAACGATGAAAAAGCGGAAGATTCAAAAGAATAATTGAAAAATTAAAGTGAGGAAATAATAAAATGAATATTACAGCTGCACAGGTAAAAGAATTAAGAGATAAAACCGGCGCTGGAATGATGGATTGTAAGAAAGCGTTAGTTGAAGCTGAAGGTGATTTCGAAAAAGCCGTAGAAATACTTCGTAAAAAAGGTGCTTCGGTTGCTGCTAAAAGAGCCGAAAGAGCCGCTAACGAAGGATTGGTTCTTACAAGAATATTAGACGGCGGTAAAACCGGTATTATTCTCGAAGTAAATTGTGAAACAGATTTCGTTGCTAAAAGCGACGATTTTGTGAATTTTGCTAATTTAGCTTTGGAATCTTTAGTTGCAAATCGCCCGGCAAATGTAGAAGAATTGCTTGAAACAGAATTCAACGGAAAGAAAATAGGCGATGAATTAACTAATGCAATTGGTAAAATTGGCGAAAAACTCGAAGTCTCCCGTTTCGCTATTGAAACATTAGAAAATGGAGTCATTGTAGATTATATACATCACGGATCAAAATTAGGCGTTCTTTTAGGTGCAGAAAATGTTGAGGATTCTGTTAAAGAAGCCGCGGCAAATGTTTTGAAAGATATTGCAATGCAAGTTGCCGCTATGAAACCTTTATTTGTTTCGCGTGATGAAGTTCCTGCCGATGTTATCGAGAAAGAAAAAGAAATTTACAAGGAAGTTGCCCGTAAAGAAGGTAAACCCGAACAGATTCTCGATAAAATTGCAGAAGGAAAATTGAATAAATACTACGGTGAAGTTTGCCTCGTTGAACAAGTATTTGTTAAAGATAATTCAAAGACTGTTAAAGATGTTGTTGATGAATTCAATAAAGCAAACTCAGCCGATGTCAAGATTAAATGGTTTAAGCGATTCCATTTGAGTGACGAGAATAAATAATTAATTTTTCAAAAAGGTCTTATTTTTTAATAAGACCTTTTTTTTTATTAAATTGGAGATAATTATGACCGAGAAATTAAAATATAAAAGAATTCTATTAAAATTAAGCGGCGAATCCCTGATGGGTTCACAAGGCTTTGGTATCGATCCTAATGTCCTCAATTTTTTTGCACAAGAAATTAAAAAAGTTCACGACTTGGGCGTTGAGGTAGGAATTGTTATTGGCGGCGGTAATATTTACAGAGGTTTGAATGCCGGCAAGCAGGGATTAGACAGAGTAACCGGCGACCATATGGGAATGCTTGCTACAATTATTAATGCACTTGCTCTTCAGAACGCCTGTGAAAATGTTGGATTATTTACACGTTTGATGTCCGCAATTAAAATGGAAGAAATTGCCGAACCTTTTATTAGAAGAAGAGCAATGAGACATCTTGAAAAAGGAAGAGTTGTAATTTTCGGAGCGGGTACAGGAAGTCCTTATTTTTCTACTGATACTGCGGCTTCATTACGAGCAATCGAAATTGAAGCAAATGCAATTTTAAAAGGTACTCGTGTAGATGGAATTTATGATTCCGATCCTGAAAAAAATCCTAATGCTGCATTCTACGAAGAGATATCTTATCTTGATGTTCTGAATAAGAATTTACGTGTTATGGACTTAACCGCAATTAGTTTGTGTAAAGAAAATAATCTTCCTATTATTGTTTTTAATATGGATAAATCCGACAATCTTTTGCGTGTTGTAAAAGGAGAAAACGTCGGTACTTCTGTTGGAAATTTGGAATTAAAAATTAAATCTCCCATAAATAATTGAGGTCACTATGAACCCTATAGTAAAAGACGCAAAAATTAGAATGGGTAAATCTGTTGAAGCTTATCGTGCTGAAATTTCAAAAGTTAGAACCGGTAAAGCTACAACTGCTTTGCTCGATGGAATTAAAGTCGAGTATTATGGAAATCCTACACCCTTAAATCAAGTTGCAAATATTACCGTGATAGATGCTCATACACTTAGCATTGTGCCATGGGATAAAAGTGTAATTCACGAAATTGAAAAGGCGCTTACTACTGCCGATATTGGTTTGAATCCTGTTAATGATGGAACGAATATCAAAGTTCCCATACCTCCATTAACAGAAGAAAGAAGACGTGAACTGGTTAAGCTGGTTAAGAAATATGCTGAAGATGCTAAAATTGCAATCAGAAATGTTAGAAGGGATGCTAACGAGCATCTGAAAAAATCTGAAAAGAATAAAGAAATTTCAGAAGATGAACTGAAAAAATTTGAAAAGGAAGTTCAAGATCAGACTAATAAACATATTGAAGAAATCGATGAAATAACCAAACACAAAGAAGCGGAAATTATGGAAGTTTAATTTTATCGATTTTATTCAAAGGGATTATTCCTCTTATTCAAAATCTATAATTTATTTTATAGAATATTAAAACATTTTGATAAGGAATAATCCCTTTATATTTTTAAATGATATAAAGAAATAATTTTTAATTCAGAGTTTGAGGAATGAAATGGCAATTACAAGGGAAGAGGCGTTAAATTACCATAGTAAGGGCAGAAAGGGTAAGATTGAAGTTCGTTCGACCAAGCCTTTTTTTACATCCAGAGATCTTTCACTCGCTTATACTCCCGGAGTTGCCGAACCTTGCAGGGAAATAGTAAAAAATCCTTCAGATGCATATTTATATACAGCTAAAGGCAATTTGGTTGCCGTTGTCTCTAACGGCACTGCAGTGCTCGGCTTGGGAGATATTGGCGCTATGGCCGGAAAACCGGTTATGGAAGGTAAGGGGGTTTTATTCAAAAGGTTTGCCGATATTGACGTTTTTGATATTGAGCTTAATACCAAAGATCCAGATGAGTTAATCAGAGCAGTTCAATTGATGGAGCCGACTTTCGGCGGAATAAATTTAGAGGATATTAAAGCTCCGGAATGTTTTTACATTGAGAAAAAACTAAAAGAAACAATGAACATTCCGGTATTTCACGACGATCAACATGGAACCGCAATTATTTCTTGTGCAGCATTATTGAACGCCGCTGAATTAGCAGGCAAAAAACTGGAAGAAATGAAAGTAGTGGTTTCCGGAGCGGGTGCGGCTGCAATGGCTTGCACAAAACTCTATATTCATGCCGGGGTGAAAAAAGAAAATGTTGTAATGTTCGATTCGAAAGGCTGTATTCATACAGGACGGGATGATTTAAACGAGTATAAAAAAGAATTTGCAGTGGAAACTTGCTATCCATCCATTGCCGAAGCTCTTAAAAATGCTGATCTTTTCATCGGTGTTTCGGTCGGCGGATTACTTACTCCCGAAATGATTAAAGAAATGAATCACGATCCGATAGTATTCGCACTGGCAAACCCCGATCCGGAAATAGATTATCCGGATGCAATTTCCGCTAGAGATGATATAATTATGGCTACAGGCAGAAGCGATTATCCCAATCAAGTGAATAATGTGCTGGGATTTCCTTTTATTTTCAGGGGTGCTTTGGATGTTAAAGCTTCTGCAATAAATGAAGAAATGAAGATGGCTGCTGTTCGTGCTCTTGCTCAGTTAGCCAAAGAAAAAGTACCGGACAGCGTGCGGAATGCCTACGGTGGAATAGACATTACTTACGGGCGTGAATATATTATTCCAAAACCTTTCGATCCCAGGGTTCTGTGGAAAGTAGCACCCGCAGTGGCGAGAGCTGCCGTGGAAACAGGAGTTGCAAGAAGAGAAATTACCGATTGGCAAGCTTACGAAGAAGAATTAAAAGAAAGACTCGGCTATACGGCTCATAATATCCGGGTGATGATTCATAAGGCAAGAAAATCTCCGAAGAAAGTTATTTATCCAGATGGATATGACGAAAGAATTATAAGGGCAGCCGATGCTATTATTTCCGGTAATATTGGTACGCCAATTCTATTGGGTAGAGTTGATAAAATTTCTCAACGAATAAAACAATTAGGTTTCGATCCGAAGAATTTTGAAATTATTGATCCCAAAAATGATCCGAGATTGAGTAGATATGCAGAAGTATATTTTGAAGCCAGAAAGAGACGTGGAGTTGCAAAAAGTTCAGCTGAGGAGATAATCTCGAAGAATGCATATTTCGGTGCTATGATGTTAAAAATGGGTGACGCCGATGCATTAATCGGTGGGTTAAACAGCAATTATTCCGAAACGATAAAACCTGCTATTGAATGTATAGGTGTAAGAGAAGGGTTTACTCGTGTAGCTGGATTGTACATGATTTTGATTAATCGCAAAGTACTCTTTTTTGCCGATACTACGTTAAATGTAAATCCAACTGCAGAGGAGCTTGCTGAACTTGCGATTTTAACAGCTGATACGGTAAGGGATTTCGATGTTGAACCGCGAGTTGCTATGCTTTCATTCAGTAATTTCGGTTCTAACCGTCATCCCGAATCAGACAAGGTGAGAAGAGCCGTAGAGATTGTAAATAAGAAACGTCCTGAATTGGTAATAGACGGAGAGATGCAGGCGGATACGGCTTTGCAGCCTTCGATTATCGAAAAAGAATATCCGTTTAGCAGAATAAAAGGGAATGCGAACGTAATGATTTTTCCGGATCTTAATTCCGGTAATATTGCTTATAAATTATTTGAAAGATTAACCGACGCAACTGTAATTGGTCCTATTTTAATGGGAATGAATAAATCTGTTCACATAGTTCAAAGGGGTGCAACGGTTGACGATATTATCAATATTACAGCTATTGCAGTAGTTAAAGCAAAAATTTAAATATTAAAGAGCCGGGTTTTTATCCGGCTCCTTAATTACATTTTAATTTTTCCAACCAAATAATTAATTGTCCGTCTAATGAACCTTATTCTTTGTTTTTAATTTGTGTATTTTACATAATTATCTATTTTAAATTTAGCATGCTGAAAAACATAATTTATATAGGCGGAAGTGTTTTGGTGTTTTTTTCCGGACTTGTAGTTTATGGTATTATATTAAATACACGGGAAGAGCCGCTTTCCGAGCTTTTGAAAAGATATGAGATAAAGTCAATTAGTTCGGTAAAGTTGGTGGTTCATAGAAATGATTATGATTTAGATCTGTTTATAGATTCCATAAAGGTTAAGACTTATAAATCCGTGTTCGGAAGAAACAACTCGCATATAAAAAGAAGCAAGGATGATTTTGTCACTCCGCTGGGTGAATATTTTATTTGCGATATTGATTCTAATACTAATTATTATAAATTTTTACATTTAAATTATCCCTCGGAAAAAGATGCCGTCGAAGCTCTGCGAAGGGGAATTATAACTACCAAAGAATTCAAGGAGATTGTAGAAGCTTATAAAAATGGAGATTGTCCGCCGGCTGATACAGAACTTGGTTCGAACATTGGAATCCACGGTATCGGTAAATACGATTTGATTTTTAGGAATCTTCCTTTTGCATTTAATTGGACTAATGGTTCGATAGCAGTAAGTAATGAAGATATGGATGAACTTGTTAAAGTAGTAAAAATTGGAACTCCGGTAATTATTAGGAATTAGATTGAAGCTCAGTAAATTATATATACTTTCTTTTATTGTAATATTTTTGAACACCCTGCAAGCCCAGGATTTCAAAAAATACGAGTTGGAAAAAATTAATTTTACCGGAAACGATGCTGTATCGAACGTTGAACTTCAATCCGTTATTATCTCGCAGGAAACTCCGAATTGGTTCTCAAAATTTTTAAATAGTTTTTCCAGTTTTGGAGA
The DNA here is from genome assembly GCA_964573255.1 of uncultured Melioribacteraceae bacterium. Lineage (GTDB taxonomy): Bacteria > Bacteroidota > Ignavibacteria > Ignavibacteriales > Melioribacteraceae > CAYNUJ01. The sequence continues at coordinate 50,229 of CAZNJB010000002.1, forward strand.
GCCTCCTATTTACTTCGATAGTTCCAATATCCCGATCGATATAAATGCAATAAAGAATTTATATATATCTAAAGGATATTTTCAAACGGAGGTGAGTTACTCGTATACATTTGATACGTCTGCTTCCGCTGTACAATTAACCTATTCTATTAAAGAAAACGATCCGGTTAAATTTAGAAAATTAACATTAAATGGTTTGGAAAAACTGCCTGCGGAATTTGCCGGACAGATGAATGAGCTTGTAGCATTCGATTCTTCAGCAATTTATTCGGCTGAATATGTGGAAAATACAAAGGCAAAAGTAATTAACTTTTTACGTGACCATGGTTATATGCTTGCCGAATCGGCAAAACCGTTCGTGGAGGTAGATACATCAGCTAATTATGCCGATGTAAGATTCGATTTTATCTTGGGGAAAAGATATAAAATTAGCGAGGTTCGTGTTTCCAAAACAGGGGCGGGTAAAGATTTTGTTTCGGATAATTTGATGAAAGAAATTGTTGGTATTGAACCGGGTACAGTATACAGCAATTATGATTTAAGAAGAGCTCAAGTAAGGCTTTACAGAACTAACTTATTTTCTTCCGCATTGGTCACTACAATTATTGCCGATACAGTTAATTATAAAGTGCCTCTTAGTATAAGTGTTGATGTAAACAAGATGCACGAATTATCCCCAGAACTTATTACCAATAACGAAGACAATACATTCAATCTCGGTTTGGGATTAGCTTTTGTACGAAAGAATTTTTTCGGAGACGCAAGGAAATTCAGCATTTCTACTTCAGCAGCTGCACAGAATATACTTGAATTCTTGCGTTCTGCTTCCATAGAGGATACAACGTTTTTGGGTTACGCAGATGCTCGTATTGGAATGGAACAGCCTTTTTTATTCGGCAAACCGATAAATACATCAATAGAATCCTATTTTACCCTGCAAAAAAGAAAAAACGAATATAATTCGAGTATTCTTGGTACTAAATTGAGCTTGGATTTTGAACTGCCTCAATATACCTATATTACGTCACTCACTACGTATTTTAACTGGGAAAATGCCAAATACATTTACAAGAGATCGTACATTCAGAATAATTTGAAAACTGCTTTTACTCGGTTGTATAATTCGCAAGCGGTTGTTGATTCGTTAGTTAACTATTATATGAATAATGTTTTGCTTGATAATAAATATCAAACAAATAATATCTTGCTGGGTATTGAATTAGGTGCAGAACATACAAATAACATATTGTTCCCTTCGAGAGGATATTCACTGTCGATGATATTCGAAGATGGTAACTCAATTCCATATTTAATCTCTAAACTCAGCGGGGGTGATTTTACCAACCCACAATATTTGAAAGTATTCTTGAATTCTTCTTTCTATCTGCCTGTTTTTTACGAAAAAACTTCTGCAATCGGAGTTAAGTTCAGAATTGGGAATATTTTCACCTACAGGGGAGAAAGAGCAAATATATCTTTGAACCAAAGGTTTTATTCCGGCGGTAGTAACTCAGTAAGAGGGTGGAGCAGTAGAGAACTTGTGCCGAAAGATCCAGAAATTGATATTACCGCTCCGAATGAAGATTTTAATTCGGTATTATTGAGAGGGATTGCGCCGGGCGGATTTTTTATGCTAGAATCATCGATTGAATTACGCGAAAGACTTTTCGGAGCTTTGGGGTATGCAATTTTTGTCGATGTAGGCAACACTTGGAATTCCGCTAAAAATTTCAGATACGACGAACTCGCAGGTGCATTTGGTTTCGGTTTTAGGTTTTATACAGAATTTATCCCCATAAGAGTCGATTTTGGTTTCAAAGGATATGATCCTTACGATAAGAGAAGCTTATTTTCCCGCTTAAATGACCCCGGCGGCTTTTGGAATATCTTTCAGTTCCATTTAGGAATTGGAGAATCTTTCTAATAGCTTACACTACTTCACCTTTTTCTTTTGAAGAGATTTCTAATTTGAGTAAATTTGTAGCTACAATTTTTTGGAGAAGTTATGATTTATAGCATGACCGGATTCGGTAAAGCATCTCTTGAAGAAGACGGTCGTACAGTGGAAATAGAAGTAAAAAGTTTGAATAGCAGGCATCTGGATCTTTCCGTTCGTCTGCCGAAAGATTTCTATTCCAAAGAATTAGAAATTAGAGAGTTGATACGTAAAAGACTCTGCAGGGGAAAAGTTTCTGTCTTTATTAATTTTTCACGCAGTGCTGAAAGTTTTGAAAATTTCTCATTCGATGAGAAAGGATTAATTTACGTATCGAATCTACTAAAAAAAATCTCCGAAGTATCAGGTATTAAAAAAGAGATAACTTTAGCAGACTTACTCGAATTCCAGAGTATGTTTTTAACTGAAAGTTTCAACGGAGATGAAAAAGAGTTCGAGTTAATTAAAAGAGCTTTGACATTAGCTTTGGATGATTTAATTGAAATGAGAAAATCCGAAGGCAGTGCTCTTAAAATCGAATTGGAAAAACGTTTATCGATTATAGAAGATCATCTAAATAAAATTGAAAAGTTAAAGAACGCTTCTGTAAAAGAATATTTTGATGTACTTGTTGATAGAGCGGCGCAATTGTACGAAAATCTAAAAAAAGAAGAAGAACGATTATATTCCGAATTGGCTCTTTTAACCGAAAAGGTGGATATAACCGAGGAATGTGTTCGTTTAGGAAGTCATTTGGAAATGTTTCGTTCTACATTGAATAATAATTCGGAAGCGGGACGAAGGCTTAATTTCATTGTTCAGGAAATGAATCGGGAAGTAAACACGATTAACAGTAAGACGGTTTCTACCGAGATTTCACAAACCGGAATAATGATAAAAGAAGAAATAGAAAAAATCCGCGAACAAATTCAGAATATAGAATAAGTGAGTAATAAAGGTCAAATATTTGTTTTTTCGGCGCCAAGCGGCACGGGAAAAACTACTATCGTTAAATATATTCTCGGTGAATTTCCGGAATTGGTTTTTTCCGTTTCAGCCACTACGCGTGCTAAAAGAGAGACGGAAATCGACGGGAAAGATTATTTTTTCCTTTCGGAAGATGAGTTCAAAAGTAAAATAGAGAATAATGAGTTTATTGAATGGGAAAGTTTTTATGGTTATTATTACGGAACTTTGAAAAGTTACGTAAATTCAACTATATTGTCTGGTAAATCTATTGTTCTTGAGCTCGATGTTAAAGGAGCTCTGAAAATCAAAGAGCAATATCCCGATTCGGTTCTTATTTTTATAGAACCGCCCAGTTTAGATACTTTAGGCGAAAGACTTAAACGCCGTAATACCGAAACGGAAAGCGATTTTAAAAAGAGAATCGAACGTGCGGAAATGGAATTGAAGTATAAAGATAAATTTGATTATTGTGTTGTTAATGATGTGCTGGAAAATGCCAAAGAAGAGGTAAAGAAAATTATAGAAAAAGAACTTAGTAAGGAGGTAATAGAATGAGTATATCACCGGTAGATTTTGAGAATCTGCACAAGCATACCAACAACGTTTATGAAGCCGTTGTTGTTGCTGCAAAACGTGCAAGATTGATTAATCAGGAGAGCAGGTTAGAATTTAATACTATGGTTAATACTATCATCGGTCCTGCAGAAGATGAGTTTGATGATAGAGATAATACAGAACAAATTAAAATTTCATTGGAGTTCGAAAAACGTCCAAAAGCCCACGAACAGGCTTTGGAAGAATTGATAGATGGTAAAGTAAAATACCGGTATAAAGATTCGGATGAATAATCCTTTGTATGAGCGCCTTAACGGCGCTTTTTTTTTCGTATTTCTTCGTGAAATTAAACAACCAATTTATTATTTTAAGCCTCAATTTGAAATCTTTTCAATATGAATAATAGTCTGCTAAATATTGTAATTGATGCATTAAAAGATCAAAAAAATGTTTATGGTGATATCCTTTTCGAGAAAATGGATATCAAAAACGTTTATGAAACCGCAGAAAAAAAAGAAGAAAAATTAACTCCCCGAGTTGCCGAAAATGTTGAGATTGATATGAGTAAAAATCTTTTTAACGAAGATTTTCAGAATGCAGAAAGTCTTGAAGAATTAAATTCCAAAATAAATTCCTGCCTTAAATGTGAGCTTGGAAAAACAAGAACAAATTTTGTTTTTGGAGTTGGCAATCCAAATGCCGATATCATGCTTATTGGTGAAGCACCCGGTGCTGAAGAAGATAAGCAGGGTGAACCGTTTGTTGGAAGAGCAGGAAAACTTCTTAACGATATTTTGAAAGCAATTAATTTAAGTCGGGAAGAAGTTTTTATAGCAAATATTCTTAAATGCCGTCCACCTGGAAATAGAAATCCTTTGCCTGAAGAAATGGAAACTTGTATTCCATTTCTTTATAAACAAATTGAATTGGTTAATCCAAAATTAATTTTGTGTCTTGGATTAGTGGCTGCTACTGGAATGCTGAAAGTAAAATCGAGTTTAACTAAATTAAGAGGCTCGGTTTACGAATTCAACGGAATAAAATTAATGGTTACTTATCATCCCGCAGCTTTGTTGAGAAACCCTAATTGGAAATACGGTGCTTGGGAAGATGTAAAGAAATTTAGAAAATTGTACGATGAGATTTTAGGAGTTGAATAGATGGCGCGTTTAAGTGATTTGGAAAATCTAAAAAATGCAAGCAAACAACCGCCTCAATCCGTAGAAGTTGAAAAAAGCGTTTTGGGCGCGATGATGCTCGATCCCCAAGCGGTTCCCAAAGCAATTGAAATATTATCTCCCGAATATTTTTACGATAAGAAAAACAGTTTAATATTTGCGGCGATGATTCGCTTGTTCGAAGCTAACGAACCAATTGATACTGTATCAATATTCGAAGAGCTCCGGAAGGCGGGCGACTTGGAAAAAGCCGGCGGAGCGGCATATATTTCACAGCTTGCGCAGGATATTTCCTCTGCTGCCAACGTTGAATATCACTCCAGAATTGTAATGGAGAAATGGATTCTCCGCGAGCTTATTTCAACTTCAATGGAAATTGCCACTCAAGCTTATCAAGGAACGGAAGATGTTTTCGATTTGATGGACAAAGCTGAAAGCAGGATTTTTAATATTACTGAAGAAAGTCTTAAAGAATCCTATAAATCGATGGACAAAGCTGTTAAAGAAGCCATTGAACATATTGAAGCAATTCACTCTAGGGCAATAGCATCTTTTTCAGTGCCGTCCGGATTTTTCGGTTTGGACGATATGCTCGGTGGTTTTCAAAAGTCTGATTTAATTATTATAGCGGCTCGTCCTTCGATGGGTAAAACTGCTTTCGCCCTTTCCGCAGTTCGTAATGCGGCTGTTGATCATAAAGTACCAATTGCATTTTTCTCCTTGGAAATGGCGACAATACAGTTGGTTACCAGATTGATAAGTGCCGAAGCAAGAATTAATGCTCATCAAATAAGAACCGGAAAATTCAAAGCTGCCGACGGACAAAAAATAAGTAGAACAGCACACAAATTGAGTGAAGCTCCTATTTATATTGATGATACACCGGCATTATCGGTTCTTGAATTGAGAGCAAAGGCGAGGAGATTGAAAGCAGAAAAAAATATTGGTATGATAGTTATAGATTACCTTCAGCTAATGTCTGCAGGTACTCATATCGAAAGCCGTGAGAGGGAAATTTCCATCATTTCCCGTTCTCTTAAAGCTTTAGCAAAGGAATTAAACATTCCTGTTATTGCTCTTTCTCAGCTTAATCGTGCTGTGGAACAACGTCACGACAAACGTCCGATGCTGTCTGACCTTCGTGAGTCCGGTTCAATTGAGCAGGATGCCGACGTTGTGTTATTCCTATATCGTCCCGAAGCTTACGGTATAATGACCGATTCAGAAGGAAATTCAACTGAAGGAACAGCCGAGGTGATTGTAGGTAAACAACGTAATGGTCCGATCGGTGACGTTAAATTGAGATTTATGAAAGATTATGCACGTTTCGAAAATCTAGATCTTTTTCACGATAAAATTCCGACACAAGATTTACCTGAACTTCCAAGCGAGGAGGATTTACCGATATGATACGTTCATTTTTTATCTTACTGACTTTTACGAATCTTATTTTTGCACAATTTGTTTACGATTCAACAGATGTTGAGATATGTAAAAAGAAATTTGATATTGCTGTTGCCGAAAATTTAAGCAGTCAGCCCATTGGTGAAGTGATTGTTTCAATTGCAAAAACTTTTCTCGGCACTCCTTATGTAGCACATACTTTGGAAGCTTCCGAGAATGAAGAGGTTGTAGTACACTTGAGCGGATTGGATTGCTACACTTTTTATGAAACCTCACTTGCCTTGGCTAGGGCAATTAAACAGCGAAAATATAAATTTGAGGATTACCTTTCCGAGATTGAGAATATCCGTTACAGAAACGGGAAAAGAAAGGATTATATAAGCAGACTTCATTATGCAGTTGATTGGCTGCTCGATAATCAAAGACGCGGAATAATTAAGGATATTACAAAATCCATCGGAGGTGTTCGTCTTGAAAAATCTGTTGGATTCATGTCTGCACATCCGCAGTATTACAAACACTTAAAAGATAATCCGGATAATATTAGAAGGATAAAAGAAGTTGAAAAAAGAATAAACGAACACGAGTTTTATTTTATTCCGCAGGACAAGATTGAATCTGTAGAAGATAAAATTAAATCCGGTGATATTATTTTTTGTACAACTTCAATAGATGGATTGATAGTAGGACACACCGGCATGGCGCTAAAAAGTGATGACGGAAGAATCCATTTTTTGCATGCGCCTATGGTTGGCAAAAAGGTGCAAATTACAAAACAGCCCTTAGCCGATTATGTGCGAAAAGTAAAAAAACACAACGGAATTATCGTGTTACGGCCTTTGGAACCTGAGCAATAAGATTTTTTAACACGTCGATATTCATAATATCTTCTTTTTGCTCTTTGCCTTTAGGCGTTTCTAGAATTTTCGGAATGTGCTTTAATCTTTCATCATTCATCAAATTCCTAAATCCATTTAGGCCAATATAGCCTTTACCGATATGCTCGTGTCTATCGACTCTACTTCCGAGTTCTTTTTTGCTGTCGTTTATATGGAAGCATTTCAGCAAGTTCAATCCTATGATTGAATCGAATTCGGAAATTACTTTTTCATAACTTTCCGGTTCACGGATGTCATAGCCTGCGGCAAATATATGAGCAGTGTCGATGCAAACTGATATTCTATCCTTATCTTCCACCAATTCAATTATACTTGCAATCTGCTCAAACTTATAACCTAAGGCAGTTCCTTGTCCGGCAGTAAGTTCTATCATACTTTTTACTTTAAAATTTTTGGTTCTTTGATGAGCGGTATTAAGCGATTCGGCTATTATTTTAATTCCTTCCTCTTCTCCCATTCCGCCGTGTGCACCTGGGTGAAAATTTAAGTGCGGAATACCTAGCAATTCGCATCTTTGTAATTCTTCTATAAATGCCTCAATCGATTTATGCAAAATCGTCTTATCCTTCGCGCATAAATTAATTAAATAACTATCGTGGGCGACAACAAATTTTATGTTGCTTTCGGATAACAAAGATTTGAATCGTTTTATTTCATCTTCCTCCAAAGGTTTTGCATTCCACCTGTTATTATTTTTCGTGAATATTTGCATCGCCGTGAAGTTTAATTTTTCTGCGCGTTCAACGGATTTGCTTACTCCGCCTGCTATTGATGTATGTGCTCCTAGTAAATGTTCCAAGTTGATCAATCCCCTAATAAAATATTGTGTAATAATGTTATAGCATCTTTGAGGTCTTTAACCTCATAATCCGGTTTAATTTCTACCTCAGGTGAAATTGGATAAGCGGTTTTACCGGTGTAAATCAAAATTCCCTTTCCGCCGATTGACTGCGCTCCTCCGATATCGGAATAAAGATCGTCTCCCAACATTAGGAAATCATCATCATCGGAATTGCCGCAGAGCTCCAATGCAGACTTAAAATAAAGAGGTGAGGGCTTTCCGATTAAAATGCTTTCTTTCCCGGATGCATATTCGATGGCTTTGATAAATGCTCCTGCATCTAAAAGGTAACCTTCTTCGGGTGTTTTCCAATATTTATTTTTCTGCATTGCAATTAATACGGCGCCATTTAAAGCATAATTAAATATTCTGTTCATTATTTCAAAATTCCATTCCTTGCCTAAATCACCTATTACGACGCATTCGGGCTTATCATAATCAATGAAGTTACCGAACGATTTTTTTACTGGTTCGGAACAGAAAACAGCAGCACGGGAAAAATTGTTTTTAACATAATTGAGTGCCGCATCTGCTGCGCTCATTACCGGCATTTTTAAATCGATGCCTTTAGAAATGAAAAAATCTTTAATCATTTCCGAATTTGAAATTGTTGAATTGCTGATAAAACAAGTAGGTATATTGTTCTTGTAAATAAAATCTAAGAACTCGTTTATAAAGGGAGCCGGGTTATTTCCCAATTTTATTACGCCATCGATATCAACTAAAAATTTTTTCACGAATCAATTCCTCTGCGTGAAAGTACGCCCTGTTGATAATAATGTTTTACTTCTTTCATTTCTGTTACTAAGTCGGCTAAATCCATTAGCTGTTGAGAACAATATCTGCCTGTCAATACGAGTTCAATGTTTAGCGGTTTGGATTTTATAAATTCAATTACCTTTTGTTCATCAATTAGCTTGAAATAAATTGCAGCACATATTTCGTCTAATATTATAATATTAAATTCTTTATTTAACATAGAATTTAATACTCTTTGTAAAGCATCGGCAGCTTTCTCTTTTTCATTTTCGGGTGGAAGAATGCCCTTCAATACCCAATCATCTTTGCAAACCTGTTCGACGGTAATAAATTCTTTCAGATGTTGTAAAGAAATGAGTTCGCTGTAGGGATACTCCTTCATAAATTGGATAATTAAAGATTTCATTCCGGCTCCCGCAGCTCTTACTGCGAGTCCCAATGCCGCAGTTGTTTTCCCTTTGCCGTTTCCCGTGTATATATGAATATATCCTTTTGATTTCATTGCAACCTAAAATTTCTGTTAGTATGCAAAGTTATGAATTTAGCGGGCAATAGTAAAAGGGAAGTCCCGCATGATAAAATAATGCGGGACTTTAAGAGTGGGATTAAACGCTTTTTTCAAATTCTGGGTAGGCTTCCATTCCATGTTCGCCTATATCCAAGCCATCTCTTTCCTCCTCAGGGGAAACGCGCAAGCCTACGAGTTTATCAATAAATTTGAAAGCAGCGAACATTACTGGAAAAGTCCATAAAAACGCAGCTGCTATTCCTATCAATTGAACGCCCACAGTTGATAAATTAAATCCATTAACATCAAATATCCCGGCTGCCAAAGTACCGAAAGAACCGCAAACACCGTGAACCGAAATTGCCCCCACCGGATCATCAATGTGCAATTTTCTTTCAATAAAAAGAACCGAAATTACTACCAGAAATCCTGCTATTGCTCCTATGATTACGGAAGATAACGGAGTTACGTTTGCACATCCTGCTGTTATGCCAACGAGTCCTGCCAACGCTCCGTTCAATGCCATGGAAGCATCCGGTTTTTTTAACAAATTCCAGGAAGTTATCATTGCCAATATTGCTCCGGCAGATCCCGAAAGTGTAGTATTGACTGCAATAAGCGCAATGTCTTTTGTCCCAGCTGTTGTACTGCCGGAATTAAATCCGAACCATCCCATCCACAAAATAAAAGTACCGAGTGCTGCCAAGGTTATATTGTGTCCAGGTATTGCCCTTGGTTTGTTGTTCTTGTCGAATTTTCCAATTCGTGGTCCAAGCACTAAAGCACCTGCAAGGGCTGCCCAACCTCCCACGGAATGAACTACGGTAGAGCCTGCAAAATCGATGAACCCGAGACTTTCTAACCATCCGCTTCCTTTATAAAGGCTGCCCCATGCCCAGCTTCCGAAAATAGGATAAACTAACGCCGAAAGAAAAACAGAATAAATTAAATATGCTTTGAAATTTGTTCTTTCGGCAACAGCGCCTGATACTATTGTTGCGGCAGTTGCTGCAAAAACTGTTTGAAATAACCAAAATGCGTAGAGCCAAGTGTCGCCTTCTTTTGTAAAATCGGAAAAGAAGAAACCGCTGGTTCCAAACAATCCGGCTGCACTTACGCCAAACATTAAACCAAAACCTACTGCCCAATAAGATATGGAGCCGAATGCAAAATCCATTAAATTTTTCATCATAATATTTACGGCGTTCTTAGCTCTGGTTAATCCGGCTTCAACCATTGCAAATCCGGCTTGCATAAAGAATACTAATGCGGTTGCAACTAACACCCATACGTAATCTAAATTTGTTTGAACATCCGATGCCTTTATTTTATCATCGGCAAATATTGTTAGTGGAAGTACAAAAAATAATATTAGTAATAATCTCATTTTATCTCCTCAAAATTTTTCTAAAGTGAAAATCCAACAATAAAATAGCTTGCCTCTAAAGCGGGATTAAGAATATAGGAAGCTTTAACAGGCAAGACGAATTCCTCAGTTATCCGGATTTTTTTAGTCATTGAAAACCCTGTGTTAATTAGTTCGGCTTTGGAAGTTGCATATAGCAAAGAATTCGATAAGGAAGCACCGGCAAAAATTGAAAGAGAGGTGTTTTCGAATTCGAATGGATAACTTAGTTCGAGATAGGATGAATTGTCGATATCGTTATAGAAATTATGATAATATGATATAGTTATTGGAAAACTCTCTTTGCCGGTATAAGCAATACCTGCTTCTAAAGTATGAGCACCCGTTCCTTTATTTTCATAATTAAAGTATTTTAATCCGGCATCAGGGAAAAAATAATCAGTATATATTAGCGAAACATTTCCGAAGCTGGTATTAAAACTGTAGCTCAACCAGAAGTCAGCTTCCGAATATGGAGAAGCGCTGTTATCTAATGAGTAAGCTCCCCAAATTCCCGCAGAAAAGTTTTTGTATTCGAATGATACGGAAGGTTGAACGCTGGATGAATTACCGAAATCTAAACCTCTCCAAATGTATCTGCTGTATACATCAACTCCCAGATTAGCTTGGGCAGAAATTGTGTTGCAAGTAATAAAAAATATGATTGATAAAATTATTTTCCTCATTTAATACTCCTTTAGCTATTTAAAGTGCGGCTTTACCAGATTCTTCGGTACGTATACGAATAGCATTCTCAATTGAGCTAACGAATATTTTCCCGTCGCCAATTTCGCCTGTCTTTGCGATGTCAATAATTATTTTTATGGCTTCGTCTGTTCGTTCTTCGCTGCAGACTAATTCAATTTTTATTTTAGGGACAAAATCAATGCTGTATTCCGAACCGCGGTAAATCTCGGTGTGTCCTTTTTGTCTGCCGTACCCTCGCATCTCGATAACGGTCAATCCTGCAAACCCAGCTTCGCGCAGAGCTTCGTGAATTTCGTCTAATTTATGCGGTCTTACAATTGCCTCAATTTTTTTCATTAGCAACTCCTTTGTATTGTTAAAATGAAATGTTCTAAATTTTTAAGAAAAACAATCTGAAAAACGGTAAAAAATAAGGTAAAAACAAACAAAACAAGTAATAAATAATAAAATAGAGGTGTATAGCCTAAAAATATGCGCCTTGATGTATATCCTTACACGAAAAATATTTTTGGTGAGTTTTATGGAAGGTTTTTTAGGTGAGAATAGCTGGGTACAATTTTATATGCAAAGATTTAAGTTTACAATTAATTAATTGGATTGAAGGAGAATTATAAATTAGGATGGATAGTAATTTATATCGCGGATTAATGAAAGAATTTTATTTCAAGAAGTAATTAAATTGAATGAATTAAAAAACTAAATAAATTTTTCTGTTGTAGTTTATACCATTGATAATTAAATACAGCTAAATCACTTGTTCATATGGATATCAACTACTCTGAACAGATGTAAATTAATTTAGCCGGAGTTCTTATTTAGTATTCAGAAGAAAAATGTACTCTTGATATTAAATCGAAAAAAAGAAAAACCTGAATTAACGGTTCAATATCTTTTCGTAATACTCTATATATTTTGGAATAATTTTATTAATATCAAATTCTTCCACAGCGCGTTTTCTCGAATTTTCTGCAAATCTTTTATACTTTTTGGGATTAGTCAGCAAATCGATAGAATAGCGAGCCATTCTCTCCACATCACCGATTTCAGCAATGTAACCCGTTTGATTCTGAATTACGAGTTCCGGAAGTCCGCCAACGCTTGTACTTACAACTGGAACTTCGCATGCCATTGCTTCGAGGGCTGAAAGTCCGAAACTTTCACTTTGTGAGGGCATTAAAAATATATCACCGGCGCTTAAAATTTGTGCAAGACCGTCTTGCTTCCCAAGGAAGAATACATGTTTATGCAATCCTTTTTCTCTAGCTAATCTTTCGCATTCGCTTCTATCGGGGCCATCGCCAACAAGCACCAATTTTGTGGGAATTTCTTTATTCACAAGTTCTAAAATTCTGATTGTATCGGTAACCCTTTTAACAATCCTAAAATTCGATACGTGAACTAAAATTTTTTCTCCGTTAGGAGCGATATGATCTCTGAATGTACAATCTTCTACACGTTTAAATTTTTTGGTATCGATAAAATTGGGAATAACTTCAATTTCTTTATTTATGTGGTAATTTGTAATGGTTTTTTCTTTTAAGAACCGTGATACAGCTGTAACTCCATCGCTTTCTTCAATGCTGAATTTAACGAGGGGTAAAAATGATGGTTCCAAGCCTGCAAGGGTTATGTCGGTACCGTGAAGAGTTGTAATAAATTTTAATTTTTTATTTTCTTTCTCTAATATTTTCTTTGCTAGATATGCACTAGTAGCGTGTGGTATAGCATAATGTACGTGGAATAGATCGAGTTGTTCATAGGAAAGTACTTCGACCATTTTACTTGTTAAAGCCAATCCGTATAACTGATGTTCAAAAAGCGGATAGTTGCTTACTTCAACTTCGTGGAAAAAAATATTTTCAACAAACTGAGGTAATCTATGAGGTAATGCATAAGACACGAAATGAACTTCGTGTCCTAAATTTGCCAATTCTTTTCCTAATTCAGTTGCGACAACTCCACTTCCGCCGTATGTGGGGTAACAAGTAATTCCAATCTTCATATTCGTATTTCCAAGAATTATTTTATTTAACGTTTAAAGTTAACAAAAAAAGACTGAATGTCGTTCTAAACTTCCTGACTAAGTACAATTTTATTATTTTTATTTAGTGATGAAAAGGAATATTGCAATCATAGGACACACGGTGATGGATTTTATTCATCGCGGTAATTCGGTTCAGAATAAACCCGGTGGATTGTATTATACAATTACCGGATTAATTAATTTAATCGAAAAAAACTGTTCTATTTTTCCTGTTACGGAAATTGATAATAACTATAATTCTGAATTGGAAAATATTGTTAGTAAGACAGATAACAGCTATGTTAAAATTTCCGATAAAATGCCTAAAGTCCATTTGTATCTGCAAGAAGGTAAAGAGAGAATAGAGAAGTTTGAAAATTTAGGTGGTACTTTAGATCTTGATGAATTCCTGATCTCAAAAAGAGAATACGACGGCATTTTAATAAATATGATAAATGGATTTGACATTTCGACTGACGATCTGATTAAAATTCGTGCATCATTTCATTGTCCAATTTATATCGACATCCATACACTTTCCCGTGGAATTGATGAAAATGGACAGCGCTATTTTCGGAAGGTTCCTCAGAAAGAAATCTGGCTTTCGAATGTGGATATAATTCAAACTAATGAATATGAATTGGATACTATTTCGGAAGGGAATAATGAATTCGAAAAAGCTAATAGTATTTTACAATACGATTGTTCAGTGCTGTTGATAACGAAAGGTGATCGTGGTGCGGTTCTTTATGCAAAGGAAAATGGTGAACTGATCAGATTATTTGTGCCTTCGATCAAAACAAGCGGAGAAAATAACGTTGGTTGCGGCGATATTTTTGGGGCTGCTTTCTTTTATTCCTATATTTGCAGTAATTCGATTTATGAATCTTTACGATTCGCAAACACCGCTGCGGGCGTTATTACAAGTTATACTGAATTTGATGATTATAATAATTTAAAAAATGATATTAGCAAAGAATTTTATTAAGAAACGTATATTAATTGTTGGCTCAAACGGAATGTTGGGGCAGCGTTTGACCGAATATTATCAAAAAAAAAGCAATATAGAACTTTTTACTTGCTCGGCTGAAGACACATCTTTTATAAAAGGGGTAAATTACTCCCAATTAGATATTACTAAAAAGAATGAAGTAAAAAAGATTATTAACGATTTTTATCCCGACGTCATTATTAACGCTGCAGCATATACAAACGTTGATGGTTGTGAATCTAATAAAGAATTGGCTTGGAATATAAATGTTGTCGGCGTGAATAATTTAGCACATTACTGCTGGACGTGTGATGCACATTTAATCCATATCTCCTCCGATTATGTATTCGACGGGGAAAACGGTCCCTACGATGAAAAAGATAAGGTTAACCCGATCAGTTATTACGGCAGGACAAAGCTTGCAAGTGAAAATGCTATAAAATCCAGTGGAATAAAAGGGACGGTAATAAGGACGAATGTTTTATACGGTCCTGCAAAATACGGCAGACCCGATTTTGTTAAGTGGGTAGTATCTTCACTGCGAGAAAATAAGCCGATACGGATAGTTACTGATCAGATAAATAATCCCACTTTTATAGATGATTTGGTTGACGGCATAAGAAGAATTGTAGAATATCAGAAAGAGGGAATTTATCATATCGGCGGAAAGGAATTCTTAAGTAGATATGATTTTACTCTTAGAATAGCCGATTATTTTAATCTGGATAAAAGTTTGATAACGCCGATTAAAACCGTAGAGCTGAATCAGCCCGCTAAACGACCTTTGAAATCGGGACTGATAACTCTAAAAGCCGAAACCGAATTGGGCTATTCCCCCAGAGAAATAGAAGAAACATTTTATTTAATGAAAAAGGAAGTAAACCTCTAATGCTAAATAAGTATTCCGGATTTATTTTTGATTTGGATGGAACCGTCTATCGCGGCTCGACAACTATTCCGGGTGCGGATAAGGTAATTAATAGATTGAATGAATTAGGCAAAGAAATAATTTACGTCACAAATAAAACTACGGGTACAATAGAGGAATACGCATCCTTTTTGAGGGAGAATGGTATTCAAATAGATGAAAGTCAGATAATCTCTTGTACGGAAGTAATAAGGGAATATTTAATAAATAAATTTCCGGGTAGGTTGTTTTACGCAATCGGTGAGTCAACTTTTATTAATGCTATAGATAATCATATTGTTCAGTATAGTGAGGATCCTGAAAATATTGATATAGTAGTAATTACGCTCGACAGGACATTAAATTTCGATAAATTAGAAATCGCTGCCCGGGCACTTGAAAGAGGAGCAAAGTTTTTTGCCGCAAATATTGACGATACTTGTCCCGTTAACAATGGAGAGATTACAGATGCAGGAACTGTAATTTCAGCCTTGGAGAAGAGAACAGGCAGAGTTTTGGAAGATCATTTCGGAAAACCTTCGGAACATATGTTTAAAGCTATCAAGAGAAAAATATCTTTACCACTGGAAAATTATTTATTAGTGGGAGATCGAATTCAAACTGATATACAGATGGGAAATAAATTTGGCATCGATACGGCATTGGTTTCCACAGGAGTAAAAAATAAAATTGATTCAATACGGCAAATTCGACCCAAATATGAACTCTCGTCAATTAATGAAATTTTAACTTTTACTTTATAACAAGATTAAAATTTTTTATATTTGTTATGAGCATATGCTCAAAATAAGAAACTTGATATTATGCCTCGACCCAAAAAACATAGAAAATGTAAATGCGACCCTGGGGCAAGTTATTTTAAGCCTAAAGGTATTCCTCTCAAATTACTTTCGGAGATAGTGATTGAAAGGGACGAGTTTGAGGCATTAAAACTATCCGATTATGATGGTTTAACGCAAGAGGAGTCGGCCGAAAAAATGGGGATTTCGCGGCAGACATTCGGCAGAATAATAAAAAGTGCGCGTAATAAGGTTGCCGATGCATTATTTAATGGTCTTGCGCTTAAAATAAACTCATAGGAGGATAAAATGAAAATTGCAGTTGCCACTAATAATTACAAAAATGTGGTGGGACACGTAGGTAGATGCAAAGGATTTATTCTTTATGATATCCGCGATGGAGAAATAAAGGAGAGAAAAGAAATTATTAATCCTTTCTCTAAAGGAAATTCCGGGCATGAACATCATCATTCTCATCATCATCATCATCACGGACACGGACATAATCACGATGAATTATATGCAGCTCTCGAAGGGGCAGAAGTTTTGCTATGTAAACAAGCGGGCTGGGGTTTAATTAATTCCTTGAATTCACGCGGAACAAGGGTGCTTTTTACTGATGAAAGATATGGCGATGATGCTGCGGTTAAATTAGCAAAAAACGAATTGGATTTCACTGATCCGGCGATGTAATTTTATTCCTTTTCATAATGTATTACATAAGGTGATCGTCTTTTGCATAAAGGGGGTTGCCTTATGTATATATTCGAAATTACTTTTAGATTTCCTTGAAATTCCAAATAAAATTGAGTATTTTCTTTCCAGAAACTTTAATGTGGGGGTGTGATGTTCAAAATAGCAATTCGGGCGATATTGTTATTGAACTTTTCATCTATTTTTCCGCAAAGTAATTTTAATTTAGATGATTATAGTGAATTTCTAAATTCTAATCAGAATTTAAGCACACAGCAATTGATGCAAATGCATCCGGCTGGAATATTTAAAGACAAAGTGATCACAAACGGGGATCCGCTTTATCAAGATTCCGTAAATATTAAATATGAATTGACAAACTATGAGAAGCAGCTATTAGCTGACCATGGGTTTATGGTTACAGAAAGAATCAGTAGTGAATCTTTTCTTAAAATGTTCGAAGATATTTTCCATAAGGATCTACCTCTTTTTATTTCAACCGATGCAATTCTTTATTCGGTTCACAATTCATACGATAGAATATTATATGAAATGGAAAAATATTTTTTATATGATAAATTAAAGAATTTATTATTGAAGATGCACGACAATATGGATGAGTTGGAAACTATATATATTTCCGATTCCCTTATGAAAAATTGCTTGCAAGATGTCGATTTATATTTGAGTGTTCCGTTAAAATTATTAATTGACGAAACCATTCCTTACTATTCAGAAAACATTCCAAAGCTAAATCAATTATTAAGTTATATTGAATCATATCAAGTTCAGCCAGTGGATATATTCGGTAGTGAAGGAAGATTAATTGATTTCAGTCAGTTCAAACCACGCGGACATTATGAGGAAATTGAATGGATGAAAAAATATTTTAAAGCAATGATGTGGTTGGGAAGGATTGAAATTTATTTAGCGAATCCAAAAGCAGTATTAAGTGAAGAGGATATCTTTGTATTGAAAAGACAAATTGCGGATGCTTTTTTAATTAATAAATTATTAGAGATTTCCAATGCTGAGGATGACTATCAGAAAATTGAAAAAACTATAGTAGCTATTATTGGTGGTCAAGATAATGTTACAGTCAATAATCTGAGTTTTATGGAGCAAGCCATAAACCTCAATTCGATTACTGATATTTGGAATGACGACAAATTTTTTGAATTCCAAGATACATTGGCAAATCAAAGTTTTGCGAATCAAAAAATACTTTCGCATTTATTGGTGTCAAATCCGATGTCTCCCGATTCTATTCAGCCTGCTTCTGCATTTTTGTTATTTGGTCAACGATTTATAATAGATTCATATATTTTAGGTTCGGTAGTATTCGACAGGATTAAATGGTATGGAGAAAAAGTATTGAGAATGCTTCCGAACACACAAGATATTTTATTCGCATTGGGGAATGATGCTTCGGCGCAGTTGCTGGAGAGTGAATTGGATGAATATCATTATGCCTCCAACCTTGCGGCGTTAAGGTATTTAATTAATAATTTTGATTCGGAGTATTGGAGCCAATCGGTATATCTAGGCTGGCTGAATCTCATTAAAAAATTAAATCCACCTCAAAACAGGGAAAATTTGCCAGAATTTATGCAAACGGCAGCTTGGTGGCAGGAGAAAATGAACACCCAATTATCTTCTTGGACTGAATTGCGTCATGATAATTTGTTGTATGCAAAGCAATCTTATTCAGGAATACCAATTTGCTCATTTCCATATATTTATGTTGAACCTTATCCGGAGTTTTATTCGGCATTAAAAGACTATGCAATAAAATCAAAAACAAAATTTGAAGAACTTGATAATTCGGGAATCACTGTTAATAATATTGTGGCCGAATACTTTAATAATTTGAGTCAGTTTTCCGATACTATGATTACTATAACGACCAAAGAATTGAATGGAGAAATATTAACCGAAGAAGAAATGTCGTTTTTAAGCAGATTCCTTTTCTTTGAAAATGTTAATGGTTGCGCACCTATCACGCGAATAGATGGCTGGTATACAAAATTGTTTTACAGTTTCGATTTTGCAATTTCTTCACTCGATTTAATGAAGTCTGATTATTTAGTTGCTGATTACCATACAGCTCCGGCAGATGAAATGGGCTCCCCGGTTGGATGGGTGGCTCATTCAGGCACAGGACCAATAAATTTATTAGTTGTGAATGTGGAATTACCCGGCAGTGGATTAATTACTTTCTGCGGACCAGCATATAGTTACTATGAATATACAACAGTTAATTTTAAGAGACTTACAGATACCGAATGGGAAGATTCATATTTAGATTTGGCAGAAAGACCGGATTGGGTTAATATTTATTTAGCAGACAAAAACGGAGAATCAAGGGGGAACGGTGGAAGTCTTTTAACGGAAATAACCGATTTAGAAAACAATGAATTAATACCACTTTATATTACGGCATCCAACTATCCTAATCCGTTCAATAACTCTACTATAATTAAATTCTCCATTCCTGGAAATTATACCGGCAGTTTGGTTCAAATTAAAGTTTTCGATAATTTAGGACGTTTGATAAAACAACTTTTAGAGAAAGAATTGCCGGGAGGTAATTATCTTATTAGTTGGGACGGAACCGATGACTATAACAAGGATGTTGCAAGTGGAATATATTTTTACAATATCATTGTAGGTGGTAGATCTTTTACTGGAAAGATGAATCTTATTAAATAGTATTTTTAAATTGTATTTGCTATTTTTTTATCCTTGTTATGGCAAAAAATACATCGCGTATAACATATTATCTCTCCACTCTGTTATTGGCTATTTTATTAGTGCTCCTGGTTTTATTATTAAACGTTGATTGGCACATCCTATTAATATTAATAATTCCTGTAATAATATCTTTTGTTGTTTTAGATGAAAGGGAATATTTAATCCCGTTAGGCATTTATGTTTTAGCTGATTTGTTTGTCGCTTATTTTAATGCAGGATTAAATACAAATACTTATATCAGCATTTTTTCGAGATTATTTGTTCTTGTTATCTCCGGAGAAGTGATACTCTATCAAAAAAGGAAATCAAATATCGCAAGCCAAAAATTAAAATCTTCGGAAAAAGAACTGCTATCTAGCGAAAGAAAATTCCAATCTCTGTTAAACTATACTTACGATTGGGAATATTATTTAACTGCTGAAGGAAAAATAGAATATTCTTCCCTTTCCTGTGTCTATCAGACACAATATACACATGAGGAATTTATAGAAAATCCGGACTTACTCTTGGAAATAGTTCATCCCGAAGATAAGGAGAGAGTGAAGGAACATTATCTTCAGGAATTGAATAATGAAAGACCCAAGCCGATTGAATTTAAGATATTAAAGAAAAACGGTGATTTTAGAGTATTGCGTCATACTTGTAATCCTGTGATGGATGAAAACGGGACTTTCATTGGCGTAAGGGTAACTAACAGAAATGCTACAGACAGATGGAAAGCCGAACAAAAGGTTAGAGATAACGAAAGAAAGTATAGATATATTTTTGAAAATTTACTTGACGTATATTACAGGACCTCCATCGACGGAACTATCGAAATTATAAGTCCTTCTGTGGAAAAGATTAGCGGTTATAAAGTTGAAGAATTGATTGGTCAGGATTCATCAATTTTTTATCAGGATATGGAAGGAAGAAATAGATTCCTGGAGATGATATATCAGCAGAAGGAAGTGAGAAATTATGAAATCCGTTTTATAGATAAATCGGGAGAATCAAAGATATTATCTTTCAATAGTAAGTTAATATTCGATGAGAATGACAAGCCGATTGCAATTGAGGGAATATTCCGGGATGTTACTCTTGAGTATACTATCAAAAAAGAATTGGAGGATGAAAAAAATAAATTTAAAACGCTATTTGAAACTAATTTGGCGGGCGTTTATATTACAACGGTAGAGGGGACTGTTCTGGAATGTAATTTAGCAATTGCTAGAATGTTCGGATATAACTCGATAGAAGAAATTAAGTCTCTTGATGCCAGGGAGTTATATTTGGATGTTGAACATAGGGAAGACTTTTTAAGAAAACTAAAACATAAAAAAGTAATTCTGTCGAATGAATTCCCGATGAAACGTAAAGACGGTTCCGTAATTTGGGTATTGGAAAATTGCAGGCTGCTCGACGACGGAAAGTTAATGGGGACTCTAATTGATATAACCGAACTGAAGAATACGATTCATAAATTGAAAGAGTCGGAGGAACATTTAAGGGAAGCGAACGCTACCAAAGACCGGTTCTTCTCCATTATTGCTCACGATGTACGTTCTCCTTTTACTTCGTTGTTAGGTTTGAGCTCTCTTTTAATTGACGAATGGGATTCCGAATCCGATGAAGAAAAGAAAATGTTGATGTCGACTCTAAGATCGAGCATTGAAAAAACCTATAAATTGATAAACGGTCTCTTGGAATGGTCAAGGATTCAAACTAATAGAATTGAATTTGAACCTGATGATTTTGTTTTGAAAGATTTAGCCGATAGTCTTATCTATCTTTATAAATTACAGACGAAAGAGAAAAAGATATCAATTGAATCAAAAATTGACCCCTCGATTAAAGTATTTACCGATGAAAATATGTTGAGTACCGTTTTGCGTAACTTGATTTCGAATGCTCTTAAGTTTACACCGGTGGGAGGTACTATTACCGTTTACGCAGAGAAAGATGGTGATTATACCAAAGTATGTGTTGAAGACAGCGGTATTGGAATAGAACCGGATACGGTTAAAAAATTATTTAAAATTAGCGAAAAAGTATCTACACTTGGAACAGAAGGTGAAACCGGAACCGGTTTAGGTTTAATTCTTTGCGCAGAGTTAGTGAAGAAAATAGGGGGTAAAATTTGGGTGGAAAGCGATTTGGGAAAAGGAACAAAATTTTACTTTACAATTCCAAATAACGATTAGAGAATTATCTTCATACTCCCTTCAAGAAATCGATTAAGATAATTCAACTATAAATAATTTTGATAATTTTTAAGATGTGCTAGTAGATAATTATTAATTCAATTGAGAAATTCTTTGATAATTAGTTTGTCCAATTGCTAGTACAATTTTCAAAATATTAACTGCTACAACATAAGAGTAATTCCTGATAATTATTTTTCCTGAACAAACGACGTTTTCGATAGCATTATACCAAGGAAGTAAAACGTCGTAAACTAATAAAATAAGCAACCGGTAAGAAAAGCAGGTGTCGATATCTGTGTTTGACTTAACAATGAAAATATGAAATGATAGTTGCTTGATATAAAGTCCCGTTTATTTATATCTTAATATATTGTTTTATGGTTATATTAGAAATTAATATCAATTAAATAATCCTGAACGGAGAGAATATCGTGGCAAATAACAAAGATAAAAACGGAAAATTCGATGAGTATACTCAGATTATAGAAGAGACTGTGAAGTTCCACGAAGTCGATTTACTGGGAGTATGCAATAATGCGGTCTATTTTAATTATTTCGAAGATGCAAGAATTGCATATCTTAAAGAATTAAAAAAGCAATTCAATTTCCGGCATTTTTTAGTGGATAATAGTTTCTTTATAATGGTAAGAAATGAATGCAATTATATGAAATCCGCACATTTGGACGATAAATTAAAGATATTTACAAAAATTGATTTTGTGAAAACATCCAGTTTTGGTTTTAAGCATTTGGTTTATAGAGAATCCACCGATGAAGTTATAGCAGAGGGTAAAGGGGTTGTGGTTCATATAGATAAAGAAAATCAGAAGGCGCAGCCATTACCTGATGAATTTTATGAAGCAGTTTTAAATTTTGAAAAAGAGGTTAATATCTTAAGGAAATAACATGGACATTGTATTCGACATTGAGACAGTCGGATTCAATTTTGATTCTTTGGAAGAATCTCAAAAAGAATTTCTTCTCCGTTATGCTGAAAAGGAGAAAGACGAATTACTTAGAAATGAAAAAATAGAAGAGGCAAAAAGATATTTGAGTTTGTATCCCCTAACCGCTAAAGTGATTTGTATCGGTATGCTACGAACGGATACTAAAAATGCTATCGTTTATTTTGAAGGTGAAAATAAAGAATGGGTGAACGAGGAAAAGCAAATAAAATATAAAGCTTGTACAGAATCGGAAATGCTTTCCTCTTTTTGGGAGGTTGTAGAAAAGGCTGGAAAAATTATTTCTTTTAACGGGAGACAGTTCGATATTCCATTCCTGATGCTAAGAAGTGCAATTAACAAAATTAAACCGACACGAAATTTTCTGCGCAGCCGTTTCGATCATAAATCACACATCGACCTTTTAGAGGAATTTACGTTTCACGGCTTGATTAAAAAATTCAATCTCGATTTTTATTGTAAATCTTTCAATATAGAATCGCCCAAAAATCAGGGAATTACCGGTATGGATGTAAAAGAATTGCATAAAGCCGGAAGAAACGATGAAATAGCAATTTATTGCGGAAATGATGTTAATGCTACATTCAAATTATATGAAATTTGGGATAAATATCTGAATTTCGGTTAGTAAAGTACTACACTCCGGATTTGTGATCCTTGTCTGAATCTTATTTTTCCTGCCTAAGTGTGAGACGCTTATAAATATTGTCTTTGAATGAATATTACGTTAAATACTTATTCGTGAAAGTATTATATTTCGCTTTCTAAAATTTAAATTATTGGACCTATGACTGAGCCTGAGGTAACATTAGAATTAGCGTTAGAGCACGGATTAACTAAAGAAGAATTTGAAAAAATATGCACTATTCTTGGTCGCACTCCTAATTATTCTGAATTAGGAATATTTTCTGTGATGTGGAGCGAGCATTGCAGCTATAAAAATTCAATTGCACAATTAAAAACTTTACCGAGAGAAGGGGGACGATTATTAGTTAGTGCCGGAGAAGAAAATGCCGGTTTAATTGATATCGGTGATGGTTATGCGATTGCATTCAAGATAGAGAGCCACAACCATCCTTCCGCGGTTGAACCGTATCAAGGTGCTGCTACCGGCGTTGGAGGAATTCTACGTGATATTTTCACAATGGGTGCCCGTCCGATTGCCGCGTTAAATTCATTGCGATTCGGCTCTTTAGACGATGCAAGAACGAAGTATCTATTCGAAGGTGTCGTAAAGGGAATAGCCGATTATGGCAATTGTTTCGGCGTTCCGACCGTAGCCGGTGAAGTATATTTCGATGAATCTTATCAAGGTAATCCATTAGTGAATGCTATGGCAGTCGGTATTGTTAAGCACAACCAGACTGCAAGCGCTGTTGCAAAGGGAAAAGGTCGAAAGGTTATGATTGTCGGCTCGGCTACAGGGCGAGACGGAATTCACGGTGCTACATTTGCTAGTGAAGAAATTTCCGAGGAATCGGAAGCTAAGAGACCCTCGGTTCAAGTAGGAGATCCGTTTACAGAAAAACTTTTGCTCGAAGCCACTCTTGAAATTATAAAAAATGATTGGATTATCGGAATACAAGATATGGGTGCGGCGGGAATCAGTTGTTCTTCCAGCGAGATGAGCGCGAAGGGTGAAGCAGGAATGAAAATTGACTTGGATAAGGTTCCTCTTCGCGAAGTTGATATGTCCGCTTATGAAATAATGCTTTCCGAAAGTCAAGAAAGAATGCTTTTGGTTGCCAAAGAAGGATGTGAACAAAAAATTATAGATACATTCGAAAAGTGGGATTTGAATTGCGAAATTATAGGAGAGGTTACTGATACGGGTAAAATTGAAATTTATCGCAATGGTCAGCTTAAAGCTGAAGTCCCAGCATTCGATTTGGTTTTAGGCGGCGGAGCTCCCGTTTATATAAGAGAAACTCGGAAACCAGATTACATTGAGGAAAAACATAGTTTTAATTTCGAAAAATTACCCGAACCGGAGAATTATCAGGAGGCTTTCAAAAAAGTTTTTTCATCTCCTAATATTGCATCAAAGCGATGGGTTTATCGTCAGTATGATTCTATGGTTAGAACCAATACAATTGTAGGACCGGGAGCGGATGCTGCAGTAATCTATATTAAGGATACTGACAAAGCCATTGCAATGAAAACCGATTGCAACGGAAGATATGTTTATCTTAATCCGCGCAAAGGTGCGATGATTGCCGTTTCCGAGGCCGCTCGAAACGTTGTTTGTTCCGGGGGTATTCCGTTGGGTATAACTAATTGTTTGAATTTTGGAAATCCTTACAAGCCTGAAATATATTGGCAGTTTACCGAAGTTATTGCCGGTATGGGAGAAGCTTGCCGAAAATTTGATACTCCGGTTACAGGAGGAAACGTAAGTTTTTACAACGAAAGTCCCGATACTGCAGTCTATCCGACACCGGTAATTGGAATGGTAGGACTAGTAGAAAATTTGAGTCACGTAACTACTTCGCAGTTCAAGAATGAAGGGGACTTAATTTACGTACTCGGTTCCGATTTGGGCGAACTTGGCGGGAGCGAATATTTGAGTGTTATTCATGGTCTTGTTGAAGGAGATGCTCCCGAAATTGATTTGGATACAGAAAAAAAATTACAGAATATTATTCTTACCTCTATTAAAAAAGGTTTGCTTAATTCAGCACACGATATCTCCGACGGAGGCATCGTTACTGCATTGGCCGAGTGTGCGATTATAGATGAGGAAAACTGTATTGGTGCGGAAGTTAGTCTGGATGTAGTTGAAAGACTGGATAAAACCTTGTTCTCAGAATCTCAATCCAGAGTGATTGTATCAATTTCACCGGAAAAGCAAGCAGAATTTGAAGAATATTTATCAAACCAAAATTTCCCGTTCAAAAATATTGGAAAAACCGGAGGTTCTTCTTTAGTAATAAATGATATAATTAATATCTCATTAGATGAGCTAAAGGAACTATTTTACAAATCAATTCCGGAAAAAATGCAACATGCGATTTAGAATATTTCGATTTCTCGGTGGGTATTTCTCATTCAGAAATATTCGCCGGTTCTTGCATTTTATGGATCACTATGTTGTCGGTTTATTCCGCCGATTGGATGAACACCATCTGTTTCTAGGTGCAGCCGGAATTGCATTTTCTTTGTTGATTTCCATTATACCGATAATATTATTAACATTCTCCATACTAGGGCACATTATTTCGCCGAACAGTGTGGAGCAGCAAATTACAACTTTAATCGATACTATTATTCCGTATCCCGATCCTGCAGCTTACACCAAGGCTTTTATAATGAAAAGAATTCCGGGTGTTATTGAATATAAAACTATGACGGCATTTTTAGGCTCTTTCGGGTTATTATTTACAGCTACTTGGCTCTTCAGCAGTATTAGAACAGTATTGAATAGAATATACGGCGTTACTAAAAAGAAGAGTGCATGGATTGGTCTTTTGCGGGATTTCGGAATGGTTTTGCTGTTGATATTTTTGGTTTTGATTTCAAATTTTATTCTGCCCGTATTGAATTTTTTGATAAATCTTGCGGATCAAATTGAATTTCTAAATATTTTTCAATTAAGTGATTTTCAAGACGTAATTTTATCAATTATTTCTTTTCTGATTGTTTTCTTTCTTTTCTTTGTTTTCTATTATTTGATACCATATGAGAATCTCGGTAAAAAAGTTCCGTTATTAAGCGCATTCTGGGCAACTTTTTTATGGAAAGCAGCGGCTATTTTATTCGGTTATTATGTAAACCATTTCCTGCGTATCAGTAAAATGTACGGTGCATTCATTTTAATAGCCATAGTCGCTTTCTGGTTGTTCTATTCCTCCATTTTATTTGTTATCGGAGCGGAAATCGGTCAACTTTACCGGGAACGTAAAAAGAACGAAGATGTAAAACAACAAGTTTAATCAATAATTTTCTGGATATATTATGGTTAAAAAATTAAGTGTTTTTATTTTAGCTTCACTTTTAATTCTTGTTTCATGCGGAACTAAGGAACATACATCTAATGCTTTGAAGAAGAAGGAAGTGGATTATCATTCACTTTCGCAGGAAGATAAGGAAGCAATTAAAGCTAAAAAATTTAAGGTTAAGGCAAGGCATACTAAAACATATTTTTATGATAAATTCGGAAATGTTGGAGAGAAGGGATTCTTAGTTGAATCCGTTCATTATGATGAAAAAGGGAATCTGATTGAACACGATTTTTATACCTCACGCGGTGCCGTAGAAAGGAAATATCTATATCAATATGACGAAAAAGGAAATTTAATAAATCATTCATCTTACGATATTTGGAAAGATTTAAGATTTCAAAAATTATCGGAATATGATCAATACGGCAATGTGATTTTTGCTAAAGAATATAATGAAAAAACAAAAGAGTACGATAAGATTGAATATGAATATGATAAAGACGGAAATCTCTTAAAGGAAATTCGTTATAATCCTGATGATGAAATACTTCTGAAGACGGAGAATGAATATGATTCTTTAGGGCATTTAGTAAGAACAATAAAATATGTTGGTGAAGATAAGATTTCTGAAACTTTAGAATATAAAATCAATGACGACGGGCGACCTACAATAGTAAAAATTGATATACCGGGGTCTCTTCCTAAATTCAAGTATTTTAAATATGATGAACGCGGGAATACTATTGAGGAAAGAATGAAACATTATATTAAAAGATTCGCGTTCAATGACGATAATAATTTAATAATGGAAGAACTTTATGACGGAGAAGAAAATCTTCAAACAAGATTTCAATATTTTTACGATGAAAAAGGATTGCTGAAAGAGAAGATACGTTACGATGGTATGGGAAATCCGGCTGTATTTATTCAATATGAATATGAATTTTATGAATAAAATAATTATTTAATTGGAAGAGGAATTAAAATATGACCTGACTATTGTTTATGCAGGCTTCTGGAAAAGAGCAGCCGCATATCTAATTGACCATATAATCCTATTAATTATTTCACCAATATGGTTTATTCCGATATTTATAATATTTAGTCCTTCCTCTCTTTTTATGCCTAATGATACTTCAACGCTTAAATACGTCTCGCAAAATTATGCTCAACCGCCTGATGCAGATGTTTTGATTCAACTTTATCTTTTTCTGATAATAGTTTCCGGGGTCTCTTCAATCATTGGTTGGTTTTATTTTGCCTTGTTGGAATCTAGTGTTAAACAAGGTACTTTGGGAAAAATGATTGTGGGAATAAAAGTAACGGATAATGAAGGCAAAAGAATTTCTTTTGCCAGAGCCACAGGACGGTATTTTGCCAAATATATTTCGGCCATATTTTTCAGCTTCGGTTTTATTATGGCAGCCTTTACTGCAAAGAAACAGGCCTTGCACGATTTAATTGCAGATACTTTAGTGCTGGATTCTTCGAGCAGATTATTTTGGAACCGGAATATGTAAGTATAAATTTATCTCGATTTTCACTTGTATATTTATTAATATTAGAGTAAAAATTGGATTACATGATGAAAAAGTTAATCAATTTGTTTCTTATTAGTCTGTCTTTATTCATTCTATCCTGCCGGCAGTCATCAGAAAATTTATTAGTTGATAACGGAGTGCGATATGCAATTTTGTTGAACGTTTCATCACCGAAATCGCAGGATATTTATAAACCCGGGGATAAAGTAAGAATTAAATGGAATGTATTGTCGGAAATGAAAAAAGTAGATATACATCTGTATAAAAAATCGGAATATATTCTTACAATCAGTCCGGGTGTAGTCAATACGGGAGAATATTTGTGGACAATCCCCTCTGACATTAACCAATCGCATCATTATAAAATTCGCGTAATGAATCATGAAGATCCTACTCAATTTAATTTTAGTGAAGTCTTCTATATTCTTTTTAATTAATTATTAAGGAAGAAATTTGTAGATCCAACTTTGTTAATCACCGAAAAATACACGTTTATTTGTTAATAGGATTGGTTGCAGGTGTGATCTTGAATTGGTTTTGTAGTATTAAATGAAAATGAAAAATGAATTTTCTGGATAGAACCTTAAGGAAAATATTATGACGAAAGATGACAAATCTAAAGGAACGGGATTTTATATATTTTTTAGTGCATCTGTTTTTACTTTTCTCGGAGCTCTCATTTTACTTTGGCAGGGGTTGGTACAAGTAAAAAATTTTGACGGTGAATTCGAAGATTTTCAACAGATGATTCATTCATTTATGACCTTTCAAAACGAAGGTATAATTCTGATTGCTGCAGCATTTTTTCTTTTTATAGTTGCATTGCAGTTTTCGGTATATGCACTTCTTCTTAAAAAATGAGATTTTTTATTTAATCAATTCGGAATAAATATGAAATTATTAATTTGGTATACGGATCTGTTTGCTTATAAGACAAGTCGAAAAGGACTCGAAACGGTTGAGGAATTAACAAAAGAAGAAAAAATTGAAAAATGTTTAGTGGCCTTTATACAAGTTGAAGAAAAAGATGAAGAAAACTTAAAATCCGCCGAAACTAAAATGCTCAAGCAAATTAAATGGGCGGCAAAGAAAAACAATACCGAAAGAATTGTGCTCCATTCGTTTGCCCATCTTTCCAGTTCAAAGGCTTCACCGGAAAGTGTTCAAAGTCTTTTTAATTCAGCAGAGGAACGATTAAAAAACTCAGGTTATAATGTTTCTCAAACTCCTTTCGGGTATTTTTTGGATTTGGAAATGAAAGCGCCTGGATTTCCTTTGGCCAGGTTATTCAAAGAATTTTAGTATATAAGTTATATTTTACAAATTCTTTTCCACTTATTTCGGAAATGAAACAAATAATGAATTATTAATTAGTTCCATAAGAATTAAATGACTATATTTGATCTAATAGGCAGTAAAATTAAGATGTAGAAGTAGTAGTAGAAATAGAATTACCCCTCTTTTCACTCCTTGACATTAAAGCTTTCTGTCATTTTCATAAAAACAAATTATTAAGGAGCACTCATATGTCAGAGCGCAAAAACGGAACCGTTAAATGGTTCAACAGTTCTAAAGGTTACGGATTTATAACACAAAAATCCGGAGAAGATGTATTTGTTCACTTTCAGTCAA
Organism: uncultured Melioribacteraceae bacterium; assembly: GCA_964573255.1. GTDB lineage: Bacteria > Bacteroidota > Ignavibacteria > Ignavibacteriales > Melioribacteraceae > CAYNUJ01. The sequence goes on from CAZNJB010000002.1 coordinate 79,824, forward strand.
TTATTGGTGACGGTTATAAATCGTTGGAAGAAGGACAGGAAGTAGAATTTTCGATAACCCAAGGTCAAAAAGGACTGCAGGCGAGTGAAGTTAGAGCAATCTAAATTTAACTTGAAATCGAACTCTATTCTTTAGAGATAAAAAGTCCGCTTATGGCGGACTTTTTTTGTTTAAATAATTTTGAGAATCCGGTTACGTCATGGTATTGAATAAATTACATAAAAAGTGTATTGCATTCTGATTATTAAGTATAATGAATTATTCGTGTTCGTATCCTGAGTTAATCCGAATTATTGTTCATTCCTTAGGAAATTGGAGTTTAACCGCTAAAAATATTGAACAAAATAGCTTTTGAAAATTATTATAATCGGTCTGAGAAGAATTGTTGCGAAATATTTCGATTGTTAATTGTTTATTTTTTGGTTAAGTTTGAAATGAATGGTTTCATAAAAAGAATAAAAATTCTTAAATGGATAAGAAATTCATTGCTTCGAGTTTATTATTTTTTTATATATTTTTTTCGATGAGCTATGTTTCTCCGCTTATTTCCCATTACTTATTTAAAGCATATATCGTGAAAAATTTGTGCGTTCAAAGAAAAAATCCTCGGAATAATTGTAAAGGGATGTGTCATTTGGTAAAACAGATGAAGGAACAGGATGGAACCGAAAAAAAAGCAAAAAATAATTATACAAATAATAACAGAAAGGATAATGAATATTGCTCTGTTCAGTTTATAGATTTAAAGGATAAAACAAAACAGAAACAAAAGTATGTTCTTTACTACGAAAATTTTATTGCTAACTTCATAAGCAAACCTTTAACGCCTCCCCCTCAATCCTTCCATAAATCAAAATATACTGCTTAAATGTATTGATTTAATCTTCGCTATAATTTTAAATGATTAATAGTGCATTCGGATATTCTCTGCCGAATCCATAACGGAAATGGGTTCGAAGCTATTAAGGGATAATATTCAATTAGTATTCGGAATGCCGTTATTTATTCTGTCGTCAAAAAGTATTTGCCGAAAACACCGAATGATGACCGTTATTTCAATTTAAATTATTATGAATAATGCGGAGAGTAAATTATTTCCGAATGGTTTTCGGAAAATAACATTAGCCGAAAGCGATGTTTTATTTAATACCCTTATTTATAGTGAAGAAATAAGTAGAGTCGTTGTTTGTTAAAAGTTCAAAACGAATGGAGAAAAAGGATGAATAAAAACAGATTTATTTTAGTTGCATTTGTTTGCTTTGTAATGATATTATCGAATAAAATATTTGCTCAAGCAGATAGTATTAAGATTTATAATTTGGAAGAAATAAGTATTGTAGCAAAAAAGATTGATTTACTAAAAAATAGCGCCAATTTATCCAAAGATAGATTGGCAAATATTTTTGAAAAAAATGGATATAGTTTAATTCGTAAAGGTGTTTTTTTTGCCAACGATATTTATGTTGACGGGTTTAAACGAGGAAATGTAAGTATAATAGTTGATAACGAAAGATATCACAGCGCCGGTCCCAATAGGATGGATTCACCTCTTACGAGAATCAATCCGTTGGAAATGGGTAGTGTAAAATTGATTAAATCAAATTATAACATTCAGAGTAAATTGGGTGGACTTATAAGCTACAAAAGAATTCCACCACCGGAAGATTTATTGGTTAAAGTATCTCTTTCCGGAATGTTGGCTTCTTCTAAGAAGGGTGATTTTGCATTGAGAATAGGTGCAAAGAAGCAAGCGATTAATTTCAGATTTGCAAAGGGTCTTCCATATTTGGATGCAAAAGGAAGAGATTTTAAGACTCTTTATAATTACAAGCAAATAAAAGATTATCTGTTGAGTGAAATTTCCTTTCATGGGATTAGGAATGACTTCAAATACGGAATTTCGTTTACTTATTCGGAGGATGTTTCTTTTCCGTATTTGCAAATGGATGAGAGGAAGAATCAAGTTTACAGCGGATTTCTTAGCTATAAGAATAATAAAATTTATTTCAACTATACGAATCACGAAATGGATAATGGTTTTCGGAATTCGATGCAGCTGATGGATACGAAGGCAAAGAATTTAACGGTTGGCATTGTTGGGAAAAATTATGAAGTGTATTATCGGAATTGGGATGTGACAAACAAAATGCAAATGGCAAATATGAACATTTCCAATCATATGATTCCGAATGCCGAAAGCATTTATGCAGCATTAAGCGGAGAATATCGTTTTAATCATCTTTTATTAAATTGGAAATTAGGTATAAACAGAAAAAAGATGCGGGATGCTCAACCGGAGAACCTTATAAGTAAATATTACGAAGGTTCTGAGTTCAACCGATATTTTCCCATTTTCGGTGTTACGGCAAGTTTGGATAAGTATTATAAATCGGGTATGGGTTACGGACTTATCGGCGAAATATCTTCCGAATCACCCGAAATGAAATTTTTATTTATCAATTTGAAAAGGGCATTGAGTAGTCCGGATTGGATTGGGAATCCGAATATTTCTCAACCTTTAAAGATTGGATTGCGAGGAATATTGGATTTCAAAGGAATATCATTGGAACTATATTTCAACGAAATATATAATTATGTTAACCTTACAAATAGAAATTTTACAAAACAAATTTTAACTTATGAAAACGTTCATGCGCGTATTATGGGAATTAACGTTTCGTACAATTCAATATTTGTAGATTTGAATTTATATTATACTTATGGTCAAAATATAAATAGAAATTCTCCTTTGTCCGAAATACGTCCCTTAACGCTTCTATCCGAATTACGTTCTCCGAAGTATAATAATATACAATTGTTAGGAAAAATATTTGCGAGTCTGAAACAAAGTCGTGTAGACAAATTACTTAATGAAACTGCAACGGAAGGCTGGTATAGGGTGGATTTAGGAATTTCTTACGAATCATCCAAGGTTAGAATTAACGTTATTGCCGAGAATATCACAAACCAATTATTCACGAAACATCTTTCCTATTTGAGAGATCCGTTTACGACGAACTTAAAAGTGTATGAACCGGGAAGAGAATTTTTCTTCGAACTAGTCACAAGCTTTTAATTTACCTTTATTAGGAGATGCTTATAAATTTAACCTAAACAGATTTAAATTTGTGAGCGTCTCCGTCTCTTGATTAAATTGACTATTTAAAACAAAAAAACTCGCAAGATGCGAGTTTTTTTTGCGGGGCCGACGAGACTCGAACTCGCGACCTCCTGCGTGGTAGGCAAGGTAAACAACTAAAAAACCTTCAATAACAGCTTGAAATCGTAATTTCTCTTCTCGAGAAAATTCTGATTCTAGGAAAAAACTACTGCAAAACTACTGCATTAAATCCACTTAAAATTAATAACCCAAACTTAAGAAGATCTTAATACTAAAAATGGAGTTTAAAATGAAAAAAAACTTATGAGAAAAGCTGGAAATATTTATCAATAATTAAACGAATGTAAAATTACGAGGTTGAAAAATTTATTACTATTTACGGATTAAGAAATCCAGAAGGACATAGGTTTAGCACATTTAATCACGCAATAATTACATTTCAATGGTGTAAACCAAATCCGCCAAGCAAATTAGGTAGTGTTAGACAATGGTATAAATACGGACGAGCAGTGAAAAAGGGCGAAACAGCCGTTTACATTGCTGTTCTTTTCACGAAAGGGAAAAAGAAACCAAATGACAACGGCAATTCAATAGAAGTAAAGTTTGAACAGAAAACGAAGAAGTGTTTTTGCATATAAGCCGATATTTGTTATTAGTCAGAAAGAAGAAAAGAAAAACGGTGGTGGGAAACTTTCAAATCTACACAACTCTAAAAGCGCTTTCCATTAATAATATTTTGTTTTAGGGAATTCCCAAAGTTTTGTTTCCTCGCGCCAAGCTTTCACAGCATCAATTACTCCGCTAATAATCTCATTCATTTGTTTCTTGTCTAATTGAAAATAATCGCCGACGCTTTTAGCAAGCATAAAATCAAGTAAATTATTTTCGATGTCAATATTCAGAGACAGCCCGTCTTTGGCAATATACGGATTAATATCGTAAGTGGGAGATAGAATCCAACCTTTACGTGTTAGCAAAAAGCCGTGATTTCTTATTTGGTCGTCCGTGTTTGAAACAGCGATGTTAAATATTATACGTCTCCAAAGTTGGCGTAAATCTTCTTTTATATTTGCACCGTAGCTTTGGATAAACTCGGCAATATCCAGATAACTTGCGCTTTCATCTTTCAATTTTGCTTCGTTTTAATTACACATAGTCATAGCCGAAGCAAAGTGGACCAGTTTGTCCCCAATTCTTTCGAACCGTTTTGTAGAGAAAGTTCGATGCTGTCCTATCACTTTCTCTAATTTACTTTCAGACATATTAATCTTGGCTTTTAGAGCTAATTTATATGCACGAAACTCCTACGTAGCTTTATCAGTTACGTCATTTTTTGAAGGAAACTTTGCTATCCAAAGATTGTTTTTCTCATCGAGTACGTTAGATTTTGGACGCGTCCCGCCAAGCGACAAACCCGGCGTAAGCAAAATAGAAAGCCACTTGCTAATTTCTTTTGTATTCTCCTCGTCTTCAATTACTGAAACGTCATAATGCAAATCTCTTATCTTAGTCCATGGCGGTGTTGGGTATTCGAGGTTGTTATCGGTGAAATTGCTATCTGGATGTAACTTAAATCTTAATGCACCCGAGCGTGTTTTATCATAAACGCCGAGCAGGAAATCAACATCAAGCTGCTTTCTGGTGTGTCTGTTTTCGATGCGGCCAATAATTGCTTTGCGTCTTTTCATAAGCGTTCTACCCCAAGTATCGGGCATTAAATCTAAGAAAACTTAAAAATTGATTTCGCTTTCGGTAAATTATTTCCCTTTTACAAAACTGAGATTAGGGGCAAGCAAAACTTGTTCTTTCGACGATAGAAAATCCGGGTTATACTCAAACGAAAAAACTCTTTTCCGCAAATCCGTTCAGCAGTAAGTATGCCAATAAGTTTCGGTTTTTCAAGCTAAAACCAATCGGCGTAAACGTAAATATTTGTCGTATGAGTTCTCATTTTATCTTAATAATTCCATATCTTGAAGTTTTCTGCCAAGTTCGTCATCTGAGGCAAGTTTAATGTTTTGTCCAAGCAGTTCAAAATACTTACGGTATTTCGGAAAAACAATTTGCTTTTTCATAATTATTATGTTGAATATTATAAACAAATGTAATTTAAATGGTGAGAGTAAGCAACTGAAATAAACGACAAAATATTAATCGATATTTTTGCATTTAGCTAATATGGATATGCCTTTGCGAGCGATTAACAAAAGCAGATGAAACAATCCTTTTGTTTTACGTTGGATAATAAGAAGCAACAAGATAAATAGTCGTTTATCTTTTCCTACTCAGAAAGGTACTAAATGTTATAAGAATTTTAATAGTTTAATTCTAAACTATAAACATTGTTTACAAACTTATAGACACTGTTAATACTTGTGATTTTAGAATATTATAAAAAAGCTGTTTTGAGCTAAAAACGCAAGATGAATCTTTAGCTTGATTATTGCATATATAATACTTTGTGAAAATAAGATAATTCTTCCTTGCAATATTAACAATTAAAATGACAAGTAATTTATTGCCAAAAGTAATTCCTTAATACTCAACACTATTTTTTATACTTTTATTGGATTTTTACGTAAGTAAATATGTGAAACATTATAAACTAATTTTATAGAACATTATAAAATTAGTTTATAGAAAGAATATTAAAAAAAATAATTTTAAAGCGATTTTGGAGTATGATAAGGATGGTATAAAAATTGTTTGGAGGTGCTTTTCAAGTAACATATAAACATGGAGTTTACTAATGCAAAGAATAATTTTACTACTTTTATTATTAAGTACAATTTATTTTGCGCAAAATAGAATTGTTTTATTTGAGGAGGATTTTAGGTATGCTTCTTCTAATTCAGATAATCCGATTGTTTATGCAGATAGTTTAATTAGGGATGGTTGGACTATTGTAACTGATAATAACAAGAATGTGTGGGGATTGATTTTTCCAAATTCAATAAGAAATTGCGAGGGACATAACTACTATATTACAGAAATTCCTTACGGACTCCCGATAACTTATTCAAAATGGGTTACACCTTATGTAGATACAACAGTTGAATATGACAAAAATGGGGTTTTATACTGTTCTGCTTGGAAAAAGGAATTTAATAGTCAAAATGGCCAATATTATTATGTATATAATTTAAACGAAGGAAAAGAATTTGAATGTAATTCAAATATCTATTTCCCAGAATATCAAAATAATCAAAATACATCGATTGAAACCCCAATGATAGACATTAGTGGATACCAAAATATAATTTTAGAATTTGATTTAAAAATTCCTGAAATTGATCAAAAAACACAAGATTTTGATGAAAAATTGTGGGCAGATTATTTAGTCGTCAATTTGTATTCGGGCGGTGTTAAAACACAATTATTAAAAACGGATGAAGAGAGTGATTGGAGACATATTAAAATAAATTTTGATGATATAGAGGGAATTTATAATAATGGATTAATTTATATAGAGTTTTTCTTTCATTCTGATTACTATAGTGTATATGAAGGCATATATATAGATAATATTAAAGTGTCTGGAATTGGCGGGAATATAAATGTTTCGTACCCTAACGGCGGAGAGCTCTTTTATTCTAATAAATCATTTAATGTAAATTGGTCATTTCCTCACGGAGATAATGTGAAGATTGAATTAATGAGAAAAAATGGTCAATATCATGAATATTATACTTTAGTGGAAAATACGGAAAACGATGGATACGAGGTTGTACAAGTACCAGACGAAATTATAAATTTTGGTAAAATATTTAAAATAAAAGTTAGTAGTATTAATAATTCATCAATCTACGATGAGAGCAATAGTTATTTTACAATATTAAATGCCGATGAGCCAAATATTTCTATAACTTCGCCAAATTCAAATTCTGTTTGGGGTTTAGGGGAAACGTATTATATTAGATGGGAGACAAATATTTCAGACCATAATTTTAACATTGAGCTTTATAAAGGCGGTTCATTTTATCAAGATATTGCAACAGTTTCGAGTAATACTTCTTCTTACGAATGGACAATACCTGATTATTTACCGGAGGCTACCAATTATAAAATAAAAATAACCGATGCTTCAAATTCTAATGATTTTGATGAAAGCGCAAGTTTTACAATTAAACTTCTTAAAACTATTACAATAAATTCACCATCTTGCGATGCACAATGGAGAATTGGTGAGCAAAAAGAAATTATTTGGACAAGTGATAATATTGAAGATGGCAACAATGTTAAAATTGAAATTGATAATAATGGATATAGACGAACGATTGCCAGTTCAACGCCGAATGACGGTTCGTATATGTGGGATATTGGCGCTGATTTTTCATTAACTCCTTCTAATGAAAATAAAATAATTATTACATTAGTTGGCGATCCAAGAGCGAAAGGGGAGAGTTGCAATTTCACTTTGTTGGAGCCATATAGTATTCAAGTTACATCTCCAAATGGTGGTAGAATTTTTGAAAACGCAACGTATAACATCACTTGGGAATCAAATATTATTGGCGGGCATTACGATATCTATCTTTTTAGATATAATACGTCTGTCCAAGTAATAACACAAAATTTTTATACGTATGATAATTATTATGAATGGACAGTACCAACTTCAATAACGAGTGGAAATGGTTATACAATTAAAGTAGTTTCACATGACAATCCTGATATTAATGATTATTCTTCCTCTTTTGAAATTTATGGACCTGGCATTAGTGGAATTATTACTAGAAATACTACATTGAATTCTAATAATTATTTAACAGGAAATGTATTTATTTATCCAGGAGTAGTGCTAAAAATTAGTGAAAACGTAAACTTGGATTTAAAAGGGTATGATATAACTGTTAATGCAAATAATTCCGGGGATAATGGCATGTTTAAGGCAGTGAAAGCTACCATTATTTCGTCAGGTGATTATGAAAGTGAGATTAAAACCGATGATTATACAGCTATAATAAGTCTGGAAAATTCTACATTAGATCACTGTAATATTAAAACTTACGGCAGAAGTTTATTTAATGACGTAACTTTTAAAAATGTTAATTATCCGATTTATTTTTATAGTGTTTATACTTTGCCGAATTTGGAAAATATTAGTTTTGGTGAAAATGTAACACACCCTGGAATTAAAATTTCCGGGAATATAACTACAGATTTAACGCTTAAAAATTATGGAATACCATATTATGGTGGTTTTACAATTAAAAGTAATGCACATGTAATATTAGAAAGCGGGATGACTTTTTACTTTGATAATAATAATATAACTGTTGGGTATTCAAGCCAAAACCAGGGAATATTATCAGCCAACAATGTAAGATTTGTTTCTGTTAATAATTCGCTTAAAACTATGCTAATTTATTATGGAAGCGCAACTTTTAACCAATGTACTTTTGATAAAATAGATATTGTAAGCGATAATGGATCCAATTTCACATTAGAGAACAACACATTTAAGAATATAGAATATCCGATAGAGATAGGAGATTATCCGGTGACAAGTCCTGTAATAAGTGGGAATGTATTTGAAGAGAGTGTAGAACATAAGGGGATAAAATTAACCGGATATATAAAGGAAGATTGTACTATAAAGAATTATGGATATCCATATTATCCGTGGTTTTATGTCGATGATAATGCAACGATAACAGTAGAGGATGGAGTAGTATTTGAGTTTCATTATAGATATAATAATTCATCACATATAACTATAGGAACAAGCAGTACAGGTACGGCAGAAGATCGTGCTGGGCATTTGGCAGGCAATAACTTAACATTTAAGTATGAAGGGACAGGACAACGTAGTTTGTCCATTCGGCATCCAAGTTCAACTTTGCAGATAGATAGTTCCTATTTTAAAAATGTTATGGTTAATTTAAGTAGTTCAACAAATAACACAAATTCATTTATACACAATTCAAGTTTTGATTTTAATGATCAAATTGCAATAAATAATAGTAGCAATTCAGTTTTCAATGCAGAAAATAACTATTGGGGAGATCCAAGTGGACCTTATAATCCAAACTCAAATCCAAGCGGTCAAGGTGCGGAGGTAAGTGATAATGTTGATTTTATTCCTTGGTTAACAGTTATTGGAGCGCCTAATGTACATATTGAGAAACCGCAAAACGGAGACGTGGTATATGATGATTTATTGGTACTGAGCGGAACTGCGAATGGAATGAGAGAAATAGATTCTGTGTTGGTTAAGTTAAATAATAACAACTGGGAACTTGCGGATGGGTTTTATAGTTGGCACAAATATTTTACAATTGAACCAGGAGTGAATAAATGTTATGCAATGGCAAAAGATATTGATGGAAATGGTTCGGAAATTGATTCTGTTGAAATATATTATTCACCTAAAATTCAATTGAGTTCTCCAATGAATGGCGCAAGTTCGTTAATTTTGCCTTCTACATTAATTTGGGAGAAAATAGCTACCAATAGTGTTTATAATATTCAGGTTGCATTAGATTCGAGCTTTAACAACTTAGTAATAAATAATACCATTTCAAACGATACAAGTTTTACATTTTCAAACGGACAATTAAACACAAGATATTATTGGAGAGTAAAATTATATTCCACCGAGTATTCGACAACTTGGAGTGATACTTGGATGTTTACTACTATTGGTTTTCCTTCTGTTGTAAACGCTGTTTATCCAGAAGAAAATGCTACGGAAATACCTTTAAGTGTTATGTTCAAATGGACGAAGTCTAATGATGATTATCAAGGTTCAAGAAATAGCGTAAAATATAAAGGGAATGTAGAGGATAACACTAAAATATTTGGTCCTAAATCAATAACTAATTATTGGTTTGAATTAACAAGTGATACTAACAGTACATCTTTTATTGTTGATTCTACACTCGCAGATACAACTAAACTTGTAACAGGCTTGAATAACCAGAGAGTGTATTGGTGGAGAATTAGAGCAAAAAACGAAGTAGAATGGGGTGGATATAGTGATTGGTTTAAGTTTTCAACAATGGGTATTCCAATAAGTAATTTGCATGGAGTTGTAGTAAATGAGAATAGTATTAAAATAACTTGGGATACAGTCAGAACGGATATTATAAATGGATACAAAATATTTAGAGGCCGCTATGGTGAAGAGATGGAGCAAGTCGCTTATCTGACGCCTCCTGATACTTTTTATATGGATGATAACCTAGAGATTAATCAATTGTATTATTACTCATTAAAAGCAGTGGATGATTATAATAGCGAAAGCGATTATTCGGATACTCTATATATTGCGCCAACATATCTTGGAAATAACTTAGTTTTATATTACTCATTTAATAATGTGGTAACAGATGCAAGTGGAAATGGAATTATTGGAAATCCGTATAATATTAGTTTTACCAATGATAGATTTAGCCGTGACGAAAGTGCATTAGAATTTGATGGTAATAGCACATATATAGATTTAGGTATTAAACCGGAACTTGCCTTAGATACTATTTCAATTGTTTGTTGGTTTAATACTCAAAATAGTAGCAAAGAAATGAGTATTTATCGTTGGCGCTGGGAAGGAATTCAATTGGGGGTTAAATATGGAAAAGTATTTGGATTTATCTATGATCAAAATAGTCAAAAATATACTGTTTATTCTAATGAATCCGAATATAGTGATGGAAATTGGCATTTTGCCGTTTTTACATATTGTGATAAAGTATTAAAATTATATGTTGATAATGAATTGGTTGGACAAACCCAATCAAATGGTGATATTAAATATTCTATGAATAATAGCGCAGCAGCAATTGGTAGAGATGGAAATTATAGCGGTAATTATTTTTCTGGGGTAATAGACGAATTTAGAATATATAAATCTGAGTTATCTACATCTGAAATTGATTCACTTTACAGTACTAAACCCTATGTTTTGTATCCTCCTTCTCATTTATTCGCAAAGCCGGGTGATTCTAAAGTAACATTAATGTGGACGTTTTCTGATTCGTGGTTCATTAGTGGATACAAAATTTATTATTCTACAGATACAACAAATGGATTTAATTTATTAGATGTTGTGTCCAGTAATGATACTACATTTATTCACGAAGGATTAGAAAATGGTACTGAGTATTATTATAAAATATCTTCTGTAGATGTTATAGGTGACGAAAGCACATTTTCAGAAATTGTGAGTGCAATGCCATTAAAACGCCCCGAAAATATAACATTATTGTATCCACAAAACAGTGAACTAAATACACCAACTTCTTTAACATTTATTTGGTCAAAAGGGAAAGAACTAAAATATGTACGATTAATTCGCGAAGAAAATTACATAAAAAAAGAAAAATTTTCCTCAATTAATGGCTCGAATATAGAAAATAGTAAGAATATTTCATTTTATTGGTTTGAGCTAACTACCGATACGTTAGCAGCTGCAATGATAGTTGATAGCACGTTGAGCGACACAACAAAACACGTTAGTGGATTAAAGAACTTAACCGACTATTGGTGGCGAGTAAGAGCAAAGAACGAGGTCGGTTGGGGAAGTTACACTTCTTGGAGTAAATTTACCACTATAATAGATACGCCAGCAGTTGTTACGTTAGTTTCGCCTACGAATGAAAGTAGAGGATTGTTAGAACCAATTGCATTAATATGGAATAGTGAAAGCTTAGCTGAAACGTATAGTTTGCAAGTAGCAATGAATGAAGACTTTACTTCAATGATTGTTGATACAAGTGGACTTACTGACACTACATTTGTTTTTGATAATCTAAATGATTTGACGCAATATTATTGGCGCGTAAAAGCTGTAAACATTAGCGGGGAAAGCGAATGGTCGGAAGTATGGAATTTTAAAACGCTTGGTGAGCCAACTGTTGTAACGCAATTATATCCAGAAGAAAATGAAGTAAATATTCCAATAGAATTTACGTTTAGCTGGACAAAGGCACAAGATCAAATGAAGCCAATTATTATTGGTGGAAATAAGTTACTAAAAGGCAAAGTCGGCAAAGAAACGATAAATGGCTCAAAGACAATAAGTAATTATTGGTTTGAGCTGACTTCTGATACTTCCTCAACTGCAATGATTATTGATAGTACATTAACAGATACGACAAAACAAGTAAGCGAGTTAAGTAATTTAACAGATTATTGGTGGCGAGTAAGAGCGAAGAACGAAGTAGGTTGGGGAAGTTACACCGTGTGGAGTAAATTTACGACGATAATTGACACTCCGTCGGTAGTAACATTAGTTTTGCCGTCAAATGAAAGTAGGGGCTTGTTAATGCCAATTGAATTGAGATGGAACGTTGAAAGTCTAGCCGAGGCGTACAATTTGCAAGTAGCGACAGACGAAGGCTTTTCGTCGATGGTAGTGGATACGAGTGGACTTGCTGATACTTCGTTTGTATTAAATAATCTGAATGATTTAACGCAATATTACTGGCGAGTAAAAGCTGTTAATGTAGGCGGCGAAAGCGTTTGGTCGGAAGTATGGAATTTTAAGACGCTTGGCAAGCCCACAGTTGTTCAACTTTTTATCCCTGTAAATAACGAACTAAATGTTCCGACATCGTTAACATTTGTTTGGTCAAAAGCTTCCGACCAAACAAAACAGGTTTCTAATTACTGGTTTGAATTAACTAAAGATATTAACTCTGGTAATTATGTTGTTCAAGATACAGCAGTAGTTGATACTTTGTTTTATGTTGAAAATCTTGACAATTTAACTCAGTATTATTGGAGAGTTAAAGCTAAAAATGAAATTGGTTGGGGTGAATTTTCCGATTGGTTTACTTGTACTACTATTACACCACTTCCAGATATAGTAAACTTAATTTCACCTGTCGATTCATTATTATATGACACAACAATGACGGAAACGGAGTTTGCTTGGAATCAAGCTGAATATGCGAATTATTACCAACTTGAATTAAGTTACAATTCAGAATTTAGTGATATAGTATTTTCAGCCGATAGCTTAATAGATACCACCACTACGTATGATGAAACATTGTTGAATAGCTTTTATTGGCGTGTAAGGGCTGTTAATATTGCTGGTGATGGTGAGTGGAATAGCGCATTTGTAAGATTGCTCATTACTGGTATTGACGAAGATGAAAACGGTATTCCAACTGAATATGTTCTGAAACAAAACTATCCAAACCCATTTAATCCGACAACTGTAATAAAATACTCATTGCCGAAAATGAGTAAAGTAACGTTAAAGATATACAGTGTTTTGGGCAAGGAAGTATCGACGTTGGTAAATAAAGAGCAGAGCGCGGGTAATTACCGTATAGAATTTAACGCAAATAATTTAAGTAGTGGTGTTTATTACTATCGTTTGCAAGCGGGCGATTTTGTTTCGGTTATGAAGATGATATTATTGAAATAGTAATCTAATATATTTAGACGGGAGTATTTTTCAAAAGGCGCGATTAAAGTTCGCGTCTTTGTTTTTATTTCCATAAGAACCTATCCTCTGTCCGCAAATGCTTTACATAATTAATTGGTCGCGGGAGTTTAAAATTTTCAGTATTTGTAAATTATTCCTAAACAAATATCAAACATAATAAACCATATTAAAGTTAACTTCTATGTGAGGAGAAGCCCATAGGTATCTGCAAATAATTCACACAGGTGAATAATTTCAATCTGTTGTGAGCCCACATCCCTTTTCGTGTAGAGTTTTTTTGTTTTAAAACAATTTTTCAATCATATAATTAATTTATTTTGTTCATTAACAAAATAAAGGATTAATATGTTATGTTACGCAAACTTAAAACATTGCAGTGCATTACCTATGAAGCACTCGGTGATTACCGTCCTAAGTTTTTAGAACTTGCTTAGAGTAAGTAAGGTTGTTTTTGAGTCAGTATTTTTTGAAGACGAAGACTGTAGCGTAGAAGAGGAGGTACTTAAAGGCGAGTATTCGTTTGCTTACTTGCGAGAAGACAAACTAAAATGCATTACAGCTTATGACAACAACGGCAAAAAGATTAATGACTTGCTCAATAAGCTACATCTTGAAATTAAAAGCTCCAACATATTTAGAAGCCGGCAAATATATCAGCAGAGTATTCCGTCTGGTAAAATACAGCGGGTGAATTGAACCCCATTTAGTAGACAGAAAAAAAATAGTATATTAATAAAAAAAGGAGAAAAAAATGTCTACTAAAAGGAAAAGAAAAAGCTATAGCAAAGAATTCAAGGAAACAGCAGTATCGCTAGTATTGTCGGGACATAAATCCCAGAGGAAAATCGCTCAAGAATTAGGAATAAATGTCAACACACTCCAAAAATGGAAGAAAGATTATCTGGATTCACAAGATCCTGAAAAAGTAAGAAAAAAAGAGGAAGAAGCCGAAATAAAGCGATTAAAGAAAGAGCTTTATGAGGCAAAACTGGAAAATGAGATTTTAAAAAAAGCGGTAGCGTATTTTTCTCAGGACCAGTTATGAAATATAAGTTCATAGAAAGCAATAGAGAACTATACGGAGTAAACCTCTTATGTCGCGTCATGAAAGTAAGCCGCTCAGGATATCATAAGTGGATAAATCAAAAGATCAGTAGAAGAGCCTTGGAGAATATAAGATTGGGATTTCGGATTAGAGAAATATTCAAAGAAAATCGTGAAGTCTATGGATATCGCAGAATACGAATAGAACTGCTTAAAAAAGGTATTGCTTGTAACCATAAGCGAGTAAGAAGGCTTATGAAGGAAAACGGTCTAAAAGTCCGTCAGAAACGCAAATACAAGGTTTCTACGACAGATTCGAAGGGAAATACTAGAATATTTCTAAATTGGCTGAAAACGCAAAAAGCAGAACTTCCCGGAGAGATATTGGTTTCTGATATCACTTATATTCCTACAACCGAAGGATGGCTATATTTGGCAGCTGTAATGGACTTATTTACCCGAGAAATTCTTGGTTATGCAGTTGACGATTATATGGGAACAAAATTAGTTTTACGAGCGCTAAATGAGGCTTTTAAGAAAGTTGCTCCTCAAAGAGTAAAACTGTTTCATTCCGATAGAGGTAAACAATACAGCAGTGATGAAGTAATTAAAACTTTATCAAATTTCGGGATTAAACAATCGATGAGTAGAAAAGGAAACTGTTATGATAATGCCGCAATGGAATCATTTTTCCATACGCTTAAGACGGAATGGTTATATCCTCTTAACAAATCGACTAAAGAAAAAACAAAAATTAGAATATTTGATTACATAGAGATTTTCTATAACAAAAATAGGATTCATTCGGCTTTGGAATATCTTTCACCGGAAGAGTTTAGAGAAAAGTTTGAATTGTATGGAAATGTGTATTAATTTTGTATCTACTTTTTGGGGTGCAGATCAGCGGGTTTTTATCCGGAGTGAATGTTTTTGTAAACGACAATTACGATTTATCCTTTGTTGACGGAATAAGCCTCATATCCGTCGAACTCGCCAAAGTAATTGAACAAGGCTTATAATCTTTTACCCCACATAGGTGATAATGTAAATTCGCCTGAAGAAGATTTAAGAATTAACTACACTAATTTATGTCCTATTATCAGTGCCACTACTACTAATAATGTTAAATATTATGAAGAATCAAATTGAAAACTTTAAAGAACAAATATTTTTCTACTATGATGATATTGATTTTCACTCTGCAGTTTTTAAATCAATTTTATTTAAATAAGTAATTATGTCTTATGAACAAGGAGAATATATTTATGTTCTAACTAAGTTATTCAATAAAAAACCAATATCTAAGTTTAACATATAAAATGATTTATCCGTTCATCCTCCACATTCTCTTGACAATAAATGATATTTAATGTACAAATAAACTCGCAAGATGCGAGTCTATTTTGCTGGGCCGACCCTCCTACATTTCATTTTGGCAGGCACGCGAGACTTCCCGACTAAAAGTCGGGACGACCTCCTGCGTGAATTAATTTCTCAATGAACTTTCTACTCTTTTTCCTTTTTATTTCATATTCTCTTTTCATAGCATCGGATTTGTTAGAGTATTCTTCATAATAAACCAATTCCCAAAGGATGTCGTGTTTAGTAGAACGACTATTACCGGAATTGTGTCTTTCTAATCATAAATGTAAATTGTGAGTGCGTCCTGTGCAGAAATTATCTGTTGAATGTGAATGAATTTTGTTAGTAAACCACTTCAGAATTAAGTTAACTATTTAAAACAAAAAAACTCGCAAGAAGCGAGTTTTTTTTGCGGGGCCGACGAGACTCGAACTCGCGACCTCCTGCGTGACAGGCAGGCGTTCTAACCAAACTGAACTACGACCCCGTTGTTGCAAAACCTTAAAAAGAACAAAGCCAAAATTATAATTTTAGCAATTTAAATGCAACAAATTTTTATAATTTTTCTACACCAAACGAAACGCCTACAGCGAGTGCTGCACTTACGGCTTGATCGTTTTTCTTAACTAATTTTTGTTTGCTTATCGCTTCGGATATTTTAACCGCTTTTATTTCGGATCCTTTCAAAGCGGCCATCATTCCGAATTTTTTCTTCATCGCTAGATGAATAGCATATGTCCCGAATTTTGTCGAAAGTATTCTATCGTATGGTGTTGGGCTACCGCCTCGCTGCAAGTGTCCCAATACCGTATAACGGGTTTCCAAACCTGTATTATCGGTGATGTTTTTGGCTACAACTTCGGCTATACCGCCTAATTGAATCGGATCGGTTCTTTTCTTATCTGTAGCTTTAACAATTAATTCACCGCCTTTTGGTTTAGCTCCTTCTGCAACGCAGACGATGGAGAATTTTTTACCGCGCATATGGCGCTGCATAACCTTTTCGTAAACATAATCCCATTCAAATGGAAATTCGGGCAACAGAATAATATCTGCGCCTCCGGCTAATCCGCCGTGTAAAGCAATCCAACCAGCATATCTACCCATTGCTTCAATAACCATAACGCGATGGTGAGATGAAGCAGTGGTATGTAAGCGATCAATTGCCTCACTTACCACATAAACTGCAGAATCGTGTCCGAATGTTACATCGGTTGCTTCTAAATCGTTATCGATAGTTTTAGGAACACCGACAACATTCATGCCCATTTGGCCTAATTTATTTGAAATATGCATTGTTCCATCGCCGCCGATAGCTATAAGGGCATCTAATCCCCAAGCTTCGTAATTTTTGAGTGCTTGTTCGGCACGATTTACAATTTTAATTTCACCGTCAATTTCTTCCGGCCAGTGAAACGGGTCACCTTTATTGGATGAACCCAGAATAGTTCCACCTTGAGCTAAAATGCCGGATACGTCTTTATTATATAGCTCCTTTGCACGACCTTCAACCAAACCTTCGAATCCATCGATAATACCCAATACACTCAATCCTTCGTCGTGCGCAGGTTTAGCCACACCCCTTATTACGGCATTCAATCCCGGACAGTCGCCTCCTCCGGTCAAGATACCAATTCGTTTCACTTTTTGAGTCTTAGCCATCTGTACCTCAATTATTCATTAAAAAGCATCGCAAATATACTAAAATTGTAATCTAAGAGTTATATTCGATCCCCAGTTTTTTCCAGGTTCTAAAATGAAGTTTTGCATATTTATTTAAATCTGATTTTTGTAATTCATCTTTTTTATTAATAATAAAGCTTTCGGCATCATTAGAGGACCCCAAAGGAAAATATTCTTCCATAATTTTATTTCTTTGGAACCATTGGATCATTTTCGCTCTAGCTAAGATAGAAGCCGCTGCAACCGCAACAAATTTTTCAGCTTTATTGACAGCGATAAATTTTATATCCTGATATTTATTAGCAGCTTGAATGTGAATATCCTTAGTATGGAATTTATCCGTTATTACTGTTTTGCAGTCAACTTCTGCTAATATTTCCTCTACAATATCCGAATGTAATTTATCTAATAATGAATTTATGTTTTTATGTTGCTCATACATCAAATTATATTCTTCCGGTTCAATAGATTTTACTTTAAAGATAATTCCGGGTATTTCTGCTATTTTAATAGCTAATTGCCAAATGGAATTATCAGACAGTTCTTTACTATCTTTAACACCAATATTGTAGAGGCTTTCTTTAATATTTTTGTTTACATACACACCCGCAACAACCAACGGACCGAAAAGATCGCCTTTCCCTGTTTCGTCAGTGCCGATATATTTTTCCGCTTCCTCTTCTAAAATTTCTTTTTTGAAAATATCCGGTTCTCCGGTAATCAATTCTTTCAATTTTGAATATTCGGGTAAATTAGAATTTCCCTGAAGAACAGTTTTTATCCCCTTTTTCCCGAAATAAACTAGTAATTTGAATTTCTTGTCGTGCAGAAAAACATCACATTCAAAATTAAAGTTCTTTTCGGTTATTGGTCCAACGCTGTATAAATTATCAGTTAAAATTTGCGATAATTTTATAATATGTTTCTTTGCTTTATCTTTAACCATATAAAAAAATAAAATAATTAAGTTCTAAAAGTCCTATTGAAAATAATTGCAATTTGGAAGTCTATTCAGTAGTTTTGTTGCTTTAATAAATTAAGAGTTATGAGTATTAAAAAAAATAAATTATTGAATAAAACAAATATAATAATAATCTTATTATCCCTCACTTTACTTTCCTCTTGTAGTAAGGATGATGATGTTATTGCCACTGTAGGTACGCATAAAATCACAATTCCCGAATTTCAAAAGCGATATCAGGAATTTCTTTTTTCTACCGGTATAAAAGATAATCTTCAGATGAGGAAGGATATTCTGGATAATATGATCAATGAGATTATCCTCTATTATTATGATAACAACGAAGAGATTTTTAGCGATCCGGAATATCAGAAAGAATTAAAATGGTTGGAAAAGGAAGCTATTCTCGCTTTTGTAAAAGACCGTGATATTTATGCAAAAATTACCGCAACTGACGAAGAGATTAGAAGCGCTTATTATAAAGCACATGTATCTTTGAGTGCTCGGCATCTTTTCGCAAGGACAAAGGAAGAAGCGGATAATCTTTATGAATTGCTCAAGGCGGGTGCGGATTTTAATACCCTCGCAAAACAAGTATTTACCGATTCGACCTTAAAATCCAACGGAGGTTATATAGGTTATTTTACTTGGGGGGATATGGATCCGGCATTTGAAGAAGCTGCATATAAATTAAGACCCGGAGAGATTTCCAAGCCGGTTCAAACGGCTCAAGGTTACAGTATTATTAAACTCGAAGATAGAAAAGTTATGCCTTTAATGACTGAATATGACTATCAGAAAAGGAAAAAAGAATTGGAAAGAACACTCCGGATTTCTAAAAAAAGACCTGCAGAAAAAGAATTCCTCTCCAAATTATTCGACAGAAATAAATTGACTTTTGATGAAAATGCGGTTAATACATTATTGAAAATATTAAACGATAAAGAATATTCTATAGAAGAAATAGATGAAAATATTACTGTTTGTAAATATGATAATGAGGAATATGGCATCACTCAATTGTACAATAAATTAAATAGCATTCCTTCCTTCCACTTAAATAAAATTACTGATACTCGTATGCTTAAAACAGCTATAATTGGAATTCTAACACAAGATAAGATATATGAATATGCGTTGAAAAAGAATTACGATGAGAAACCGGAAGTGAAAGATGCTCAGTACAAATTGATGATGAATAAATTCCTTCAAACTAAAATGAATAAAATTGCCTTAAAGGCGGATGTTTCGGATTCGGCTGCAATTAAATATTACGAAGAAAATATTCATTTTTTTAGTGAACCGAAAAAAATAAACGTTCAAGAAATAATAGTTAATAGAAAATCTCTTGCTGATAGCTTGATTGAAATGCTTAAACGCGGAGAAAAATTTGGTGTTCTTGCAAAGAAATATTCTTTAAGACGCTGGTCTGCCGAGAATGACGGATTTCTTGGCCTATCGCCTTTAAGCCAGTTTGGTTTAATTAAAGAAAATTTGTGGAATGCTCAGGTAGGGAAAGTTGTAGGTCCTTACCAAATTAATAATGTTTTTGGTATTTTTAAAGTAAAGGAAAAAGTCGATGGTCATCCTATTCCTTTTGAGGAAATAAAAGATCAGGTAAAAGAAAAATTAAGACTTGATCAGCGTACAAGATTTGTTACTGATTATTTAGAGAAGAAAAGAAAGGAGATTGATGTAAATATTAATTACAAAAATCTTAAGTTTTCAGAAAATTAAGATTTAATTTATAAGTAAACCGGTCGGGTAAGCCGGTTTATTAAGGTTTTAATTAACATATTAGGTCAAGGAGCATTTGTATGAGACGTATTGCTGCAATTTTTCTTACGTTGGCAGCATTTTTATCTGTATCCCTTTATGCGGGCACTACGGGTAAATTAACCGGTAAGGTGATTGATAAAGAGACCGGTGAAGCGCTGCCTTTTGTTAACATTATTCTCGAAGGCACCATGTTGGGAGCCGCAACTGATATGGACGGGAATTATGTTATTTTAAATATCCCTCCCGGAGTCTACAATGTAAAAGCACAGTATATTGGGTATCAATCCGTTGTAGTTACAGGTGTAAGGATTTCTGTGGATCTTACTACGCGGCAGGATTTTGAATTAAGTTCTTCTGCCGTTGAACTCGACGAGATTGTGGTTACCGGCGGGAAAGAATTGGTAAGAAAAGATGTTACTGCAACTGAAGCGCGTGTAACATCGGAACAAATTGAAAATTTACCGGTTGCCGAATTAGATGATGTAATTCAATTGCAAGCCGGTGTTAGTAGAGGTGCAGGAGGTGAATTTCATATTCGCGGCGGTCGTTCTTCCGAAATTGCTTACTGGGTTAACGGCATTTCTATTACTGACGGCTATGACAATAGTCAGGGTATAGAAATAGATAATAGTTCTGTTAAAGAACTGCAAGTTATTACCGGTACCTTCAATGCAGAATATGGGCAGGCAATGTCCGGTATTATTAACACGGTTACCAAAGAAGGTGGTCAGAAATTTAACGGTTATGTGAATGTTTATGGCGGAGATTTTGTAAGTAACCATACTAGAATATTTCCGAATATTGACCATTTGAATCCGGCTGAAAATTATAATATTCAAGGTAACTTCGGTGGTCCGGTTCCCGGAACAATGAAAAAATTAACATTTTTTGTGAACGGAAGACATGCATACGATGATGGCTGGTTATATGGATTCCGTAAATTCTCTACAACCGGCGATACTTTAAGCGGTGAAGCTGTTCCAATGAATTGGAGTAAACGCTGGTTGGGACAGGCAAACCTGAGTTTTTATGCTTCAAAATATTTTAAATTCAATCTCGAAGCATTATACTCAAAAAAAAATTATCAAGATTATAATCACTTCTTCAAATGGGAACCGGACGGAAATAATTTTCAGTTCACAAATAGTTACAATGTAACATTTACGATGACTCATACTTTTTCTCCAACGTCATTTTATACTGTAAAAGCTTCTGTGTTCGATAAGAAATATAATTCATACCTCTATGAAGACCCACTCGATTCGAGATATTTGCACCCCGATTCTCTACATACTGTTGGGTTTGCATTCGCTACAAAGGGTACTTCATTGGGCAGATTTTACAGACGCACGACAACCTATGTGGGTAAAATTGATTTTACTTCTCAGGTTTCCACGCATCATATGATTAAAGCCGGTGCTGAAGTAAAATCTCACAAAATTCAAGTCGACGGATATTCAATCCAACCGAAATTAACTGAATTTGGTGTTCCAATAGAACCATTTCAACCTGCTATTCCCGGTGTTGACGAGTTGGGTAGAGAAATTTACTCTGAAGATCCTCTCGAATTGTCGGGATATATCCAAGATAAAATTGAATATGAAGACGTTATTATTAATATCGGTTTGAGATTAGATTATTTCGATGCAAACGGAAATGTTTTAGTTGACGAAACCGATCCGAATATTTATCTGCCTTTAAGACCGGGATTAGATACTTTAAGTCTCGAAGAAAGACGTCCATTTTTCTTCAAGGATTCTGAGCCCAAATGGCAATTAAGTCCGAGATTGGGTATTGCTTATCCTATTAGTGCCGGTGGTGTTGTAAGGTTCTCATACGGACACTTTTTACAGATACCTTCTTTCCAATATCTATATAATAACTCATCATATAAAGTGCCCTTATCCGGAAATCCGGGAAGCGTGTACGGCAATCCTGATTTGAAACCGCAGCAGACGGTTATGTATGAAATCGGGTTCAAACAAGAATTGATGCAGTCATTCTCTTTGGATGTAACTGCATTTTACAGAGATATTAGAAACTGGATAACTGCCGGAACAATAGTCGAAACTAGAAACGGAATCGGTTATTCAAGGTATGTTAATAAAGATTATGCGAATGTAAAAGGAATAACATTAAATATCAGTAAAAGATTTAGTGATTATTGGTCGTTCGATCTTAATTATACGTATCAAGTTGCCGAGGGTAGCAACTCCAGACCCGAAGAAGAATTTGATGCACAGAGAAGCGATCGTGAACCTTCATTATATTTAATTCCGTTAGATTGGGATCAAAGACATCTGCTGAACATCAACTTTTACGTTGGCGGAGAAACTTGGGGTGGAAGTTTATTGGGCCGTTATGGTACCGGATTGCCTTACACTCCGGCTATTACTCAGTATACTTCCGAGAGAGGAATTACTTCCGGGTTCCAGCGCAACAGCAGACGCAAGCCTAATCAATTTACACTTGATTTGAGATTTCACAAATCGTTTGAATTGGCCGGATTTAAGATGACATCTTTCTTAAGAGTGTTCAATTTGCTCGACACAAAGATTGTAACAAATGTATTCGGCGATACGGGTGATCCGGAATTTACAACTACCGGACAGAACGTAGGTGAAGATCCAAACAGGCCAAATACTGTTGCGGAATATTTAATTTCGCCCTGGCATTTTGGTAAGCCCCGTAAAGTTGAATTTGGATTTGAATTCTCATTCTAATTGAATTTCTAGGAGGAAAATAGATGAAAAAGTTTTTTAGTTTAATTTTAATAATGGCTTTTGCAGCCGGTCCGGCCTTCGCTCAGGTTAGGGAACACGTTCCCGGCACTGAACGCGGTGATTCCGGCAAACGTGCAAAAGTTCAAATGGAAGGTAATAGAATTAGAACTACTATTCACAATTTTGCCTTCTCAGGTAGAACCGGCGGCGAATTCCCGATTTCGGTTCAAACCCCTTATGAATGGCCTAAAAATACTGGTCAGGTTTATTTGGCTCTTCAAGCTTTATTAATAGGCGGCGAAGTGGTTGACGATTTGGGAGAAACTCAGAGAATAATTGACGTTCCGAATTATAGAACTTCTCCTCAAGGTGCAAGTTGGAATATTGAACCCGTTCCGGGTTATTACAACGAAAATCGTCCCGAACGTTCTGTTGCTACTAGTGTTGACGAAACTACTTGGCCGAGTTTTTGGCCGGACAAAGATAATCCGGAAATTGAAGGAGCGGATGGATGGCCGGGTGCATGGAATGGCTATTTTGGGAAAGATATTTTTAATGCGGATCAAGAAGTTTTTTACCGTGCTTCAGATGATAATTATGACAGATATGCTAATTATTTCCCGGATACAACCGATCTTTCAAGAAAGGGCTTGGGGTTAATTATTGATGTCCGTGCTTTGGCTTGGTCTCAAGTATTGGTTCAAGACGCTATTTATCTATTACATACAATTAAGAACGATGGTACGAAAGACATCAATAAAGTTGGTGTTACCGTTTGGTTTGCAGATTTCGTTGGCGGTAACGGCGATTCACAGGATGATATTTCCGAGTTCGATTTGCTTGAAGATATTCTTTGGGCACGCGATCAGGATAACAGGGCACCTGATTTTGGTTCCGATCCTGTGGGAATTGTTGCTGTTTCCTTCCTCGAAACTCCAGGTAATGCTATTGACAGAATAGATAATGACGGAGACGGTGAGCCTGGCGGTCCGATAATTACCGCAGAAATGATCGTTGGCGAAATTCCGGATAATTTAATTGATGATAATGATAATGGTTTAATTGACGAAAACGAAACTCACATTGCATTCGATTCTCAGGTTGGTGTTCAATATGCGGATTATATTGACCAAAACGGGAATGCTGAGGAAGGCTCCCCTGTAGTAACTCAAGAAATGATAGACGCCGCTCAAGCGGATACTTGGCATAGATGGCCGTTAATGGATGAAGTACAAAACGGAGTTACTCATTTGTTAATGCTCGATGATAGCGACTTGGGAATGGCATTTAAAGATTATATAGATAACGATGGGGACGGAGAAGCAAATTCTCCTGTAATCACTCAAGAAATGATTGATGAAGCGGCTAATGACGCTCCATATTATCGTTATAAAGTTCCCAATACAAATATTATTCTTTACGATGTAAAACAAGAAGATTTAGGTAAGAAATATGCCGATGGAATAGATAACGATGGTAATGGTTTTGTTGATGAATTTATGGATGAAGGTATTGATGAGATGGTTGACGAAGCCAGAAACGATGGTATTGATAATGACGGTGATTGGGATCCGTTGACAGATGACGTTGGTTTAGACGGCGTTCCGGATACAGGAGACCCGGGAGAAGGAGACGGTATTCCTACTTCAGGTGCAGGTACCGGATTACCCGGCGAACCCAATATTGACATTACTGATGTTTCGGAAACTGATCAGATTGGTATTACTAATGCTCAAAAAATTCCTGCCGGTGCGTTAAATATCAATTCCGACGCACAGATGTGGTTCGATTTTATGATACCCGGTAAATTCTTTTCTCCTTTCCCTGTTCTTGCCGGTGAATATGATTTATTCGTTTCTTCAAGTTTCTTCCCGTTAAAAGCGGGTCAAACCGAACCGATCTCACTTGCAGTTATGCTGGCAAACGGTCCGGCTAACGATCCCGATGGACAGCAGAGGAAAAATGAGATCTTACGTAAACGTGTAAGAGTTCAAGAAACTTATAATAACGATTATCAATTTGCTAACGCGCCAATTGCTCCAACGGTTACTGCAATTGCAGGCGATAACAAAGTTACATTATATTGGGATACTGCTGCTGAAGAATCATTCGATAGATATATTAACAATATCGGCGGAAACGGAAGAGACTTTGAAGGTTATAAAATCTACAGAGCATCCGATCCCGCTTTCTTGGATGCGGAAAATATTACTAATGGCTTTGGAATCAAACAATTTAAAACGCCCATTGCCACATTCGATTTGAAGGATGGTATAACAGGATTTGATTCCTCCGGTATTGACGGTGTTCATTATTATTTAGGTGATGATACCGGACTTAAGCATACATTTGTTGATTCGACGGTTCAAAACGGATTTACATATTATTATGCAGTTGTAGCTTACGATTTCGGTTATCCGGCTGGTGATATTATCCCATCGGAATCTCCGATGAGAATTTCTCTTCAATCCGACGGAAGCGTTAAATTAGGTAAGAATGTTGTTGTTGTAAAACCAGAAGCGCCTTCCGCCGGTTACGTGCCTCCTACTCTCGGTAAAATCAAAAGAGTCGAAGGTTCTACTACCGGAGAAATATTCTATGATATAATAGATATAAATAAAATTAAAGACGGTCACGTTTATTACATTACTTTCGAAGATACAATAAAAGCTGCTTCAAAACCCGGGCAGCAAGATACTTTAACCACAAAAACTTTCACACTTGTCGATTCAACGGATGGTGACACTCTTATTGCAAAAAGTACTCATCTTGAAAGCAGTTATGAGCAACCGATAATCGACGGTTTCAGATTGAAATTCAGGAATGAAGATAGAGTTGATATAAACAGATCAACCTCGAAATGGAATACGGATGAAGTTCCGCCTTATGCTTTCGAGAAATTTACATTCCTATCAGTATCTGGTGAACCACGACCGAATGATTATGATATTATTTTCGGTGATATTGGCGAAGATACTTCTAAAGCTATGAGTATCGCCGGATTTAATTTCCCGGCTATACCTGTTAATTTCAAAGTATATAACAGAAGTACAGAACAATTTATTGATTTTGTGTTTATGGAAGTTGACGGAAATGACGGTGCTCTATCGGCTAAAGGAGCATTTAAAGATAGAATAGTATTTATCGAAAATAATACTGCCGGCGATTCCGTCTTTACTTGGTGGTTCTATTTATCCGCAGATACAACAGGTGGATTAAGATTCCCTCAGGCGGGTGATACTGCATCCATCCGTTTGAAAAAGCCGTTTTTATCTTCGGATGTATTCCGCTTTGTTGCTAAGAGCGGTTACATAGATGCGGAAAAAGCTAAAGCCGATTTGGATAAAATTAAAGTTGTTCCGAATCCTTATTTGGCTTCCGCTTTATGGGAACCTGCTAATCCGTTTAGCAGTGGACGCGGTCCACGTGATCTGCACTTTACTCACTTGCCGTCTAAGTGTACGATTAGAATATTTACTATTAATGGTGAACTTGTTAAAACTATTGAACATGAAAGTCAATATAACGATGGTACTGCAAGTTGGAATTTACTTTCTAAGGATAATCTTTCTATATCATACGGAATCTATATTTATCATATAGATGCTCCGGGAATAGGACAGAAAGTTGGAAAATTTGCAGTTATCAAGTAGTAAAGTTTGAAAAATACAAGGAGTATAAAAGTGAATAAAGTAAGATTTTTAGTGATGGTTCTGGTTTCGGCGGTAGTATTCAATCTACCCGCCGAAGCTCAAGTTACGAAGACGGGAACCACGGCGGCAAAATTCCTGAGTATTGGAATAGGCCCACGTGCTAACGGTATGGGTTCCGCTTTTAGCGCAATAGCAAACGATGCTTCCGCAATGTATTGGAACCCTGCCGGTATTGCTCAAGTTAAAGGTTATCAAGCAATATTTACTTATACGAAAATGTTTGCGGATGTGAATTTAAATTATTTCGGAGTTGTAATTCCTGCCGGAGATATTGGAAATTTCGGTGTGAATGTAACCGCATTAAATATAGGTGATATGGAAGTTACTACCGAATATCATCCGGAAGGAACCGGGCAAACATTTTCTGCGGGCAGTTATGCTTTCGGATTAACTTATTCAAAATTTATAACAGACCGTTTTATTGTTGGAGCTAATTTCAAATATATTCGTGAAGATATTTCAAATTCGAGTGCGCAAGGATTTGCATTTGATATTGGAACGATTTTCACTACTCCTTTTTATGGAGTGAAATTCGCTTCTTCAATTTCTAATTACGGTACAAAAATGAAAATGGAAGGCGACGACTTGTTAGTGCGCCACGATACCGATCCCGGTAGAAATGGCAATAATGAGAGTTTGGACGCATTCCTTTCAACTGACGAATTTGAATTGCCGCTGAGGTTGCAAATTGGTCTTTCTCGTGAATTTGAAATATTGGATCAACGATTGACTTTAGCTGTGGATGCAAATTATCCGAATGATAATGCCCGGTGGGTTAATATCGGTGGAGAGATTTCTTTATTGAATAACTTAATTTCAATTCGCGGTGGATATAAAACTCTTTTCTTGAAAGATAGTCAAGAAGGTTTAACCTTCGGGTTTGGATTAAATTATGATAGACTGTCATTTTTTAAATTCCAACTGGACTATTCTTTCCAGAAATACGAATTCTTGGACAATACCCACAGTTTTGGAGTTATGCTAACTTTTTGATATAAGGAAATAATTGATTAATTTTACACAATTTTACACAACTAACTATTTTTCAACAAAAATAAGGAGCGTTTTTATGAAAAGATTCTTCACTTTTGCAGCAATGTTGCTGTTTGTCGGATCTTTGACTTTGCAAGCTCAGACCTACTCTGTTACTTTCCAGGTAGATATGAGCGTAAAAAAAGCCGAAGGTTCTTTCGATGGAGCGGCATCAAATGTTTTTGTACGGGGTGATTTCAATAACTGGCAAGCTACTACTCCCATGGATGATCCCGACGGCGATGATATTTATGAAGCAACTATTTCAGGTATCGGAGCTGATAGTATTATAGCATTCAAATTCTTTTATGATAATCCCGATACTTGGGAAAGTATTCCAAACCGCGAAATGACTGTAACTAGCGATGTAACATTCTTGGATTATTTTGATAGCGACAGTGTTATTACACTCACAACATATACTGTTACTTTCCAAGTTGATATGAGTGTTAAAGCTGCAGAAGGTACTTTCGATGCATCTACTTCCACTGTATATGTTAGAGGAAGCTTTAATGATTGGGGAACCGGAAACCCAATGGATGATCCTGACGGCGACAATATCTTTGAAGCTGTAGTTGCCGACGTTCAAGAAGGAACTCAAGCATTCAAATTCTTCTATGATAATCCCGATACTTGGGAAAGTATTCCAAACCGCGAAATGACTGTAACTAGCGATGTAACATTCTTGGATTACTTCGATCGTGATAGTGTAATTACTCTTACCGGAGACGGAAATGTATTGTTCCAAGTTGATATGCAGGTAATGGAAGAAATAGGTATTTTTGATCCCGCGGTAGACTCTGTTCAAGTAAGAGGCGGATTCAACGGCTGGAACGATAGTGATCCTGTCCGCTCAAAAATGGCCCAGAATCCTCTTGTTCCAAGTTTGTGGACATTGAGCATTCCATTTACAACTCAACCTATTAATGAAGAATTGGCATATAAATATTATGTATCTCTTGCTAATCCAGGTATGTGGATTGACGGTTGGGAAAGACCGAACAGCCAAGGTGGTGGAAACCGTGGTGTTCTCTTTGCCGGTGAACCTGCTCAGCAAGTAGATGATAAGTATTATGACGACATTGATCCTGATTGGGTTATTGAAGCAGGTACTTCTATTGATGTTACCTTTAGTGTAGATATGACACCTGCTATGGATCCAAATTTACAGGCAATTCCTTTTGATCCTGCTACTGACACATTATATTGGATTAGTGAACAACCTTCGTTTGTTAGATCTCAAGGATGGGAAGACACTGACCAAATGAAAGTGCTTATGTTAACAGACGATGATGGTGACGGAATCTATACTGGAACTTTGACTGTTAACGGTCCTTCTTTCAACTCTTTTGAATACCGTTACGCTTATGTAAGTGCAGCCGATGGTGGCAACTTCATTCACGAACCAGCTGGTTTCGGTGATTTTGCTTACCGTGTACGTTACTGTGCAATGAATGGTCCTAGATCTTTTGTACAGCCTTATTCTACTCCAACTGATGTTTGGACTAACCAAGAAGATAAATCCGATCAGTGGGAAGATGGTCCTGTTACTGGCGTTAGAGAAACTGATGCAATAGTTAATAAATTCGAATTGCAGCAGAACTATCCAAACCCATTCAACCCAACTACCACAATTCGCTTCAGCGTTCCTGAAAAAGGAATGGTAAGCTTGAAAGTTTACAACGTATTGGGTCAGTTGGTTGCTAACTTGGTTAACCAAGAACTTAAAGCTGGAAGCTATGAAGTTAACTTCGACGGTTTCGCATTAAGTTCAGGCATCTATCTCTATAAATTATCTGCTGGTAATTACGAAGCAACTAAGAAGATGATGCTTATCAAATAAAATTTTCGGTTTAACCGAATTTTCAGAGCCGGTTCTTTTATAAGGACCGGCTTTTTTTATGTCCGTAATACTTTTGATTAAGCGAATGGTTGATAGTGCATAATGCCTGTCGGAATTTTTTCATCAAACATTTAATTTCAGTTCTCAAGACAGAGCCATTACAAAGAAAAGTAGTGTGTGTTAGCAGGAATTAGATGTATGTGTTATTCGTTTAGGACTGTCCTAAATGAAGTATTTTCAATTCTTAATTCTGTTATTGACTTAGTTTAAAATTTCAACAGAATCCAAAATCTTAATATTCAGATTTCTAGTATCAAAGCACTGTCAACAAATTGATAAGTAATTATTTACCTAGACAGATGCCTTAATACTAAGCATTCATATTCTAATCCCGTTAGTTTCTTATTTATTGCTTTGGACTTTAGCCTCCCCGGTAATTTTTTTTAACTGATCATACAATCTCCGGGCTTCAGCATAATTACTATCGAGTTTTAATGCTTCGGTAATAGCTTTGAGAGCCTCGTTATATTTTTTCTCCATTGAATAAGCTCCGGCTAAATTGTAATAAACTTGCGGATCTTTGTCGTTAAGTTTAATGCTTTCTTTGAAACGGGGAATTGCTTCGCGTATATTTTTATGCGACAAGGCGATTATCCCCATCCACTTTGTGTTGTATGCGGAGGGTTTAATATCATATTGTTTTTTCAAATATTTGTATGAATCATCATATCTGCCGAATTTCATTAATTCATTAGTTAATTGAGTATAGTATCCGTAAAGAACTGGATATTGATAAATGATCAAATCCATATATTTCCAATAGCCGTCAATATCACCTTCGTCGAGATATTTTTTTGCAGCCAATCTATGAGCTTTTTCCCAAGTAATATCTGAGAGCAAAAATTTATAAACAAGTGAGTCGATAAAATTTGAAGGATGTAACAATTGTTCCCAGGACTTGCTGCGTCCAGGCGGAGTGTAAGGGAAATCGTTCTTCAAAATTTTAATCCTGTATTCTGCAGTTATTGAATCCAGAGGGGAAAATTTGAAGTTCTGCAGGGTGAGCTTATGCTCAACTTCCGGTGTGTATACAAAATGCAATCCTTTCGGTTTTATATTTAGTTCATACAATTTTTCGGTGAATAACTTTCCGATTAATTGATATCCCTTAAGTGTTGGATGCAGGTGATCCGTCATCAAATTGTTTCCGGTAATGCCTCCTTCGCTTTCTTTTGCAAACGCCGAATCAATATTTACATAAGGTAAATTGTATTCTTTGCAAAGTTTCAGGATAATCTCATTGATTTTTTCAGGAGCTCTAAAACGAAGCATATCCAAATCTTTTGCGTAACGGAATAGAGAATCCGCAATCTCGTATCGTCCTATTTTGAATTCTTTTACTGCTTGATTATAGATTTCATTCGCTGAAGGTAAAGCACCTTTCTTTTGTGAGATAAACGGTTTTAAATCTTTTAAATTTGATGCGAGTGTACCGAATATAAGCGGAACATTTTTTTCTTTAGTCCATTCGATTACATCACGCATATTTCCTTCAAACTGTTCTAAGCCGAGGTTGAATATCTCCGAGTTCAAAGGAATGAATTTTTCCTTTGCCATCCGAGCCATTAACGTTCCCTTTTTCAAATCGACATCAGAAAGCCATACATATATTTTCTGAATAATATCCGTGAGTAATTCAAATGTTTTGTACTTCTTTAGCGAAAGAACCAAATTGACAAACGTTCTGCTTTTACCTAATGATTCCATTGAACCAGCACCTAGTGCGCCGTAATATTCGTTATGACCGGCATAAATTAAAATCGCATCCGGTTTTTGTTCGAGAACACCAGGCAGTAAATCACGTATGGTATAACTATTTACGGCAGTCATTGCCAAATTTATAATTTCAATTTTTGACTGAGGGTATATTAATTCCAGTCTCTGCTGCATATACCGGGAGAAAGCACCCAAAGGCATATATGGATAGCCCGCAGCAGAACTGCCGCCGAGAATGAATATCCTATATGCATCTTTTTTCTTCTCTTTATCAAATACATCTTGAATTGTGTAGGGCAAACTTTCAATTACATTAAAATATCTTTTTGCAATTTCGGGATTGAGTGTGTATTTCTCTTTTGTAATGGGGACCCACTGCCGGTTATCCATACCATAATTGAATAGGCGTAAAGAGAGTTCCAATAAAATGAAAAATAAGATGGGAATGAGAACCAAAACTATATTAAACCAAAAGGGGGCTTTTTTATTATTCTGTTTATTCATAACGTACCAATATTTTTAAAACTTAATTACAAAGATAACTCTTAATGATAAGTTGTACTAATCGAATAATTTCGAGTAAACTTTAGTTCTCTAAAATCATTGATAATTCAAGCCCATTGCTCTATTTTTGAGTCTGTTTAATTCTGAAAATTGGAGAGAGTATTGTATATATTAGGTATTTCTGCTTTTTATCATGATAGTGCAGCTTGTTTGATAAAAGACGGAAAGATTATTGCAGCCGCACAAGAAGAAAGATTTACAAGAAAAAAACATGATCATAACTTTCCTAAAAATGCAGCTGAATATTGCCTAAACTACGCCGGAATATCGTCGGAACAGATTGACTATATCGCTTTCTACGACAAACCGTTTTTAAAATTCGAGCGGCTTCTGGAATCTTATCTTCACTACGCTCCCAAAGGGATAGCTTCTTTTATAAAAGCTATGCCTCTGTGGATAAAACAGAAGTTGTGGATGAAAGAATTAATTAATAAAGAATTAAATTATAAGGGGAAAGTTCTCTTTCCCGAACATCACCAATCCCATGCCGCATCGGCATTCTTTGCCTCGCCTTTTCAGGAAGCGGCAATTATTACAGCCGACGGAGTAGGCGAGTGGACGACTTCTTCTTTTGGTATCGGTAGAGACAATAAAATTGAAATTATTGCGGATATTAAGTTCCCACATTCATTGGGCTTACTCTATTCTGCATTTACCTACTATACCGGATTTAAAGTGAACTCTGGCGAATATAAAGTAATGGGGCTAGCGCCTTATGGTGAACCGAAATATGTAGATTTGATTTTGAATGAGCTGATTGATTTAAAGGAGGATGGTTCTTTTAAATTAAATATGAAGTATTTTAACTATGTTGCCGGTTTAACGATGACAAACGAGAACTTTAATAAATTATTCGGAGGTTCACCGCGCAAACCGGAGAGTGAATTAACGCAAAGGGAGATGGATTTAGCCCGCTCAATTCAGGATGTAACTGAAGAGATAATGATTAGAATGGCAAGGCATGTTAAGAAAGAAACTAATGCCGAATATCTTTGTTTGGCTGGAGGCGTTGCTTTGAACTGCGTTGCAAACGGAAAAATATTACGTGAAAATATATTTAAAGATATTTGGATTCAACCAGCAGCGGGCGATGCCGGTGGAGCATTGGGTGCGGCATTGTTTGTATGGTATCAATATTTGAATAATGAAAGAAAAGCTGATGGCAAAAATGATTTCCAATTCGGTTCTTATTTGGGGCCGGATTTTTCGGATGATGAAATAAAATCATTTCTTGATGAAAACGAATTCGAGTATAAAAGACTGAAAGATGACCAATTGTTCGAAGTGGTTGCTGATCTTCTTGCCGAAGAAAATGTAATCGGTTGGTTTCAGGGTAGAATGGAATTCGGTCCGCGTGCTTTGGGCAACCGTTCGATAATCGGAGATGCCCGCTCGGCTAAAATGCAATCGAAGATGAACTTGAAGATTAAATACAGAGAAAGTTTTCGTCCTTTCGCTCCTTCGGTTCTCGAGGAGAAAGTCAGCGAATATTTTGAAATTGATAGACCCTCTCCTTATATGTTGCTTGTTGCCGATGTTCAGCGTTTTCGCCAAATAAAAATGAAAGACGAACAGAAAAAATTATTCGGAATTGAAAAGTTGAATGTTCCTAAATCAGATATACCGGCAGTTACCCACGTTGATTATTCGGCAAGAATTCAAACTGTTAACAAAGATACAAATCCGCGTTATCATCGATTGATAAGTGAATTTGATAAGAGGCACGGCTGTGCAGTTATTGTAAATACTTCGTTTAATGTAAGGGGAGAACCGATAGTTTGTACACCAGAAGATGCGTACAAATGTTTTATGAGAACGGAAATGGATTATCTGGTTCTCGGTAATTATTTGTTGGACAAGAAAGATCAGCGTCCGCTCGAAGATGATATTAATTGGAAAGATAAATTTGATTTGGATTAATTATGCTTTGGCAAGAAATTAAAAATATTGAAAGCGGCGAAAAAGAATTAAAGAAGTTCGGTTTAACCATCGGAATTTTCTTGATACTGCTCGGATTCTTATTCTTTTATTTAAATAAAAGTTATTATCTATATTTCTTATCGTCCGGTTCTTTATTCGCAGCACTGGGATTAGCTTTGCCCAAAATACTTTTGCCTTTTCAAAAGGTGTGGATGTCAATAGCCGTTATTCTTGGCTTTTTTATGACGCGATTAATTCTTTCGGTTCTTTTTTATATTGTATTTACACCGATGAGTTTTATCGCTAAATTAGTGGGCAAAAACTTTCTGGATGAGAAAATAGAAAAGAATGCAAAATCGTATTGGCATTACAGAGAGAATAAAGAATACGAAAAGATTGAAACTGAACGGCAATTTTAAAATTGGAAATAACGGAGATAAATAGATGAGTAAATTATCAATATTATCGGAATTGTGGTCATTCCTAAAAGAAAGAAAAAAATGGTGGTTAATGCCGATTATTATTTTCCTCGTTCTGCTTGGAGGACTAATAATATTAACGCAAGGTTCTGCTTTAGCACCATTCATTTATGCCTTGTTTTAATCAGGTAAGCCTTTTTCTTTAATAATTGTAGTTGTTGACGTAAACAATTACTACAATATATTCTAATCTTTAAACGAATAGAATGTTTATTTTGATAAACTGTTTTGTGTATCAATAATTAATGTTTTATACAAAAAATTTTACTAATCAAAGTTGAAGTTAAATCGCTGATAAGCGAATGAAAGTCAATAATAATTTTATTCTTGCTGTTATTCTTTCCTTTCCCTCATTTTATGTGACCATCAGAACAAACTTAGTATATTATAAGAATCTTATTGAATAAATCCAATTTTTTTATAATTCAATATTAAGTTAATTTTGGATAAATAATTTGGTTAGATGATATGGGACTTCGATTAAAAATATTATCCGGATTTTTGATTTTGGTTATGATGCTGGCTGTTGCGGGCGTTTGGTCAATTTATGAATTGAGCCAAATGGGTTCGTCCGTGCAAAAATTTCTGAATGAAAATTACAAGAGCATTCAAGCCTCGAATAATATGCTTAATGCATTGAATGAAGAAAACGGTTCGATATTATTGCTGTTAAAGGGTGATTGGGAAAACGGAAGAAAGAAACTGGAAGAAGCGGATAAATTATTTATGAAAAATTTAAATTTTGCTTTCGATAATATTTCCGTTCCCAGTGAGAAACAGTACCTAAAAAATATAAAAGAAAAGTATTCTGAATTTAAAAACCAATGGATTCGTCCGATAGTCGATACACCGCGGCAGGGAAATTTAGATTGGTATTATCAAAATATTTATCTCCACTTTTCCGAATTGCATAAAGATATTAAGAAACTTATAGCCGTTAACGACAAGGCAATTTATGAGACTTCAACAGAATTGAAATCCAAGAGTAATAGAGCAATTATGCCTGGAATTATTTCCGTAATAGCCGCATTGGTATTTACATTTATTTTCATCTACTTTATTAACTATTATTTCGTTAGTCCCATTATCAAAATGAAAAAGAAGGTAAAAGATTTCATAGAGAAACGTACGCCGTTCATACCTGAAGTTGAGACGAAAGATGAGATTTGCGAGTTGGAAGATTCAATCAGATTATTGTGCGAAATTAATCAATCATTAGAACAGTAATGCGCTTTCATGTTGTTATAAGATATATTGCCCTAGCTTTGTTGCTGAATTCATTGTTTATGATTATTTCAGGTGTGATCTCCGCTGTGAATAATGACGGTGGAATGATACCTTTATTTTATTCCGGATTGGTTACGGCATTATTTGGAGTATTTCCTTTGGTATTTGTTCCGCCAACGGAAAAAATTACAAATAAAGAAGGTCTTTTGATAGTTGTTTTAAGCTGGCTGTTATCTTGTCTGGTAGGAACGCTTCCTTATTTGTTATGGGGAGGCGGTGTTTTTACTTTCACGAATGCGTGGTTTGAAAGCGTTTCCGGTTTTACTACAACCGGTGCCACAATTCTTTCGGATATTGAAGCTATTCCAATGGGATTACTGTTTTGGCGAGCAGCAACACATTGGATAGGGGGTATAGGAATTATAATTTTTGTGCTGGCTGTTCTTCCTTTCCTCGGAATCGCCGAGTTGGTTCTTTTCAGAAGTGAACTATCTTCTATGGCAGCAGAGAACTTCAGACATAGAGCCAGACGCGCTATTCATATATTGGCTGGAGTTTATGTTGGGCTAACTGCACTTGAAACTATTGCCTTGATGATTTTAGGAATGAATTTATTCGATGCAGTTACACATTCTTTTGCTACAATTGCAACGGGCGGATTTTCTCCCAAGAATCAAAGTGTAGCTTATTATAACTCTCCTGCTATCGAAATTGTAATTATTATTTTTATGCTTTTATCGGGTATTCACTTTGCTATGTTATTTGGTGTCGCTACGGGTAAATGGAAAGATTTTTGGCGAAGCACTATTGTGAGATATTATCTCCTCGCAAATGTTGTCGGCACTCTTATAGCAACTTTTAATACCTGGGGAACGAATTACGAAACTTTCGGTGAAGCGTTAAGATATTCGGCTTTTCAAATTGTTTCAGTAGGTACTTCAACCGGTTTTGCAAATGCTGATTCTGCAGTTTGGCCTTTCGTATCGCATATGGTTCTGATATTTTTTACTCTTCAATGTGCTTGTGCCGGTTCAACTTCAGGTGGAATAAAAGTAGACAGGGTTGTAATTCTTTGGAAAGCATTCGTAAGGCAATTAAGAAGTTTGATGCATCCGAATGCAGTATTTCCGGTTCGTTTGGACGATAACGTCGTTTCGGATGATGTTGTTTATAAGAGTGTGTTGTTCATCGGTATTTATCTGTTTATTGCATTTATTTCTACACTTTTAATCGCTGCGATGGATGTGGATTTGTTAACTTCATTTACCGCTACAATTGCATCAATGGGTAATGTAGGTCCCGGTTTGGGAAGCGTAGGTTCTGTTGCAAATTACGGCCATTTGCCTGCTGCGGCTAAGTGGGTATTGACTGTAGCTATGTTGCTCGGTCGTGTAGAGATTTATTCAATGTTTATCTTCTTTACACCCAATCAGTGGAAGAGAGGAGTCGCTTATTAAGTTTTACTTTAATCTATAACTTTTTAATTATATAATCAGCACATTCAAAAATATCCTCAAATGATTTTACGATATCCGGTGAACGATTCTCAAATATCATTCGATTATTGATTTCTTCAACTAATGATTTCCACATTTTGCCATGTGCTGCTACGGGTCTCTTTTTAGTTAAATTCTTATTGAAAAATTCCCAGACGGTCACCAATTCTAGTAATGTTCCCGTTCCACCACGAAGCGCAATGAATGCATCTCCTTTTTCAATTAAGGTATTAATTCTGTCGAATAAAGATTCCTCTTCGATTATTTCATCCAAATAAGGATTGGGTTTTCTATTAAATAAATCGACTATAACGCCTATTGTATATCCTCCGGCATCTTTATTCCCTTTTGAAGCTGCTTCCATAATCCCTTGATATCCGCCGGTACAAATCCCAAATCCTTTTTCACCAAGATATTTGCCTAATTTGTATGCAGTTTCATATTCTTCATCTCCCACTTTCGGAAGTGCGCTGCCAAAAATTGTAACAATTTTCATTTCCTCTCCAGAAGTCTTCATTAAAATTTCCTTTTACAATCAATTTTTAGATGTTTTACAGTATCTAATTTTAATAGTATTGCGGGAAATCTATTTCATACCTGTAAGTTGGACTATAACTCGTCTTTGTCTGCGTTTATTATCAAAATCGATTAAAATTATTTGCTGCCATGTACCAAGCAATAATTTTCTTTCGGCAAAGGGTACAGTAAAAGAGGCTCCCTGCAAAGCCGCTCTAACGTGAGAGTGTCCGTTTCCGTCATGCCATGTATCATCGTGATGATACCGTTGATTGGAGGGCGCAATTTTTTCCATAAATTTGGGGTAATCAAGTAATAATCCCGGCTCATATTCGATTGTCGTAATTCCTGCGGTAGAACCTGGAGCAAAAATAAGAACACTCCCTTCAATAAAATGAGAATCGGAGAGAATTTCCTGAACTCTATCGGTAATATCGATAATATCAGTACCCGGTTTTGTTTCTACGCTAAATGTAAAAGTTTTTACGTCCATAATTCCTCGCGATATTATTTGGCAAAGTTAATGAATAATATATTTCGGGAAAAATAATTTTGAGTTCTGATTCTGTTAAATTTCCTAAAAAATCTTAAAATATTCGGAAGTAAGAGCTTAAATTATTAGATTGGCGGTTGTATTTTAATGAAATTTAATACGGAGAGTCGCATGAATTCCAAGGATTTTATAGCTTTAGAGGACAAATACGGTGCACACAATTATCATCCGCTTCCTGCGGTTCTTTCGAAGGGAGAAGGACCTTTTGTGTGGGATGTAGAAGGCAAAAAGTATTTTGATTTCCTTTCAGCTTATTCTGCCGTTAATCAGGGTCACTGTCATCCTAAAATCATTTCCGCTCTCAAAGAACAGGCGGAAAAGTTGACTTTAACTTCGAGAGCATTTTATAACGACCAATTAGGTCCGTACGAAAAATTCATCACGGAGTTCTTCGGGTACGATAAAGTGCTGCCAATGAATTCCGGTGCAGAAGCCGATGAAACGGCTTTAAAATTAGCACGCCGCTGGGGATACGATGTTAAAGGCGTGCCCGAAAATAAAGCGAAAATTATTGTTTGTGAAGGGAACTTCCACGGAAGAACTATCACAATAATTTCCATGTCAACCGATCCCGATTCCTATAAAGGATTTGGACCGTATACGCCGGGATTCGAAGTTGTGCCTTATAATGATATTCCCGCTTTGGAAAAAGCTTTAGAAGACCCGAATGTTGTTGGATTTTTAGTAGAACCGATTCAAGGCGAAGCCGGTGTTTATGTGCCGGATGACGGCTATTTGAAAAAAGCTTATGATCTTTGCAAAGCTAAAAATGTTTTATTCATTGCTGATGAAGTTCAAACGGGTATTGCAAGAACCGGAAAACTTCTTGCGTGTGAGCACGAAAATGTTCGACCCGATATTTTGATATTGGGGAAAGCTCTTTCGGGCGGGGTTCTACCCGTATCTGCGGTTTTGGCCGATGATGAAATTATGCTGGTTATTAAACCGGGCGAACATGGTTCCACTTTCGGAGGAAATCCTTTAGCTTGCCGTGTTGCCGTTGCTGCGCTCGAAGTAATTCGTGACGAAAAACTTGCTGAAAATGCCGAAAGATTGGGCGAAGTTTTTCGCAAAGAAATGGAGGAGTTTAACCATCCGATGATTGAATTAGTGCGCGGAAAAGGTTTATTGAATGCTATTGTGATTAAACCAACCGACGGAAAAGAAGCGTGGGATGTTTGTATTAAAATGGCAGAAAACGGATTGCTGGCAAAACCAACTCACCAGCATATAATTCGTTTTGCACCTCCTTTGGTAATAACAGAAGAACAATTACGCGAAGCAATTGATATAATAAAAAAATCATTAAATGAGATTTATTCCTAATTGTTTTTATAAACTATTAAAGCCGAGATTCTTTCTCGGCTTTTCTTTTTTAAAAAGTTATACTTCTAAATGTAATTAACATTAAATACTTCATCGACTCTCCGGTATCAGGAATCCCGCATCCGGTATCATTTCCCATCAGTTGTTTCAGTTTTTCTAACTCATCCAAACATTCATTCATCCAATTATCCTCACCAAGAGGAGAAAGTTAAAGTTTCTTAAGCAATTGTGAATTTTATTTAATAGTAATATAGATTATTCTATTTTCAATTTTTTGTTTTGAATTATTGGACAATTCGGAAATGAGCATTATTGCGGTAAAAAATAGAATGGCTGAAATCATAATCAAATCTCCGTCCTTGGAATGTTTTTGTTTTGTCAAATACACTTCCTGCTAATAATCGTAAAATTTAGCAATTATTTAACATGTAATTATCTAATTTTGAATTAATTTGTATTTGAGATATGAAGAGTTTTGAATTAACATTATTTATTATATTTATTAATAGTAATTTTGAATCAAATTGAAAGGTAGTTATGAGAGTAGTAGTATTTGCAGCACATCCGGATGATGCAGAAATTGGGATGGCAGGTACAATTGCAAAAATGTGTTCGGAAGGTAATGAAGTAATTATCTGTGATTTTACCCAGGGAGAAATGGGTACTCGAGGTACAAAGGAAACGAGAAAAAAGGAAGCTGAAGAATCCGCTAAAATTTTGGGAATCTTTGAAAGGATTAATTTGAAGCTGCCGGATGGAGGATTAAAAATTGATGATTCATATATCCGGAAAGTTGTTAATGTTATCAGAGATTACAGACCTAAAGTAATATTTGCACCTTATTTTAACGACAGACATCCGGATCATATTGCAGCCGGAGAAATCGTTAAAAGAGCTTACTTTTTCAGTGGGGCTGCAAAATACGAATGCGATTCTAAGAATGGGCATTACCGTCCCACTAAATTGTTTTATTATCCCTTGGCATACGATTTTGAACCGAGTTTTGTAGTAGATATTACCGATTACATAGATAAGAAAATCTCGGCCATAAAAGCTTTTGGAACACAATTTTATAATCCGGAAAGCAATGGTCCGCAAACGCTAATCAGCTCAAAGATGTTTCTGGAATATTTAATTGCTCGCTCCCGAACTACAGGTTTTAAAATCAGAAAAGAATATGGCGAAGCATTTATTACGGAAGAAAGTATTGAACTTGATATTGAATCAATTCTAAATCAAGGAGGAATATAAAATGAAAGTTGGATTTTTCGGAACTGGATTGATGGGCGAACCGATGGCAATGCGGTTGATTGCCGCCGGTTATAATGTGGGAGTTTACAACAGAACAATTGAAAAAACTAAAAATTTGGAGGAGAATTCTGCGGTTGTGTTCAATAATCCCTTGGATTTGGTTGAACATTCCGATCTATTAATTTGTATGCTTTCCGATTATTCGGCTATTGAAAATGTCTTTTTGCAAATACCACCCGAAAAATATTCCGGGAAAACCATTCTGCAGATGAGTACAATTTCTCCTGATGAAAACTTGTCTTTAGCAAAGTTTTTTGGAGATGCCGGTTGTAATTTTATTGAAGCTCCGGTTCTTGGCAGTATTCCACAAGTTAAATCCGGAGAGTTAATTGTTATGGTGAGTTCTTCGAAAGAGTTATTCGAAGAATATGCCGATGTATTTAAAACCTTCGGCAAAAAAATCATTTTAATAGGTGATTACGGTAAAGCATCCGCGCTTAAACTGGCTCTCAACCAATTAATAGCAACACTTACTACCGCCTTTTCAATGAGTTTGGGCTTTGTAAGGGAAAATGGAGTGGAAGTTGAACAGTTTATGGACATTTTAAGAAACAGCGCACTTTATGCTCCAACGTTTGATAAAAAACTTGATAGAATGTTAGAAAGAAAATTCGACGAACCTAACTTTCCGCTCAAACATTTACTCAAAGATGTGAATCTAATCATCGATTCGTTTGCTAAATCGAATATAGATACGAATACACTTGAAGGAGTTAGAAAAGTAATTGAAAAAGGAATAACCGCGGGACATACTTGGGATGATTATTCCTCGCTTTATAACGCTGTTCATAATAAATAAAATGCGGTGAAAAGATACCCGAAAATTAAATATAGAAAAGAGACTCATCAAAAGAATATTTGGGATTATTTCCCGCATTCACGTTTGGGTATTTTTCGCAAATTCCTTATTTCGTTTTTACTTATTGCTATTCTTCCGCTCCTGCTCTTCGGAATTTATTCGTATATGTCAATAAGTAATTTCGGAAATTCTTCCGTTCATAATATCCGGATAAGTATTGACAACAAAACGAGGGAAGCCCTTGAATTACAAGCTTCGATGGTAGCTGAAAAAGTAAAAGCGTTTTTAAGCGATTGTGTTAAGGATGCTTTCTACATTGCCGAATTGGAAGTGAATGAAGAAGATTATTGGAAATTTTATTCGAGTAAGGAATCTATAGTTTGGCTTCCGGACGGCAGCGGCAATAGACAATCGGGTGTAAAAGAGAAAAGATTTCTTTATAAAGAAGTATCTTTCGTCGATTTATCCGGTAACGAAAAATTAAAGATTGCTAACGGAAAAATTGTTCCATCAACTTTTTTGAAAAATGTTAGTTCTCCATTAAACACAACGTACAAAGGGGAAAAATATTTTTCTGAATCTCTTAAATTAAAACCGGGTGATGTTTATGTCTCTCATATAAACGGATTCTTTATGCCGCCGCAAGAGCAATTTAAAGATTCGTTGGATATTAAAAATTTTAATATTAACAATTATTATGATGGCGTAATTCGATTTGTCACACCAAAATTTATAAATGGTAAAATCATCGGTTATGTTGTTCTTGCCCTCGACCACATACATCTAATGGAATTCACACAACATATTTTACCAAACAGTAAAGATGTGATTGTATTCCCGGATTATAATTCGGGAGATTATGCATTTATGTTCGACGATGAGGGCTGGATAATCACCCATCCGAAATTTTGGGATATTCGTGGATTCGATAATTCTGGTAAACTCGTACCGGCATATAGCAGAAATACTTCCTATAGCATAGTTAAAAAGGGATTTATTCCATTTAATTTGGATAGTGCAGGATTTATTCATCCCAATTATCCGTTTGTCTCTTCGGAAATCAGAAAACATAACTCGGGTTCTGTTGTAACTAAAAATGTTGGCGGTATTCTAAAAGTGATGGCTTATGCGCCGATTGAATTTAATTATCCTCCTTATAATAAATATGGTGTTTTCGGTGGAATCACAATCGGTTCGGAAATTCATAGGTTCCGCGGTTCTGCGGAAATAGTTGCCAATGAACTTAAGGATAAGCTGGCTCTTTTTATGGATGACCTTTTCCTATTCATTGTTACAACATTCACGATTATAATATTTATAGCTTGGTTCTTCTCTAAAAGTTATAGCGATCCCATCCGTCAATTAACAGAAGCAGTTAAAAACTTTGCGGAAGGGAATTTGGATACAAAAGTTAATTTGAAAAGGAATGACGAAATCGGGCTATTGTCGAATTCCTTTAATATTATGGCTTATGAGCTGAAAAAGAATCGTGAAGATTTGATTAAATCCCTCGAGCAGCTAAAACAATCTAAGAGTCAAGTTGAGCAATATGCCAACGATTTGGAATACCAGTTGAAAATTTTTGCTACAATTCAGAAGATAAGCAATTTGATTGGCAGCACTTTCAATTTTGAAACAATTATTAAAGAAATATTAAAGAATTGTGTGGATGCTATCGGTTTCGATAGAGCGATTCTTTATCTGATTGACGAGGATAACAAATATTTGGAATATAAAGAATCGTACGGTTTTTCTAATTTGAGAAGGGAATTGGCATCCAAATCCAAATTTAATTTGGAAAGAGCCGATTGTATAGAAACCCGTGTCGTAAAATTCGGCAGAATTATATTCGTTGAAGATTTCAATAAATATGAAAATGCTACCGAACTCGATAAAAAGATACATTCCGCTGCCGGAAGTAATTCGTTCGTTTATGTTCCGCTAAGAGCGAAGGAAAAAATTATAGGTGCTTTGGGAGCGGATAAGCTGCGCACTAAAGAAAAAATATCAGAGACGGACATTAATTCCTTGCAGGTATTGGCAAATCAGGCTTCTCGTGTTATTGAGACAACTCTTCTTTACAGGGAAATTATAAAGCAGAGAAACTTTGTTGAAGAAATATTTGAGAATATGCTTAATGGAATTATTACGACCGATGGCAGGGGAATAATAACGAGTTTTAATTCCGCAGCTGTTAGAATACTTGAATTTGAAGGAGATTTAATAGGAAGAAATGTAAATGAACTTTTTGATTCCAATAATAAATTACTCGAAGAGATTTCCGAAAGTTTGGAATCTAAAGGTACTTTTAACGGATATGCAATTCCTTTGAATATAAACGGTAAAGAAAAATTTATTACGTTGAATATATCGCGGAGTAAAGGGGAAGGCGAAGATGGTGGGGCAACTATTGCTGTAATTCAGGATCAAACGGAAAGGAAGCATCTCGAAGATCACGTGCAAAAAATGGATAGACTCATTTCACTCGGGAAGTTTGCGGCAGCAACAGCCCACGAAATTCGAAATCCTCTTACCGGTATAAGTCTTTTCCTGGATGATCTACACGATAAATTAGCCTCTAATAAAGAACTCTCTACATTAATAATAAATTCGTTAAACGAAATTAATCGCTTGGAAAATTTGATCGAGGAAATACTTCAATTTGCTTCCCCGAGTAAAGGAGAGATGTGTTCCGCCAATATAAATCACATTATTGAATCGACAATTAATTTTGTTAAAACAGAGTTTGATAAAAAGAGAATAAAGATAATAACCGAACTTGACAAAGAATTACCGGAAATAATTTGTGAACCGGGGAAATTGCGGCAGGCATTTTTGAATATTCTGCTTAATGCGGAAAATGCAGTAGGTGAAGACGGAACAGTAGTTATAAAGAGCAGTGTGAAAAAATTACGGAACTTT
Source organism: uncultured Melioribacteraceae bacterium (assembly GCA_964573255.1). Lineage (GTDB taxonomy): Bacteria > Bacteroidota > Ignavibacteria > Ignavibacteriales > Melioribacteraceae > CAYNUJ01. Next base: position 124,376 of record CAZNJB010000002.1, read on the forward strand.
GAGGATACTGAATCTTCCGAATATATTGCTGTGGAATTTGAAGATGATGGTCCAGGAATTAGAGATGAAGATAAAGAGCATCTCTTCGAACCTTTCTATTCCGGATTTAAAGGTGGTACAGGTCTGGGACTTTCGATTGTTTATACTATTGTTTCAGAACATAATGGAAGGATATTTGTGGAAGAATCCTCTCTTGGCGGAGCCAGATTTTCTATTTATTTTCCAATTAAAATTTAAGAGTCTTTATGAATTTGAGTGGTAATATACTGATTGTTGATGATGAAGAATTTATTCAGTTAAATTTAAAGAATATTCTTTCTGACGGAAATTTTAATATTTTTGTTGAAAGTAACGGCAAAGCCGCTCTCGATAGAATTGAAAAAACTCCTATCGATCTTGCATTCCTCGATCTTAATCTGCCTGATATTAACGGACTTGAAGTACTTAAAAAAATAAAGCAGCTTCAACCCGATGTGTTGGTAATTATAATGACAGGTTTCGCTTCGGTGGAATCTGCCGTTGATGCAATTAAATTGGGTGCATATGATTATATAAAGAAACCATTTAAAGCTGATGCAATAAAAATAATCACAAAACTCGGCTTCGATGCTCTGAAATTAAAAAGGAAGGTTAAAGAATTAGAAGACGAGAAACATAGAGGTAAAACATTAGATTCTATGCTCGGTAATTCCGAGGCAATACAAAAAGTTAAAAAACAGATTAAAGAATTTGCAAAATACGAAACCGAAACGGTTTTAATTACCGGTGAAAGCGGTTCCGGTAAAGAATTAGCCGGGATGGCTATTCATTATCTTAGTCCAAGAGCAGATAAAGAATTTGTAGAGCTCAACTGTGCTTCAATTCCCGAAAATTTATTGGAAAGCGAACTTTTCGGATATGAAAAGGGTGCATTCACCGATGCGCGTTCTCCTAAAAAAGGATTGCTGGAAAAAGCAAATGGCGGAACTCTCTTTCTGGATGAGATAGGTGAAATGAGTTTAGCTCTTCAGGCTAAGTTGCTGAGAGTTCTCGAAAATAAAAAATTCCGGCGGCTTGGTTCTACCGAGGATATTGAAGTTGATTTACGTGTTATTGCCGCGACTAATAAAAATTTACTCAAAGCAATTAAAGACGGAGAGTTCAGAAAGGATTTATACTATAGATTGGATGTTTTACGAATAAATATGCCGCCACTTAGGGAAAGAAATGGAGATATATATCTTTTAGCTAAATATTTTTTAAATTTCTTTTCAGAAAAATTTGGTAAAACGATTACAGATTTCAATGAGGAAGCAAAACAAGCCATATTAAACTATAATTGGCCGGGAAATATAAGGGAATTAAGAAATATTATTGAACGAATCTGTATTTTGAATGATAAGGAGTTTATCGGAGCGGAAGATCTTTCGCTAAATACAGAAGATAGGATTTTCGAAGGCGTTCCTCAAGATATTACAGATCTTTTACCGGACAAATCTCTTGAGGAGATTATCGAAACGATAGAAATTAAGTTGTTAACCAAAGCTATTGAAATGAGCAAGGATAATATAAGTAAGGCAGCTAGAGTATTGCGTATTCCGAGAGAAACTCTTAGATATAAAATTAAAAAGTATAATTTAGAAATCGGTGAAAATTGACCGATAGTGCTGAAAATTCACCAATTAAAGGTTATATGATTTTAGAAATCTTCCCAAATAATAATAAAACCCAACTAATCAAAGTGGCATATATGTTGCTATTGGAACAGAGTTATGCTGCTTTAAAGTATTTATTCACCAATTTACTTAGGAGGTATACATGAAATCCTTAACTAAACTGTTTTTTTCAGTTCTTGTTGTTCTATTAACATCATCCTTGATGATGGCACAGGATGCGCCCAAACCTGCAGTTAGATTGGGTGGTACAATTCAGGCAATGTTAAGTTCTGCACAAACTAATGGAGATACAAGTCAAATCGGTGTAGGTTTGCGCCGTATCCGTCTCCGTGCTTATGCAAATTTGGGTAAAAAAGTTTCTGCTTTCATCCAATATTCAGCAAAAAGCAATAAAGTATTAGACGCAAGAATTACCTACAAATTCTCACCCCAATTCAATTTACGTATTGGTAGATTTATTGGCGCAGGTGTTAAAGGCGGTGGATTGACTTCTCACACAAAGATTGATATCGTTGAACGTCCTGTTACAGCTCAAAAATGGGCCGCTGCTACTATTGGTGCTGATTATAGAGATTATGGTATTGCTGTATTGGGTTCAATTTCGGGATTCAGTTATAACGTAACTCTTCACAACGGTTCCGGTGCAATGAATGTTTTAGCTTCTCATAAATCTATCGGAAATCCGATGAAGAGCGGAATGGCTGTTAGTGCGATGGTTGGTTTTAAACCAGAAGGTATTAAAGGTTTGGACATTGGTGGATATTTCGGTCAAGGCAACAAATACTATAACGACTATTCGTCATTCTCAGGTTATTTATATTATCAACCCGGTCCTTTCAGATTCAAAGGTGAATATGTTTCTTGGACAAATAAAAATGCTCCTACAGAAGTTACCAGCAATGGTTTTTATGCATTCGGAGCATACAAAATTATGCCTAAGATCGAGCTCTTAGCCCGTTACGAACAATTTGATCCTAATGTGGATGTTGATAACGACGAGCAAACCGATATTACAATTGGTGCCGGATATTCAATTTGGCCCAGCAAATGGACACAGGGTAAAATCACATTAGCGTATGTAATTCAAGGCGAAAGCGGAACAACAGTTGACGATAACGTATTGTACGCTTTCTTCCAGTTAGTATTTTAATTCATAATGAGGGGAATTTATTTTCCCCTCACTTCATTTATTATTTGGGAGGATAGATATATGAAGATTAAAAATTTATTATCAATTCTTTTAGTGGTCGGATTACTTTTCGGACTAAATAGCTGTGGGAAGAAAGAATCCGGCCCTATCAAAATAGGCGTTCTCCTTCCTCTCACCGGTTCTAAAGCAAACTTCGGCGAAATGGAAAGGAACTCTTTTGAATTAGCAAAAGAAGAAATCAACTCAAAAGGCGGAATAAACGGTCGTCCTATTGAATTTGTTTATGAAGATGATACCGGTAAACCGGATGTAGGACGTGCTGGTGCTGAAAAATTGATAACTGTTGATAAAGTTCCGTTAATTACCGGCGGTTACAGCTCTTCAGTTACATTTGCTGCTGCGGCAGTTGCTCAGCAAAACCGTGTGCCTTTCCTCGTAAATACAGGTTCGGTAGATAAAATAACTGAACCGGAAGCATTTAATCTTACAACTGAAGACGGCGATAAATTTTATATTTATCGGTTGAATCCACCCGTATCCGAATATGCATCCGGTTTGGAAGGATTGTTTACCGAGGTTGTTAAACCTGCCTCTGTATATATAATCCATGAAAACACAACTTTCGGTACTAAAGGCGCAACATCATTCAAAAAGACATGCGAAAAATTAGGTATAGAAGTAAAAGGAATGGAATCATACACCGAAGGCACAGTAGATTTCAAACCTCTATTGTTAAATGCCAAAAAGACCAATCCGGAAGTAATGTATATGATTTCGTATGTGATGGATGCTGCTCTTTTGATGAAACAATCGAGAGAATTGGGATTACATCCTAAATTGTTTGTTGGTGCCGGTGCCGGTTATACAATGCCAGCATTCAAAGAAAATGCGGGAAAAGCTACGGAGAGAGTTCTTTCTGCAACTTTATGGCATCAAACTTTACCTATCCCCGGAGCTAAAGGATACTACGAAAAATACATTAAAAAATTCGGCGGAGACGGACCGGATTATCACGGTGCGGAAGCATATTCTGCAGCTTATGTTGTAGCCGATGTACTCACTCGCTGTAACGGCGATTACACACCCGAAACGATTAAAAAAGCTCTCGATAAAACCGATATGATGACAGCTTTCGGTCCCGTTAAATTCCAATCTTATGGTAAGAAAATCCATCAAAACAGAATGGAAACTTATGTTGTACAGTGGATTAACGGTGAACTCAAATTAATTTGGCCGAAAAATTTAGCAAACGCAGAATTTGAATATCCAATCAACTGGGATGTTGTTTGGAAATAATTCTCGTTCTTTAGTTTATTAAGCCGCTCTGTAAAGCGGAGCGGCTCCTCATTAAAATAACAAGGAGTTGTCCATGGATATTTTCTTGCAATCTCTTGTATCAGGATTGCTAATAGGTGGGCTGTATGCAATTATAGGAATAGGTATGACCCTTATAATGGGTGTATTAAAAATTATTAACCTTGCTCACGGTCAAATTTTAATGGTTGCAATGTACATTACTTGGGTTCTTTGGTATTATCTAGGAATTGATCCCTATATATCTATTTTCATCACAATTCCTATCGTTTTTATTTTTGCCGAAGGGCTGAGTAAATTTTTACTTCATCCACTAATGGAAAAAGATTCCATACTTCCGGAGAATCAAGTATTGATGACAGTAGGTATTGGGATGGTGCTGGTAGAATTAGCGAGATCCATATTCAGCAGTGATTATCGTTCGATTAGAACATCATATTCTGACAGTGCATTTCGTATAGGTAATATATCTTTTCATGTTCCGTTGGTAATCGCTTTTGTGATAGCATTATTATTGACTTTAGGCTTATTCTACTTACTCAGCAAAACAGATCTTGGGCGTTCTATCAGAGCTACAGCGCAGGATAAAGTCGCGGCAACATTGATGGGAATAAGTGCTAGTAAAATTACAATTCTTACTTACGGTATCGGTTCCGCATTGGATGCTGCTGCTGGATCATTACTTCTTCCGGTCTACTATTTGTATCCGGATGTAGGTCCAATTTTTACTGTGAAAGCATTCGTTATTACTATTCTCGGCGGATTGGGCTCGACGGTTGGAGCAATTGCCGGTGGATTGGTTCTTGGAATAGCGGAAACATTCGGTGCTACATACATTTCCCAAGGTTACAGGGATGCCGTGGGCTTGTTGATATTTTTATTGGTGCTGGTCTTCCTTCCCGGAGGATTAAAAAGATTTACAAAAGTTTAGGATTATTGAATTATGAAAGAAATTGATTTGAAATATTTTACCGTAAACCTTTCTGAGCTTATTGCTCTTTTGGTAGCTGTGGTATTGCCCTTCGCATTTTCATTCTCGCCCTATATTCAAGGGCTGATGATATTCGTTCTCATCTGGGTTATACTCGGGAGTTCCTGGAATTTATTAGCCGGTTTTACAGGTCAGGTATCTTTCGGGCATGCCGCTTATTTTGGTATGGGAGCCTACGCCGCAGCACTACCATTTCTGCATTATAAAATTTCCCCTTGGTGGGGATTACTAACGGGAGGTTTGGCGGCTGTAATATTGGGTTATTTGCTCGGAGTGATTGTATTCCGTTTACGTGGTCCCTATTTTGCTTTAGGTACTCTTGCTTCTGCAGAAATATTAAGATTAATATTCGGAGAAGAGGAGTGGCTTACAAACGGACATAACGGGATATTGTATATGACCACCTGGGTGAATAAAGTTCCATACTATTTTATTCTGCTGGGAATTACATTACTGGCAATTATCACCGTAAAAATTGTGATGCGATCAAAAGCGGGATTTTATTTCCTTTCGATCAGAGAGGACGAGGATGCTGCAAAGGCATTGGGGATAAATACAAAAAAATATAAAAACCTTGCAATGATAATCTCAACGTTTTGGACCGGTACGGCCGGGGCTTTCTATATGATTTATATGGGTTTTATTGATCCCGAGGTTGTTTTCGCACTGCATAATATTTCAATTATAACGATTCTTGTTGGTATAATCGGAGGTGTGGGAACCATATGGGGACCGCCGGTAGGAGCGGTAATTATGGTGGTAGTACAAGAATTATTCAGATCAGCATTTTTTGGATTAGCGCCGGAATGGATATCGAGAATACACTCGCTCGTTTTTGGACTGCTCGTAATATTTGTAATTCTTTATCTGGCAGGTGGTGTAGTTGGAGACTGGGAAATAATAAAGCAGAAATTTTCTTCTCTCAAATCTAAGGAGGCGAAAGCATGAGCGAAATTCTTCAATTGAAAAACGTTACCAAAGCCTTTGGCGGGTTGGTTGCCGTTAACAATGTCTCCTTTTCGGTTAAAGAAGGAGAAATATTCGGATTGATAGGCCCAAATGGAAGTGGAAAAACAACGATATTTAATTTAATAAATAATTATTTCCCGGTTACTAAAGGAAATATCTATTTTAAGGGAATTGATATTACGGGAAAAGAGACGCACGAAATTGCCAAACTCGGAATAGGGAGGACATTTCAAAAAGTAAAGCCGTTAAAAAGATTAACGGTTGAAGAAAATATATTGGCTGCGGCTTTTAATCACGAATCGACTTTTGATGATGCAAGAAAAGTAGCCTTGGAAGTATTGGATTTCTGTAATTTGACGAAACAGAAGGATGTGAAAGCCGGAGGTTTACCAATTGCGAGTAGAAAAAGGTTGGAGATTGCAAAAGCTCTTGCTACAAAACCCAATTTGCTTTTGCTGGATGAAACTGCGGCAGGGTTAAATCCGGGTGAATTGGATGAAGCAATAGAAATTATTAAAGCAATTCGGGATGACCTCGGTATTACCATAATTATTGTTGAACACATAATGAAAGTAATTATGAATATTAGCGATAGAATTCATGCAATTGCATTCGGTTCCACCATTACCGAAGGCTCGCCAAAGGAAGTAGCTTCGCATCCGACCGTAATTGAAGCTTATCTCGGTACAGACGAAAATTTACTGGGAGGTATTTATGCTTGAAGTTAAAAATGTAAATATGGGTTACGGCGACCTCCAAGTATTGTGGGACATCAACTTCGAGGTTCGGGAAGGTGAAATTGTTGTACTTGTTGGCGCAAATGGAGCGGGTAAATCTTCTACACTTTTGACTATCTCCGGGATACAAAATGTGATCTCCGGGCAAATATTGTTTGACGGAGAGGATTTAACTAAAGTGGAACCATCGGATATTATTCAGAAAGGGGTTGTACATGTTCCCGAAGGAAGACGTCTGTTCAACGAAATGACAGTTGAAGAAAATTTAATAATGGGTTCATTGAACGGCGAAGCAAAAAAGGAGAGATATAATACACTCGAAGAATGTTATTCGCTTTTTCCCAGATTGAAAGAAAGAAGGAAGCAACTTGCCGGTACCTTATCCGGCGGTGAACAGCAGATGGTTGCAGTAGCTCGCGGTTTAATGGCGAAACCCAAATTATTAATGCTGGATGAACCGAGTTTAGGTTTAGCCCCGGTTCTGGTACAAGACATTTTTGAGATCGTTAAGAGTATCAATAAACAGGGAATTACGGTTTTGTTGGTTGAGCAGAATGTACAATCTACTCTTAGATTTTGTGATAGGGCTTATGTTCTCGAGAACGGAAGAATTGTTTTATCAGGAACCGGGAAAGAACTTTTAGATAATGAACACGTAAAAGCTGCTTATCTTGGTATATGAATTATAATTATTAGGAGATAAAAATGTTAGTTGAAAAATGGATGACGAAAAAAGTAATTACCGTCGATCAAAATGAATCCCTTTCGGAGGCTATTAATATTTTGAAGCGAAATAAAATTAGAAGAATGCCCGTGTTAAATGATGATAGACTCGTTGGGATAGTATCAGACAGGGATTTGAAAGAAGCTTCGCCTTCCAAAGCTTCGTCGCTCGATATTTGGGAATTGCATTATCTTATGTCGAAAATTAAAGTGCGTGATATTATGACCCCCAACCCAATAACAATTGAAAAGAAAGCTACTATAGAAAAGGCTTCTATCTTAATGCACGATAGAAAAATTGGCGGACTTCCAGTTGTTGAGAATGACGAATTGGTTGGAATAATAACAGAACAGGATATTTTTGAAGCGCTAATAAACGTAACCGGAGCTCGTATACCGAGTATCAGACTTTCCATGTTGATTGACGATTCTCCCGGCAGTATAAAGGAAATGTGCGATGTTATGAGAGAAGTTGATTTCAAATGCGTTAGTATTCTCACTACTTATCAAGGGGTTCCGGAAGGTAAGAGAGAGGTTATTCTAAGATTTCAGATGGAAGAGAAGGATTTTCAAAAAGTGCTTAAGGATTTAGAAGAGAAGTACGGCAAGGTTGATTATATTAGAGAAGAAGGTTAAGTTTGAAACCAAGTTGATTCTTTTGCATCTTACTTGAAAAACAAAAGGAGATAGTAATGGAATATTATTTCAAAAAAGAAATAGACTTGGGTTTTGATGCTGCTTTAGCTAAAGTAGAGGAAGAATTGAAAAAGGAAGGATTCGGAATCCTCACTGAAATTGACGTTAAGGCAACATTAAAGAAAAAATTGGATGTCGATTTTAAAAACTATAAAATTCTTGGTGCATGCAATCCGTCTTTAGCCTACAAAGCACTTCAGGCAGACGATCAAATCGGAAATCTCTTACCCTGCAATGTTGTGGTTCAACAGAACGATAACGGTAAGGTGATTGTATCTGTTATAAATCCGCAGGCTATGATGAGTGTTGCCGATGCGTCTGAATTGAAGGAAGTGGCTTCAGTAGCATATGAAAAATTAAATAATGTATTAAAAAATATTTAATTAATTTTTTAGGGGCTGTCTGAAGATTCTGATTATTAGGAAAGTTTTTCACGGGTTGCCAAGGGCAAACGTGATTTTTGAGACGGTCCCTATCTTTTAGTTATTCTCCTTCCATAATTCTCATTTTCTTCTAAAATTCATTTTTACTCTTATCTAACCAATCTTAATTAGATTGTTATCCAATCTTAAATTTTATAATTTTGCCCTTTACTTTTGATATTATTCAATAACGATGAAACAATTGTTTATTCGTTATTGTAGAACACATTTGTTTTAAAAACAAACAGAGGTAGAAATTGGAAATTACCGAATTAAACGAGAAAATTAAACAGGAAAGTCAATTCATAGACGTTTTGTTCAACGAGATAGGCAAGGTGATAGTTGGACAAAAAGAAATGGTGGAAAGATTAGTAGTCGGGTTATTGGGCAATGGTCATGTTTTACTCGAAGGTGTTCCCGGACTAGCTAAAACATTAGCCATCAAATCTTTAGCTTCTTCGATGGATGCAAAATTTCAAAGGATTCAATTCACACCCGATTTACTGCCCGCGGATTTAATCGGTACGATGATTTACAATCAAAAAGACGGAAACTTTTCGATTAAGAAAGGTCCTATCTTCTCCAATTTTATTTTAGCGGACGAAATCAACCGTGCACCGGCAAAAGTACAAAGTGCTTTGTTGGAAGCAATGCAGGAACGCCAAGTAACTATTGGCGAAAATACTTTCAAACTCGAAGAACCATTCTTGGTGCTTGCTACCCAAAATCCGATCGAACAGGAAGGTACTTATCCATTGCCGGAAGCTCAAGTTGATAGATTTATGCTCAAAGTTAAAATCACTTATCCGAAGCGTGATGAAGAATTGTTGATAATGCGTCAGAATGTTAACGGCACTACTGAACGGGTTAATCCGATAATAAAAAAAGAAGATATTCTGAAAGCGCGTAATTTAATTAATAACATTTATGTAGATGAAAAAATAGAAAAGTATATCCTCGATATTGTTTTTGCTACGAGGAATCCAAAAGAATTTGGTTTGGATAGTTTAGCCGAATTAATAAGCTACGGCGGTTCTCCTCGTGCAACTATAAATCTGGCTCTTGGCGCTAGAGCAATGGCATTTATAAAAAGGCGTGGCTATGTGATTCCGGAAGATGTGCGAGGAATTTGTATGGATGTTCTTCGTCACAGAGTAGCGGTTACCTACGAAGCCGAAGCTGAAGAGATCACTTCCGAAAATATTATTTCTGAAATATTAAATAAAGTTGAAGTTCCCTAAGATTATTATTGTCTTGTTTTTTTTATTAGCTGTTTTATTCGACAAAGAATTTAAGTTGAAATTATTTGTGCGAATCTGAGACAATAATAAGGGGATTAATTTAGTCGTTTGGTGCTATGCTGACAAAAGATATAATAAAACAAGTTAGACAGATAGAGTTGCGAACCCGTGGAATGGTTAATGAAGTATTTTCGGGTGAGTATCATTCTGTTTTTAAAGGCAGGGGAATGGAATTCTCGGAAGTGCGCGAATATCAAATCGGTGATGATATTCGTAGTATTGACTGGAATGTAACAGCCCGCTACGGCCATCCCTTTGTTAAAATTTTTGAAGAGGAGCGCGAGCTTACTTTAATGCTCATTGTAGATATGAGCGGTTCTCAAAAATTTGGCACAATAGAAAAAACAAAGCAGCAAATTTCTGCCGAACTCAGCGCGGTTCTTGCCTTCTCGGCATTAAAAAATAATGATAAAGTCGGATTGATTTTATTCACAGATAGAATTGAAAAATTCGTTCCTCCTAAAAAGGGAAAGAGTCACGTATTGAGAATTATCAGGGAAGTTTTATCCTTTGAGGCGGAAGGGAATAAAACCGATATTACCGGCGCTCTCGAATATTTTAATCACGCAGTTAAAAAAAGAAGTATTGCGTTTTTAATTTCGGATTTTATTGACGAAGGATATGAAAAGATAATTAAAATCGTTGGTAGAAAACACGACTTGATTAGCGTTGTGCTTAAAGATCCGCGTGAATACGAATGGCTTAATGCCGGAATTGTAAAATTCAAAGATCTTGAAACAGGCGCAGTTAGATGGATCGACACATCAGACAAAAGAATGATGAAGAATTATTTCCTTAAACTGACTCAAATAGAAGAAAACCGGAAGCGACTTTTTAGAACGAGCAAAATTGATACGATAGAAATTAATTCTGACGAGTCGTTTGTTAAACCACTAATTGATTTCTTCAAATTACGCGAGAAGAGATGGTAAAAAAAATACTGATTCTTTTACTGATATTTGTATTTAAAGTTAATGCTCAATCGATTGAAGTATTTGCCGTTACGGATACAACTGATTACCTGATAGGCGATTATATTAAGTATAGAATTGAGTTAACTTATGATGAAGGGATACGAGTAGATTCTATTTTTGTAAGGGATTCGGTAAAAACGCTCGAATTTATTGAAGAGAAACCGGTTCAGACCGGAAATAAAGACGATGAAATTTTTGAAATACACGATTATATCTTTTCCAAATACGACTCCACTCAGGTAACCATTCCTGAAATCCCAATTAAATATTATGTCGGTAATGAAACTGAGCCTTCGGTAATTTATACGAATGAAGTTACAATCAATGTTTCCACTCTTCCCGTTGATACTCAAAAGGATATACAGGATGTTAAGGCTCCTTTGAGAATTCAATTCGATTGGTGGCTGATACTAATAATTGCACTTGTTTTATTGCTACTAGCTGCCGCCGCATATTATTTTTATAGAAAATATAAGAAGAAAAAGAGCGGTGCGGAAAAAGTAGTTAAAAGAATTATAGTTTCCCCGCATAAGGAAGCCCTCAAAAAATTATATGAATTGCAGGATAAAAAACTCTGGCAGCAGGGAATGATAAAGGAATATCACTCCGAAATAACAGGAATTATAAGAGAATATTTTGAGAAAAGATTTGGTTTCAATGCATTGGAGCAGACTTCAACTGAAATTATTGATGAATTGAGAAAGATTAACGAAGCCGGTGCAATATTGGACGATGTGAGGAATTTCTTGGATAATGCCGATTTGGTTAAGTTTGCTAAATTTGAGCCAATGCCATCGGTAAACGAACAGATGATGAATCAGGCTTTGGATATAGTTAAAAAGACTAAGTTAGAATCTGAAGATAAAGTAGTAGAGGAGAAAGTAAATGTTGAATAATATCACTTTTGCTTATCCCTACATACTTTACTCGTTGATTATACTTCCGGTGATGATATATTATTACTGGCGGAAACAGAATGAAGTAACTGCTGAAGTTAATTTCCCAACGTTATCCATTCTTAATGAAGCCAAACCAACATTACGTGAAAGGTTAAGGCATTTGCCGTTTGTGTTAAGATTGTTTGCTGTTGCTTTTTTGATTATTGCCGCAGCCAGACCGCAAAGTTTTTCTACCGGTGAAAATATTTATACCGAAGGCATTGATGTTGCAATGGTTCTTGATATTTCCGGCAGTATGCTGGCAGAGGATTTTAAGCCAAATAGACTCGAAGCTGCAAAAAATGTTATTGATGAATTTATTAGCGGTAGAACCAGCGATAAAATTGGACTGGTCATTTTCGCACGTGAAAGTTTTACTCAATGCCCTTTAACAATAGACTATTCTGTACTTCGTTCCTTGTTGAAAGAGATTAAAAGCGGAATGCTGGAAGACGGTACGGCAATTGGAATTGCCATTGCCAATGGAGTAAACAGATTGAAAGACAGCAAGGCAAAAAGCAAGGTTATGATACTTTTAACCGACGGAGTAAATAACGCCGGTGAAATAGACCCGATTTCCGCTGCACAGATTGCTAAGGATTTTGGAATTAGAGTTTATACAGTCGGTGTCGGAACTAGGGGGCAAGCTCCTTATCCATTTGTTACGCCTTTCGGTAAACAGTATCAAATGGTACCCGTAGAAATTGATGAAGAAACACTCACTAAAATTGCTTCGATTACCGGCGGGAGATATTTTAGGGCTACAAATAATCAAAAGTTGAAAGAGATTTACCAAGAGATTGACAAATTGGAAAAAACAAAAGTAGAAGTAACTTCTTACCGGAATGCATCGGAAGAATTTTATTCGTTTGCTTTCATAGGTTTAATCCTTTTGATGATGGAGTTAATATTGTCTCAAACTTATTTAAGAACATTGCCGTAAATGAATACTTTCAGGTTTGCACATAGTGAATATCTTTATCTGCTTTACTTTCTGCCTCTAGCGGTAGTTTTATTTGTTTATGTATACAGACGAAGAAATGCAGTTCTGAATAGATTTGCCAAAAGGATAATGCATCCGGTCTTATTCCCAAATTTAAGTACTGCAAAACCTATAATTAAATTTATCATTACGATGATCGCAATTGCATTTATAATTATAGGTTTGGCAAATCCGCAATTGGGCTCTAAGATAGAGGAAGTAAAACAGGTAGGTATCGATGTATTTATTCTGCTCGATGTATCTAAAAGTATGACTGCTGAGGATATAAAACCCAACCGGTTGGAAAAAGCTAAATACGATATCGCAAGGTTAATACAACGATTACGCGGAGATAGAATCGGTTTAATAGTATTTGCTGGTGATGCCTATATTCAAATTCCGCTAACAACCGATTATGCGGCTGCAAATCTGTTTCTTAATGCAGTTGATGTGAATTCAGTTCCCCAGCAGGGTACGGCAATTGCTTCTGCAATTACTCTGGCTATGAAATCTTTCAAAGAAGATGCGGATACAAAAAAAGCAATTGTAATTATTACCGATGGTGAAGATCACGAAGGCGATCTCGATGCGGTAGTTCAAGAAGCTGCCAATAAGGGGATATTAATCTACGCTATCGGTCTCGGTTCTCCGGCAGGGGTTCCTATTCCAATTTATAATAAATCCGGACAGAGAGTAGGCTACAAAAAAGACCGTAAGGGCGAGGTGGTTCTTACAAAATTAGATGAAGCTACCTTGAAATTAATTACGGAGAAAGGCGGCGGCAAATATTATCGCGGTTCGAATACCGAAGATGAACTTGAAAAAATTTATAACGATTTAGCAAAATTGGAACAAACCGAGTTTGGCGCTACTAAAATAACGGATTATGAAGATAGATTTTATTACTTGTTAATTCCTGCAATTATTTTACTTATTTTTGAATTCTTTATTCCTTCTACTAAGTCGAAATTATTAGCGAGACTAGTGGAGAGAGAAAGCTAAAATGAAGAAGTTAATTCTGATATTATCGATATTGCCCGTGCTTTTAAGCGCTCAAAGCGTCCGCAGCCTTGTAAATAAAGGCGTCGATTTGTATGAGGAAGGGAAGTATTCGGATGCGGAAATAAATTTCAGGAAGGGGCTGGAAAAAGAATTGGAATCCTTCGAGGGGCATTTCAATTTAGGCGATGCATTTTACAAACAGGGAAAATACGAGGACGCATTAAAAGCATATCAAAATGCACTTGCTTTTGCTAAAGACGATTATCAAAAATCGAAAGTGTTCCATAATATCGGGAATGCTCTTCTAAAGCAGGACTCGATTAAGCAAAGCATAAGTGCGTATGCAAAATCTCTCAAACTCGATCCGAACGACTTGGATACTAAATATAACTTATCTTATGCTTTGAAAAAATTGCAGCAGCAGAAGAAACAAAATCAGAATCAGAATAAACAGAACAAAGACAATAAACAAAACAAAGATAAGCAGCAAAATAAAAAACAGCAGCAGAATCAGAATCAAAATAAGAAACAAGATCAAAAGAAAAATCAGAATAAACAGCAACAACAACAGCAGCAACAAAAATTGGATAAAGAGCAGGCAAAGAGAATATTGGATGCTTTGAAGAAAAAAGAAGCCAAACTGCAAAAGAAATTGAGAAAACAGAAAGGTAAAGTTGTTAAAAAAGCTAAAGATTGGTAAATGAATTTATTGAAAAATAAATATCTGTACATATTTGTAATCTTATTTGGGTTAATAACTGCGAATAATTCTTTCGCACAAAGGTTTACTGTTACTGCAGATAAAACAACCGTTGGTGAATTCGAATCTTTTCAAGTTTATTTCGAATTCAGAGGCGGTGATATTAATAAAGTTGAAAATTTCATTCCCCCTTCATTCGACGGATTCCGAATTCTAGGCGGTCCCAATCAATCGACAAGTATGCAAATAATAAACGGAAAGGTTTCCGGAAGTATCTCTTATTCCTATGTATTAAGACCGCAGAGAGTTGGGAGTTTTACGATTGAGCCGGCTTCGGTTCTTTATGAAGGTAAACGATATGTTACCAAACCTCTAATTATTAAAGTGGTTAAAGGGCGTTCCACTCAGCCCAAACAACAGTCTCGCAATCAAAATTCCGGCGGATTAACCGAAGCTGATATTGCTAAGAATGTTTTTCTGAAGGCTATTCCTTCAAAATTGCACGTTACGCAAGGCGAACAGCTAATAGTTACTTTTAAGCTTTATACAAAATTAAATATTTCATCTCCTTCAATTTCCAAACTACCCGTTTATCAAGGTTTTTGGGCGGAGGATTTGGATTTACCGAGAAATATTTCGTTTGAAATAGAAATGTATAACGGAGAGCGTTTTAGAGTTGCCACAATTAAGAAAGTAGCGCTCTTCCCAACTAAAAGCGGTAATCTTGAAATATCTCCGTTCGAATTAAATGTTCCGGTACTGATTCGAAAAAGAAGAACTTCACGTTCCCTCTTTGACGATTTCTTTAACGATCCTTTTTTCGGAAGAACGGAAACATACGAGTTCTTAGCCCGTTCGAATAAAATAAAGATTAAAGTTGATCCCTTGCCAGTTAAAAATGTTCCCCCATCCTTCAAAGGAGCCGTGGGCGAATTCTCGATGAAAGGGTATCTGGATAAGAATAAGGTTAAAATTAATGAACCGGTTTCATTAAAGATTCACATTTCGGGTAAGGGTAATTTGAAATTAGTGAATATGCCGGAATTAATTTTGCCTGCTGGATTTGAGCAATACGATCCGAAAGAATCGGAGAATATTTCAAATACCGAAATTATTTCAGGAACTAAAACCGTTGAATATTTGATTGTACCGAGAATTCCAGGTAAAAAGGAAATACCGAAAATTGAATTTTCATTCTACAGTTTGAAAGAGAAGAGATATAAAACTTTAACGGTTGGTCCTTTCGAACTGGAAATTGAAGGGGACAATTCGGCGGTGCAAATTCCTTCTTCAGGTAATTTCAGTAAGGAAGATATTAGACTGCTTACCGAAGATATTCGTTTTATTAAAACGAAAATAAATTTAATTAGAATTTCGAATGCAAAAGAATTTCCTACTTGGTTCTTCTTTGCTTTACTCCTTCCTGCTATTTTCTTGGGAGGTATTGTTGCGTGGCGTAGAAGAACGGATAAACTGCGCGGAAACGTAAGGTTAATGCGTTCTCAAAAAGCAGAAAAAGCAGCGCGGAAAAGATTGAAACTTGCAAAGAAAGCTTTGGATCAAAAGGATACTGTTCTGTTCTACGACGAAATCGCAAAAGCTTTGCAAGGCTATTTGGAAGATAAATTATTCATTCAAACATCTGAATTCACTATTGATAGGGCAATTGAAAAACTTGCCGAAAGTAATGTTGATCATCAATTGACTGAAAATGTAAAGGAAATTTTCAATAAATGTGAATTTGCACGTTTCGCCCCGGGTAAAAGTGAAAGTGCAGAAGCGGATCTTTACAAATTTACTTTTGATTTAATTACAAAACTGGAAAACTCTATTAAACAGGAAATGAAATGAGAATAAGGGTTTTGTTATATATTTTATTGTTTTCTCTTGTTTCGAGCAGTTCGGCTTTCCAATTTAATGATTTGATTGAGAAGGCTAATAAAAATTATCAGCAGGAAAATTATCAAGAGGCATTAAACGATTATCTTAAAATTCAACAGAACGGTTATGAAAGCGCCGAACTTTACTACAACATCGGCAATTGCTTCTACAGATTGGGGAAGATAGGGTATGCAATATTATATTACGAAAAAGCGTTGCTGCTTAATCCCGATGACGATGATATTATTTATAATTTATCCATAGCAAAGGCGCATACTGTCGATAAAATAAATGAAGTTCCTCAAATGTTTCTTGTAGAATGGTGGGATTCTATTTTATCCTGGTTTACCCTTACAGGTTGGGCAATATTTACAACAGTGATTTATATTTTATTGATAATAAGTTTCGGCATTTATTTCTTATCAAGTACAATCTCGAATAGACGCTTGGGTTTCTATTTAGGAGTATTCTTTCTTGTAGGATCTATCTTTTCCGGTATTACTCTTGCCTCAAAATATAATAAGGAAAATAATTCCCGTTTTGCCGTATTGATAAGTAATACAGTTACCGTCAAACAATCTCCGAATGAAAGAGCCGCAGATGCGTTTTTAATTCACGAAGGTTTAAAATTTTCAATTGAAGATGAACTCGATAATTGGGTGAAAATAAAATTGCCCGACGGTAAAGTTGGCTGGTTAATGAAAGGAGAATTCGAAATAATCTAAGTGTGAATTACAATTCGAGCAATTGATGAATTGCTGCAATTCTTCGACCAATCGCTAAAGGTAAAATCTATCTGTTAAATCTGATATTTCCGCAATACAGTTGGAATAATGCAAAAGCTGCGTATGATCCAGTGGATAAATTCCAATATTATCTCGCACTCATCTGTTTCACTTCCTTTTTAATTATATTTTAGTTATCTTGAAAAGTAAATCAGACATTAGGTATGAAAGTATGAATAAAGTGTTAACATATTATATATTTTTCTTTTCTTTCGTTGTATCTTTTCTCGTAATGAGTTTTATGATAGTTGATTTACAAACAAACACTGCCTCAATATCGCGCGATCAAATATTGCATGATAGATTTGAGAAAAAACCCCATTCCTTAGAAGAAGACTGTCCCTGGATTCAAGAACATAAACAAGAATACGGAGACCGGGAAAGAAAGGGCACAAGAAAATATCGTCCCGTTAATTTAAATACTAAAGCTCCGGTAAAAATCATTTAGTTTAATTCAATCTTTAAATTCCATGTGTATTTTCGGATATTTCGCATCTCATTGTGTAAATATTCTATGGGTAATTAATGGACGCAAAAAAATATAACAATATCAAACTAGCAGTCGGTATTACCGAAACTTTTCTCACATTCGTTTTCCTTCTTTTGTTTGTATTTTCCGGTTTAAGCACGGAACTAGTAAAATTTTTAGAAAATTATTTTTCGAATAAATATTTGATATTTACTTCATTTACGTTTTCAGTAGGATTTATTTTATCACTTCTGTTTTTCCCTCTAAGTTATTATTCGGAATTTTATCTCGAGCATAAATACGGTTTGTCCAATCAAACCTTTTGGCAGTGGATTGTTGAGGATATTAAGGGAGTTGCCGTAGGTGTTGTGATTGGATTGCCTTTATTGATATTATTCTTCTACTTCATTAATGCCGTTGGCGATAATTGGTGGCTCTATTTTGCTTTTGTTTTATTCTTTTTCAGTGTTGTTCTCGCACAAGTGGCTCCGGTAATTCTGCTTCCGATATTTTATAAAATCACTCCAATTGAAAACGAAGAGTTGATTGCGAGAATTAAAAAACTTGGTGAGAATGCAGGATTAAAAGTTGAGAATGTTTATAATTTTAATATGAGCAAGAACACAAAAAAAGCTAACGCGGCGTTTACAGGATTGGGAAAAACAAAGAGAATTATTTTGGGTGATACGCTTTTGGAAAACTTTACCGTTGACGAAATTGAGACTGTAATAGCGCATGAAATGGGACATTATAAGAAGAAGCATATACTTAAAAATATACTCCTTAGTACCGTTACAAGTTTTGTGGTATTATTTTTAATAGCATATTTTTATAAAGTATCATTAACTTGGTTTGATTTTAACTCAATTACTCAAATTGAAGCCACACCTCTTTTAGTAATTTGGGGAATGTTGATCGGATTAATAACCACGCCTTTATCTAATTTACTGAGCCGGAAATTTGAATACGAAGCCGATGAGTATGCTGTGCGGGAAACAAAAAAAGGGGATATTTTTATAAATACACTGAATAAATTGAATGAGCAGAATTTAGGCGATAAAGAACCGCATCCTTTTGTTGAATGGTTCTTCTATTCACATCCGTCAATAAAGAAAAGAATTGAATATATTTCGACTATGAAAATATAAGAATCAGTTTATGAAAAAAATTACTACAAGAATTATTATACTAATTGGATTATTTATTGCTTCGTGTACATTCGATGGAGGTAACGCTCCAATAATCCCTGACGATCAAAGAATCCCTCATTCGCCGAGTCCTGCAGATAATGCATCGGATCAACCGCTTGCACTTGTTCTTAAATGGAATTCGGTTGACGCAGTTTCATACGATCTTTATTTTGATACGGCTAACCCTCCGCAAATTTTGAAATATTCCAATCTCGATACTGCTAAATCTGCTGTAGTTGCAGGACTTAAAAATGCAACTACATATTATTGGAGAGTGGTAGCAAAACTTAAAGATGGCAGCAAATTGGAAAGTCCTGTTTGGAAATTCACTACTCTGGCACAAAATAATGGTAATGGATATGTATTGATTGAACACCAGCTTTATACAGAGCTGCCGCATATTGTCAATATTCTATTTCAAGTTGTTGATTTAAATGGGAAAGGGATTGATTTTCTTACTGCATCCGATTTTGAACTTTTGGAAGACGGAGTAGTTGTCGATCAAACAGAATCGGAATTGAAGATATTCAAAAGGGATCAAACCCCTTATGAATTAAGAACAATTTTAATGCTTGATAATAGTACAAGTTTATCGCCGGAATTACAAAATATTAAAAGCGCTGCGTTAGATTTTGTGAATAATTTAGTTCCCGGTCAAACAGTAGCAATATACGCTTTTTCGGAAGAAGCAGTTTTGCTTCAAGATTTTACTGATAATGTTGGGCTGTTAACAAGTGCAATAAATTCATTGACGATTGGTTTTTCAACAACTAATCTATACGGCGCAGTTATAACGGGCGCAAGTAGAATGGCCGATATTTTTGATGTGGATAATATAGTTCAGAGCGCAATGATTGTCTTTACCGATGGAAAAGATACTCAGGGTAGAAATACACTTGTTCAAGCTGCTGCGGCAATTGGCAGTAAGCGGGTTTATACAGTAGGATTGGGAAATGATATTGATCCAATCGTATTAAATCAATTGGGTACTGCCGGTTTTTATTCCCTTTCAAACGTATCGGATCTTTCGGTAACATTTTTAACAATTGGGCAGGAATTAAACAAATTTGCTAATAGCTTTTACTGGTTGCGTTATCGGAGTCCCAAAAGAGGCAATAATGATCACACTCTAACTTTACAGATTGTAAATAATGCGAATGTTGGAACTGGTTCGTTTATCAGTGATAATTTCAACAGTGCGGGATTTTTCTCTATTACTCCGGGTATTTACTTCAACTCGAGCAGTTCAAATCCTGTGGGTGTTGATACCGTATATTTATTTATCGGTTCAAGTTCTCAGATTGTCACGGTGTCTTCCTATTTGGTTGATAATCCGCCGTCATTCACTTGGAGTATTCCGGATACAAATATTGCCAAACTTCAGCTAGTTTCTGGAGACAATTCGAAAGCAACAATTTCCCCCGGAGATAATAAAGGAATTACTTCTACACTCGTAACTGATGTGAAAAATGCCGGCATTTCTAAGCGGTTGTATATAAAAGTAAATTAAGGTGATAAAAAATGAATGTTTCTAAGAAAGATGTTGAGTACATAGCAAAATTATCTAAGCTTAAATTAAATGAAGAAGAACTCGAAGGTTATACGAAAGATCTGAATCAAATTTTGGAATATATCGATAAATTAAATGAACTCGATACGAGTGATGTTGAACCATTGTCTCATCCTTTAGAGACGAAAAATGTGATGAGAGAAGATCAGCCGGTAACCTCGATTGAGAGGGAAAAAGCATTAAAGAACGCTCCCAAATCGAATGAAGAGTTTTTCAAAGTGCCTAAAGTAATCAAGCAGAACTGAGGGAATTGCAGGTATGATATTAGGTGTTATTCCCGCTCGATTTGCTTCTTCCAGATTGATGGGAAAACCGCTTGCAATGATTGGTGGAAAACCTATGATTTGGCACACCTATATGCAGGCTTCAAAGAGCAAATTGCTTGATGATATTTTGATTGCGGTTGATGATAAGCGTGTTTACGATGTTGTTAAAGGATTCGGCGCTCGAGTAAAAATGACTCCTCATCACCTTCCTTCCGGCTCAGACAGAATTGCATATGCAGTTAAAAATTTGCGTTCTGCTGATATCATCGTTAATATTCAGGGAGATGAGCCCTTTATTAAAGGGGAGATGATAGATGAAGCCATAGAGCCTTTATTATTCGATCATTCGGTGGAGGTCTCGACTTTGGCTAAAAGAGTAACTACGGTAGAAGAATTAAAATCTCCTTCTATTCCTAAAGTTGTTTTCGATTATAATAATTACGCCCTCTATTTTTCGCGTTCGCCAATACCTTTTGTGCGTGATGTCAGAACCAATTTGGAAAAGGTGCGTAAGGCTGAAATTTACAAACATGTTGGGCTTTATGTTTACAGAAAAGAAGCATTGATAAAATTCACTTCTATTAAACCGACCGATTTGGAATTAACCGAAAAATTGGAGCAGTTGAGAATGCTCGAAAGCGGAATGAAAATAAAGGTTGTTGTTACAGAACACGAAAGTTTTTCAGTTGATACGCCGGAAGACTTGGAACGTGCTCGGTTTATTTATTCCCAAATAAATGAAGAGTAAATGCAAATGAAGGAACCGAAGAAATTAGCGATTGCGAATATTCCTACTCCCATTCAGCAGAAAGAATTTAACGGATGCAAGTTCTGGGTTAAAAGAGATGATTTGACAGGCGTGGAACTTTCTGGCAATAAGGTTCGCAAACTTGAGTATTTGCTTGCTGATGCCCTCAAAGAAAAAGCGGATTATGTTTTTACTTGCGGAGGTGAACAGTCGAATCATTGTCGTGCAACCGCAATTGCCGCCGCGACTGTAGGAATTAAAACGAAATTATTTCTTTGGGGAATGGATAGAAAAAATGCTTCCGGAAATTTATTCTTCGATAAACTCGTCGGTTCGGAAATTAATTATGTTTCCAAGGATGAGTATTTTAATATTTCCCAAATTATGGAGAGCGAAAAGGAGAAATTAAAGAAGAAAGGGAAGAAAGTTTATATTATTCCCGAAGGAGGTTCTTCGGAGTTAGGGATTTGGGGATATATAAATTTCGTTAAAGAATTAAAAGACAAAATGGGGAATAGACGTATAAAGGGAATTATTACTGCAGCTGGGAGTGGAGGAACAACGGCCGGATTAATGATTGGCGCGTTTTTATATAATTTGCCGTTAAAAATTTTTGCAGTAAATGTTCTTTACGATAAAGCTACAATTGAAAATAAAATTTTTACTCTTTTGGAAAGAGCGGTTCGTAAATATAAGTTGAAATTGAAAATCGATAATTCTGTACTGGAAATTCTCGACGGATATTCCGAAGAAGGATATAAGAAAATAGAAGATAAAAAGGTGGAAGTTATTGTTGAGTTTTTTAAACAATCGGGTATGCTTCTCGATCCGGCATATACGGGAAAGGCATTTTATGCTTTTAATGAAAACTTTCTCATCGGTAAGAAGAGCTCTAGTGTGATTTTTACCCATACAGGTGGATTATTCGGTGTGTTTAATAAGAGTAAGCAGTATTTGGCAGCTGTAAGTTAACTTTACTTTTTAATCGTTTGGGTTTATTTTAGTAATAGTGAATGTTTATGCAGGAGAAGAAATGGAAAGACCGATTAGAGTTATTGTCGCAAAAGCAGGTTTAGATGGGCACGACAGAGGTGCTAAAGTTGTTGCGGCGGCATTGAGAGACGCCGGAATGGAAGTGATTTATACCGGACTGAGACAGACTCCGGAGATGATAGTTAATGCTGCAATTCAAGAGGATGTGGATGCAATTGGCGTTAGTCTTCTTTCCGGGGCTCACATGACAATATTCCCCAGAATAATTGAATTGATGAAAGAGAAAGAAATGGAAGATGTTCTCCTTTTCGGTGGCGGAATTATTCCCGAAGAGGATATTGAAAAATTAAAAGAAATGGGAGTTGGGGAACTATTCACTCCAGGATCCTCTACTCAGGATATAGTTAAATATATTAAAAAATGGGTGAAAGAACGCGCCGAACTCGGCTGAGATTAAAGGAGGGAAATATCCCGGCTTTAGTATAAATGACTGGATGCCAGTTACCGGATGCCGGATATTTTATTTGATGTAATTCTGGCGGCGCTGCATTTTTAAATGATCAATAACAAACCACGTAAAGACTTTTGATAAGTTTTTCACTTTCAAAGTAGAACAGGCAGGCTTGTAAAATTCCCTTAATTGCTTAACACACACTAATTTAATAATTTGCACTTCTGTTTTTAAGAAATTAGGTGTGAGAAAAAATGCGCTATCCCTTTGAAGAAATTGAAAAGAAATGGCAAAATATTTGGTCGGAGAAAAACATATTTAAAACCGATTTGACTGATACTGAAAAGAAATTGTATTGTTTGGTGATGTTTATCTATCCCTCGGGGGCTAAACTACATATTGGACATTGGTATAATTACGGACCAACGGATTCTTACGCGCGTTATAAAAAACTACAAGGATATAATGTATTTGAACCGATGGGTTACGATGCATTCGGACTACCTGCGGAGAATTACGCAATAAAAACCGGTGTTCATCCCCAGGATAGTACAATGAAGAATATTGAAGATATCCGCGTACAACTTAAAAATATGGGTTGTATGTACGATTGGAATGCGGAGTTAATGACTTGCGTGCCCGAATATTACAAATGGAATCAATGGCTGTTTTTACAATTATATAAAAAAGGGTTGGCTTATAGAAAAAATGCACCGGTTAACTGGTGTCCTTCTTGCCAGACTGTTTTAGCTAACGAGCAGGTTCAAGGCGATGGCACCTGCGAAAGATGCGGAACAATAGTTGTTCAAAAAAATCTTACTCAATGGTTCTTTAAGATAACCGAATATGCAGAAGAGTTATTAGACGGGTTAAATAAAATTGACTGGCCCGAAAAAACTAAGGCAATTCAACGAAATTGGATTGGTAAAAGTGTTGGAACTGAAATCCAATTTTCGCTGGATGGCAGAGATGAAAAATTTACAGTTTTTACTACCAGACCTGATACTCTCTTCGGTGTGACCTATGTGGTATTAGCGCCCGAGCATGAATTGGTTGATAAAATTACGACTGACGAACAAAAGGCAAAGGTCGAAGAGTATAAAAAGCAGGTTCAATCTCTTTCCGAAATTGAAAGAACATCTACGGTAAAAGAGAAGACTGGCGTTTTTACAGGAGCATATGCTGTTAATCCCATTAACGGCGAAAAAATACCTGTGTGGATCGCCGATTATGTGCTTTCAACTTATGGAACCGGCGCAGTAATGGCTGTTCCGGGTCACGATGAACGCGATTTCGAGTTTGCTAAAAAATTCGAATTACCTATTCGTAAGGTTATTCTGGAAGATGGAAAAACAGCTGATGATGAGCTTACCGAAGCATTCACCGGTATAGGTACAATGATTAATTCGGGTGAATTCTCCGGATTGAGATCCGATGAAGGAAAAGAAAAAATCACCGATTCATTGGAAGCAAAGGGAATAGGTAAACGGAAAGTGAATTACCGTTTGCGCGATTGGCTCATTTCTCGTCAGCGTTATTGGGGAACTCCAATTCCTATTGTTTATTGTGATGATTGCGGTGAAGTGCCCGTTCCCGAAGATCAACTCCCGGTTGAACTTCCGTATAATGTAGATTTCAAACCGGACGGTGGTTCTCCGCTTGCAAGCAATGAGGATTTTATAAATACAACTTGCCCTAAATGTGGTAAGCCGTCAAAGCGGGATGCAGATACAATGGATACATTCGTGGATTCATCCTGGTATTATTTGCGTTATTTGAATCCTTCTTATTCGGACGGAATGTTCGATAAGGAGCTTGCGGATAAATGGACTCCTGTAGATACTTACGTAGGCGGAGCGGAACATGCTGCGATGCATCTCCTTTACGCAAGGTTTATTCACAAGTTTTTACGAGATATTAATTTGGTTAATAGTGACGAGCCTTTCCAAAGATTGGTTCACCAGGGAACCATTACTAATCAAGGCGCTAAAATGTCTAAATCGAAAGGTAATGTTGTTAATCCGGATGTTTTTACTAATCAATACGGTTCTGATGTATTCAGAATGTATTTGATGTTTATGGGACCCTACGAGCAGGGAGGCGATTGGAATGATAAAGGTATTATTGGAGTTGATCGTTTTGTGCAAAGGGTTTACACTTATTTCAAGGAATTCGAGGGAATTCTAAAAAGAGTTGAACCAAAAGATAAATATAATTTGAACGAACTAAACGATTCCGAGAAAGCTATTTACAGAAAGGTAAATGCAGCGCTTGAAAGAGTTGAATATTCGCTCAACAATTTTTCATTTAATACTGCAGTTGCTGCGTTGATGGAATTACTCAATGGCTTCAGAGAACATATTTCTAAATGCGGCGAAGAAATTCAAGCATTTGCATTAAGCAGGTTTACTGTAATGCTAGCGCCTCTTGCACCTCATCTTGCTGAAGAAGGATGGGAATTGCTCGGAAAGGATTCATCATTATTTAGTAATCCCGTATGGTACGAAGTAGACAAAGAAGCTCTAGTTGTTGACGAGGTTGTTATAGTAATTCAAGTTAACGGTAAAATTAGAGCAAAAATTACTATGCCTAAGGATTCTAAGGAAGAAGAGGTAAAGGCAAAAGCATTTGAAGTGGAAAATGTTATTAATTTTACACAAGGTAAAGAAGTAATCAAAGAAATTTATATACCTAACAGAGTATTTAATATTGTTGTTAAAGGATAAGAATTGTATTCGGAGATGAAATGTTAGACATTAAATTTATAAGAGAAAACGTTGAGCTGGTTAAGACAGCTATTCAAAATAAAAATGAAAAAGCCGATATTGATAAAATTATTGAGCTTGATAATAGAAGAAGAGAGATAATTCAAAAAGTTGAAGATCTGAAAGCTAAGAGGAATAAAGTTTCTCAGGAAGTTGGCAGACTCAAAAAAGCAGGTGAAAATGCAGATGAAATTATTGCCGAAATGAAACAAGTTTCGGAGGAAATTAAGAATCTGGATGAGGAATTGAGAGATACCGAGAGTGAAATGCAAGAATTGCTTGCCTGGGTACCAAATCTCCCTCACGAGTCCGTGCCTGTTGGAAAATCTGCCGATGATAATGTGGAAGTAAGACAATGGCTTCCGGACGGATTTGATTTTGAGAAGAAGAGTTTTGTGATAGACCATTTGGAATTGGGAAAGAAGATGGGAATTCTCGATTTCGAAAGAGGAGCAAAAATTTCCGGTTCCGGTTTCCCTGTTTATATGGGTAAAGGAGCAACACTCGAAAGGGCGCTAATTAATTTTATGCTCGATTATCATATTCAGCATCATGGATATACCGAAGTGCTTCCTCCATTTTTGGTTAATCGCGATTCGATGAAAGGCACCGGACAAATTCCCAAATTGGAAGAGGATATGTATCATTGTACTATTGACGATCTCTTTCCTATTCCTACAGCTGAGGTTCCAGTAACTAATCTTCATCGTGCTGAAATATTAAAAGAAGAAGACCTTCCTAAAAATTATGTTGCATTCTCGGCTTGCTTCCGGCGTGAGGCCGGTTCTTACGGAAAAGAATCGAAAGGATTTTTAAGAGTTCATCAATTTAATAAAGTTGAAATGGTGAAATTGGTGAAACCCGAAAATTCTTACGATGAGTTGGAAAAACTTGTTAATGATGCGGAAGATATTTTGAAAGCCTTGAATATTCCTTACAGAATTCTTTTACTATGTACGGGCGATTTGAGTTTTTCTGCAGCCAAATGCTATGATATCGAAACTTGGTCTCCGGCAGAGCAAAAATGGCTCGAGGCATCTTCGTGCAGCAACTTCGAAGATTTTCAAGCACGTAGGGCTTCCATCCGTTTCAAATCAAAAGAAATGAAAAAACCACAATTTGTTCATACATTAAACGGTTCCGGACTTGCGACAAGCAGATTAATGGTAAGTTTGCTCGAAAACAATCAAACTGAAGACGGTAAAATTATTGTTCCTGAAGTGCTCCGTAAATACACCGGTTTTGATGTAATTGAGTAAACAATTCTCATTCATTGCGTTATTGAAAAACGATTGTTTTGAGGATAAAGCGTCCGATAATGAGCTATTCAAGTTCTTAGGGGCGATTAAATATTTTGAAAGTTATCTTTGATGAACAGTTTAAAACACTTAAATAAATACTTTTTCCGTCATAAAAAGAAACTATTATTTGGAATTCTTTTTATCCTCCTATCTAATATTTTTCAGGTATTTATTCCGCTCCAGCTTCGCAAGGGGATTGACGGAGTAATCAATAATGCGGATATATCGGAATTGATCAATTATTCTTTGTTAATTGTAACCGCTGCTTTACTTAGTGGAATCTTCCGTTTTTTGATTAGGGAAACAATAATAGTGGTTTCCCGCGAAATTGAATACGATTTGCGTCAAGATTTTTGGAGTCACATTCAAACTCTTCCGCTTAAATATTTCCAGAATAATTCCACCGGAAATATTATGGCGCACGCCACCAACGATATTAGCGCGGTTCGAATGTACGTCGGACCCGCGGTAATGTATTCCATAGATACTACAACGAAATTTATTTTTGTTATTACTATAATGGCATCGATTTCTCCTGCTTTAACATTTTATACGTTAGTGCCATTACCTTTATTATCTTTTTTTGTTTATCAATTGAGTAAACGGATTCATAAAAAATTCACGCGGATTCAGGAAAAGTTTTCAGAACTCACTACAAAAGCGCAAGAAAATTTCTCAGGAATCAGAGTAATAAAATCCTACGTTAGAGAAGAAAGCGAAATTCAGATATTTACAAAAATCAGTAAAGAGTATTTGGAAAGAAATATGGATAAAATAAGGATCCAAGCTTTCTTTATGCCAATACTCTTTTTGATTTCCGGTGTGTCGATTATCATCGTTATTTGGGCAGGTGGAACGATGGTAATTGATAATGAGTTAACTCTCGGTGATCTCTCTGCTTTCATTATTTATTTGGGATTGCTTATCTGGCCAATGATAGCATTCGGTTGGATAATCAATATAATTCAGCAAGCATCTGCCAGTATGAAAAGATTGCTTAAAATTTGGAATGAGAAGAGCGATATAACTGAAACTGAGGAAACCGATTACTCGATAACTGATATTAAAGGTGAAATAGAGTTTAGAAATGTTTCTTTCCGTTACAGAAAGAATTTGCCGAATGTTTTGGATAAGATTAATCTAAAAATTCCTAGCGGTTCCACTGTGGCATTCATTGGCAATACCGGGGTAGGAAAAACTACGCTCATCAATTTAATCGCTCGACTTTACGATACAACCGAAGGAGAAATTTTAGTTGACGGTGTCAACATTAAAAAAATGCCTTTCAGAACGTTGCGTAAGAATATCGGTATGGTTCCGCAGGAAACATTCCTCTTTTCCGATTCTTTAAGAAATAACATCCTATACGGTTCTCCAGATAAAAGCGAAGATAGAATGTTAAAAGCAGCGCGTATTTCAAAGCTGGATAAGGATGTGCAGGAATTTCCGGATAAATATGATACGGTTCTCGGTGAAAGGGGAATAACTCTTTCCGGCGGACAAAAGCAGCGAGCTTCTTTAGCGCGTGCAATAGCGGTTGAACCTAAAATATTAATTTTGGATGATTCATTCTCCGCAGTTGATACTAATACCGAGGAAGAAATCCTTTCACAGTTAAAAGAATTTATGAAGGAGCGAACTTCTATTATAATTAGTCATAGAATTTCTACCGTTAAAAGTGCCGATAAAATTTTTGTTATTGACCAAGGGAGAATTGTTGAGGAGGGAACTCACGAGGAATTAATAGAACTTAAGGGAATTTACGCCGACATTCATTTTAAACAACAATTGGAAGACGAACTTCAGGAGATTGGATAGTATGTCCATGCAGAGTGATGAAATATTGGGTAAGGCGTATGATTCTAAATTGATGAAGAGATTACTCGGTTATGTAAAACCGTATAAAAAGTACGTTTTTCTTGCAATAATATTGAATATTGTTGTAGCCGGTTTGGGGCCGGTTCGTCCTTATCTCATAAAAATAGCAATTGACGATTCAATTGCGAATAAGGATTATCATGGTTTACTCGTTATAAGTTTATTGCTGATAGCTTCGCTTTTATTCCAAGCTGTAATTCAATATCTGCTTACCTACTTTACACAATTGATGGGGCAGAAAATTATTTACGATTTGAGAGTAAAAGTATTTTCGCATATTCAAAAGTTGGCGCTAAAATTCTTCGATAAAACCCCGGTGGGTAGAATCGTAACAAGGGTAACCAATGATATTGAGTCGCTTAATGAATTATTTTCTTCCGGTATTGTTATGATATTCAGCGATATTTTTATTATCCTCTGGATATTCATTTTTATGTTCCTTCTTGCATGGGATTTATCCTTAGTTACACTGTCCGTTTTACCCATTCTGTTTTATGGAACATTTTTATTCCGAAGGAAAGTAAGGGATTCCTATAGAAACGTGAGGTTTCATTTAGCAAGATTGAACACTTACATGCAGGAACACATTACCGGAATGAATATAGTCCAGATATTTAACAAAGAGGAAGATGAGTTAAAAGAATTCTCACGTATAAACGAAGACCACAAAGACGCAAATGTAAAATCAATTTTCTATTATGCCATATTTTTTCCATCGGTGGAAATATTGAGCTCTATTGCGGTTGCGTTGATTATCTGGTACGGCGGTGGCAATGTATTGGAAGGTACATTAACCGTCGGTGTGCTCTTTGCATTCATTCAATACACTGAAATGTTTTTCCGTCCCATTCGCGATCTTTCGGAAAAGTATAATATAATGCAAACGGCAATGGCTTCTTCGGAAAGAATTTTTAAATTGTTGGATGATGATACAATCATCGAAAATCCTGAAAAACCAGTTGAGCTTAAAGAAATTAAAGGTTCTATAGAATTTAAAAATGTATGGTTTGCCTATAACGATAATGATTATGTATTAAAAGATGTCTCGTTTAAAATTAATCCGGGTGAAACAGTTGCTATTGTCGGAGCAACGGGAGCAGGTAAAACCAGTATTATCAGCCTGTTATCACGATTCTACGACATTCAAAAGGGTTCTATCTTAGTTGATGGAATTGATATTCGTAAAATGAGTAAAGAGGAACTACGTAAATGCATTTCAATTGTATTGCAGGATGTCTTTCTTTTCTCCGGTACGATAAAATCAAATATCAATCTTAATAATGATGAGATTAGCATTGAGGAAGTGAAAAAAGCAGTAAAACTTGTTGGCGCTGATAAATTTATAGAGAAACTTCCCAATAAATATGAAGAAGAAGTAAAGGAAAAAGGCGCAACGTTAAGTGTGGGACAGAAGCAATTAATTTCTTTCGCAAGGGCTCTGGTTTTTAATCCTCAAATTCTTATATTAGATGAAGCAACT
The DNA here is from genome assembly GCA_964573255.1 of uncultured Melioribacteraceae bacterium. Taxonomy (GTDB): domain Bacteria; phylum Bacteroidota; class Ignavibacteria; order Ignavibacteriales; family Melioribacteraceae; genus CAYNUJ01. The sequence continues at coordinate 154,707 of CAZNJB010000002.1, forward strand.
TCGAGCGTTGATACAGAAACGGAAATGTTGATACAAAAGGCCATCGAAAAGATGTTAAAAGGAAGGACATCCATAGTAATCGCACACAGACTTTCAACAATTCAAAGTGCGGATAAAATATTAGTGATGCACAAAGGAGAATTGAGGGAATCAGGAACGCATCAAGAACTACTCGCCCAAAAAGGAATTTACTACAAACTTTATCAACTTCAATATAAAGACCAAGAACTAACTCAAACAGCTTAGCAAGGAGGTACAATGGCACAGAATTTTATGACACTACAGCGTCATATAATTGAAGGGGAAAGACGCCACCCTGAAGCTACGGGTGAACTATCTGCTCTCCTATCCGATTTATCGCTGGCGGCTAAAATTATTTCGTTGGAAGTAAATAAAGCCGGTCTGGTTGATGTACTCGGATTTACAGGAGATCAAAATGTTCACGGTGAAAACGTAAAAAAATTAGACGTATTTGCTCATGAAACGATGATTAAAGCAATGGATCACGGCGGACACTTATGCGTGATGGCTTCGGAAGAGGAGGAAGATATTATTCATATTCCCCAAAACAAAAAAATTGGGAAATATGTGATGATGTTCGATCCGCTCGATGGCTCTTCCAATATTGATGCTAATGTAAGTATCGGAACAATTTTTTCAATTTACAGGAGAATTTCGCCCGACGGTACTCCCGGAACTCTTGAAGATTGCCTGCAACAGGGTATCTATCAGGTTGCAGCGGGTTATGTTATTTATGGTTCTTCCACAATGCTGGTTTACACTGCCGGAGAAGGTGTTCATGGTTTTACTTTAGACCCGGCTTTCGGTGAATTTTTACTTTCCCACGAAAACATTCAAATTCCGAAGCGTGGTAAAATTTACAGCATTAACGAAGGCAATTATAAATATTGGCATCCGGGATTAAAGAAGTATATTAAATTCTTACAGAAAGACGAAGACCCTGATGAAAAACCGTACAGTGCCCGTTATATCGGTTCAATGGTTGCAGATCTTCACAGAAATTTACTTTATGGAGGAATATTTATTTATCCCGCCGATAGGAGAAATCCAAAAGGTAAATTAAGATTGCTCTACGAATGTAATCCGATGTCGTTTATTGTTGAACAAGCCGGCGGAAGAGCGACAGACGGTAAACAAAGAATATTGGAAAAAATTCCGCAAAGTCTTCACGAAAGAACCCCAATTTATATTGGCAGTGAAGAAGATGTTTTAACAGTTGAAAAATTCTTGAGAGAAGAAGAGAAAGTTGAAATTAAATAACTATTTCAATGAGTTATTTTTTTATTCTTAAGAATAATTTCTTTGCAAGATTTACAATTATCCAAGATTAAATTGTAAATCTTAATGAACGCCTTAGGGTGTTAGCGTAATCAAAAGGGTTATGTTATTTCGAATTTTAGGATTTGAACTAAAATGAATAATGTTAGTTAAATCCTGTCGAAATTTGGGGAGCTGAGCGAAGTCGAAGCTCCCCAAGCGTAAGTTCCCTCTCTTTCCATTCCCAATAACTGACTGAGTAAAATTCCTGTTTTTAATTAAACAAAAGGAGAATGCCTTTCACTGCATTTAGGGGAAAGGGTTTTTGGGGAAAAATTGCATTTTAATAGATTACTTTGCTAAAAGACAACCGATGAAGAATTATACGAAGATAATTATTAATTGAGAGTTTACATTTTTCTTTAGTTATTATTTCCAGCTAATAATTTTTGATAATACTCATAATCTCTTTGGCTAAAACAGACAAATATAACCAGCTCTATATTATCCGTTTCATCCATAAACTCTTTAACCGTAGAATAAGCTATATTAGCAGCTCTCTCGAAAGGGAAGCCGTAAACTCCTGTGCTTATAGCCGGAAATGCAATTGATTTGATGTTATGTTCTGCTGCTAACTTGAGTGAGTTTTTATAACAGTTTGCAAGCAGGATATCTTCCTTATTATTACCGCCGTGCCAAACGGGACCGACTGTATGAATTACAAATTTGGCGGGAAGATTATATCCCTTTGTGATTTTTGCTTCCCCGGTTCTGCATCCGTTTAAGGTTCTGCACTCTTCTAATAGTTCCGGTCCTGCAGCTCGATGAATTGCTCCGTCAACGCCTCCGCCACCGAGTAAAGAGGAATTTGCAGCATTAACAATAGCATCTACGTTTAATTTTGTGATATCTCCTTTTACTGCTTTCAGAGTCATTTATTCTGTGGTTCCTTTAGTGAATTTAATTATCAAATCTCTGTGTTGAGGAAATTTACCTGTCAATTCTTTTCTGTCACCCAGTTCAAAATCGTCAAAGTGAAATCCCGGTGCAACTGTACATCCGACAAGGGCAAAAGAATCTTTGTCTGATATTTCAGCAGCAAACCAAGTTCCCTTTGGAACAATAGCTTGAAAATTTTCTTCTTCCTCTAATTTATTGCCAAGCTTTTTAATATGATAATTCCCATCGATATCAATGATATGAATGATTACGGAACTTCCTTCGTAATAATGCCAGATTTCATCGGATTTGATTCTGTGGAAATGGGAAATATCATTTTTAATCAACAAGTAATAAATTGATGTAGAAACATTTCTGGGGAATGGAAAGCTAGGGATTGAATTAGCTGGAATAATTTCATCAGATCTATAAATCTCTTTGAAATATCCACCTTCTGGATGAGGAACTAATTTTAATTTTTCAATTAGATAATTGTAGCGTATCATAAAATTTTATAATCCGATTATCTTTACTCTATGCACTTTGAAAATTATTACCGTCAAAAGTATTTGCCATTTCGAGACTGTTTATGTAATCGGAAGTAGCCTCAATTTTGCCGTAATTACATAAAAGTTCTTTATACTCTTCGTCCGATATTCCGTTTACGTGTGCTACTGCCCTTAAATAACTAATTTCTTTTCTGTGAAGATATTTATCACTTACTGCGAGTTGAATAGCATCTTTAAGAAATTGAGTTGCAATTTCCCGGTCGGAGAATTTTACCGGTTCTTCAGTTAAATATTCGTTATCTGGTAGGTCTGCAATTGCACCTTCCACAAATCTGGATTCGAAATCAAGTTTTTTAGCAATCTCTCTTATAATTTTTTTCTCTTCCGGCGCAATATAGTTATCCTTTCTAGAAAGTATAAGCAATCCTTTTAAGTAAGTACTTCTGTCCAGCAGTTTCATTTGCATATTTTCTCCTAACCTCCATTATATATTAAAATAAAATTACTCAATAAAAATTATTTCAAATTGATCTTTGTCACACTTAAATGTTTCAAAGATAAACCTCATTTAAAAATTTTATTGTAGTATTATTTACACAAATATAATAAAAGTTGTTCCACAAATAGACTATTCTCAATTTGATTCACACTGATTACCGACATTTGTCGAAATTAACACGAAAGAGCATCTTTATATTGGCACCTTAATTGAACATCTGGTTATAAATCTTTCTAGGAGCAGATTATGAACCTGACCCAGATCATTTGGTATAGTTTAGCTTTGGGTGTTTTATTCTTTACAATAATATTTATTGTGTCATTAATTTTATCTCGCACGAATCGGAAACCACTGCCTTATCAAGAAAAAGATGCGCTGAATCATCCCTCCAGGGTGGCAAGCCGAAAAGGCAGGGCAATCGCAAATCAGAAAATTAAAACGGTAAACCATTATTATCAATTAAGGGAACATTCCATTGATCTCGCAGTCAATGGGATGAATAATCAGCGTTCAAAAACACATAAAAAGTATGCCGAATTAGGTAAAAAGGAAAGGTTTTATCCGGTTCTTACAAGATACACAATTATAAATAATAACCAATCTAACAAAAAATATGGCAATCATTACGGTAGTTATTCTCGCGGAATCTATGGGCCAAATTCCTAGTTTATGTGAAATTTCCATTTAATTAATATTATAAAATGCCTATATTCATGAAATGTGAATATAGGCATTTTTGTTTTATCTCATTCTATTTATCAATTTTTAGGTGCAAATATGGAAAACAATAACTTGAATTATTTGGAACAAAAGCTTCAAACTTCCCAAGAGGACCTCTGGAGAATATTCAGAATAATGGCTGAATTTGTAGACGGATTTGAAAAAATGTCTCAAATTAAACCGAGTGTTGTTATATTCGGTTCTGCAAGAACCTCCCCGGAAGATGATTATTACAAATTAACAGTAGATACCGCAAAGGCAATTGTAAAAAAAGGTTTCGGTATTATAACCGGTGGAGGACCCGGAATAATGGAGGCTGCAAATAAAGGAGCCAAAGAAGGCGGAGGCAGTTCGACAGGCGTTAATATCGATTTACCACACGAGCAAACTGCCAACCCTTATATCGATCAGGATAAATTGTTGAATTTTAGATATTTCTTTGTTAGAAAAGTTATGTTCTTTAAATATTCGCAAGGTTATATTTTAATGCCGGGTGGATTCGGAACATTGGACGAAGGTTTCGAAGTGCTTACTTTGGTTCAAACCAAGAAGACAAAAAGAATGCCTATTGTATTTATGGGGGAAGAATATTGGGGCGGTTTAATTGAATGGCTTAAAAAGAATTTAAGAGATAGAAAGATGATTAATCCCGAAGATTTAAATCTGTTCAGATTAACAGATGATCCGGAAGAAGCTGCGTCGATAGTTTATAATTTCCACAAAGGAAAGAGTATGACAACGATGTTCTAAACTGTTCTTTTTATTACTGCAATGGAGATGTCGTCGTGCATTCGATAACCATGCCGGAAAAATTCAATGTCTTTAATAATTTTATTTCCCAAACTTTCGGCGGATTCACCGCCGAATTTTTTTATTAAATTGTGCAATCTTTTGTTGCCATAAAATATTCCGGCTTCATTCAGAGTTTCAATTATTCCGTCTGAATAGAGAATGAGTGTGGAATCTTTGGGAATGGTTTGTGTCTTTATATTAAATACCGGATTGTTGGTTAATCCAATGGCAATATCTCCTTTGGGCAATTCGAGTGTATTCCCATTTTCGTAAATTATCGGGGGCATATGTCCCGCATTTACAAAAGATATCTCATTGCTTTCTTCTTTTATTACCAATGAAATGAGAGATGCAAATCTGTTGTGAATGCCGTCTTTATAAAACAGATCATTCACTTTATATATTATTTCTTTTACGTTAAAATTTTCGTTTGCTAAAGTTCTGATTGATGCCTGTAATTTAATTGAAAATAGAGCGGCACCTAATCCTTTACCGGAAACATCCCCAATTGTCAGCATATAACTTTTATCTTTTCTAATTATAAAATCGACTAAATCTCCACCAACATCATTTGCTGGAATGTTGTACATCCAAATATCCCATCCATTAAGTTTTGGATTCGAATTAGACATTAAAGCCTGCTGAACTTGTCTTCCTTCGCCCAGTTCCGTTTTTGCAAGCAGCTTATCTTTCAATTCCAGCATAAGCACAAAAATTAAAATTATTCCTCCCAATAAAGGTATATTATTATTCCTTCCGTTAAAATAAATTGAATTTCCGAAGACTGTAAAGAAAGTTCCGGTGATGAATAAAATTCTTCTTACGGGAGAGAGCTTGAAAATCATTGCCTTCAAAAGCCACCAATTTAGGTGAAAGAATTTGGAGATAGTGCCCATATGTTTTAACCGTTCCTTCTTCTCCTTATCTATAAAATATTCTTGGGCATCGAAATAATCTTCTTTTATTTTTTGCCAATAATCACCCTGCTTCAAATCGTCGCGTAATTGATCTCTTAATCGTTCTGATTTTTTTTCATTATTCATAATGATCCCATTAACTGAACGGTTTACTTATTGGACGTTTTAAAAACGGAATTTACTCATATTAATTTTAAATGAAAATTTAATGTGGAAAGAATAAAAATAAAGCTGTCCAAAAAGTTGCAGAAGCATTTTTTATCCGGGCTTCTGTGAAATTATTTTTATCCTATTGTATAATTTGTGTTTAACTTTTTAGACAGCCGTCTGCATCAAATTAGTCTTTCATCCTTCCGCCATGTTCTTCGTGGATAAAGATCCAGCTTACAACTTTTCCAATGTCAATCTGTTCGAAATTATTCCAGTATTTTTTATTACGTACATGCATCGAGCTGGTGTCGTTCGAAGGCAATGCGTTTGCTTCGTTTATTATATCTTGTATTCTCTTTATCCATACTTGAAAGTTGGAAGTTCTCAAATCAATCCATCCGTCGTTTGCCCAAAGATTAATTTTGTCAGGTGTGATCTTTAATTCATCTTCTCCTCTGTAAGGCGGAATTTTTATTTCATTCCCTCTAATTAAAGATTTACCGTCGGCTTTTAGAACCGGAATTCCGATCGAAATAATTTGACTTAGCAATTTATTGTTCTTCTTCAAGTATTCGGTAACTTTAATAGAAAGGTCTTCAGCATTACTTTCGCTAATTGCTTTTAGAGAACCGCACACTTTTTTGAGCAGGTGAATTTCATAGAGTAATTTAGATAAGCGTGGCGGTCCGAGTAATTCAAATGCCACACTTTCAATGTTGTGAATTTCTTCGAGCTCTTCTAATTTTTCTATTGCAGCATGCTGCAAGAATCCTGCACGGTAAGATGGCTCCAGAGTTGCATTATCTAATGCATTAATAATATCGTGACCTGTATTGCCGCCTTTTATTTCATAAATGACATCATCTGCAATTTCTTCCGGAGTAACATATTCCATCTGTCCTTGCGATGTGATAGCTTCGAATTCACCGCGGGAAAAGGTACCGTTTTCGCCGGTATCTATAAAGACAGATTTTAATGTTTCACCTGTACTTGCTTTTTTATTTTCCGGAAATAATTTCAACGAATTAGTAAGGGGTTCGGAATCATCGAAACTTGTTTGAAGCAACTCAATTGCTTTACCCCTCTTCTTTATTTCACCAAATTCAATTCTTTTCCACGCAATAGCTGCAGTCGGTTTAATCTCTTTTGTTATTGCGGTTCCGGGGGTTCTTCCCATTAAAAATAAAAGCAGAGTATGCGCGCCGGCTACTGAAGATTTGCTTAAAAGAACTCTGGATGGTTTTTCTTCGCTATGAGTATAAGGTATATTTAATCCCATTCCGCCTGTACCGCTAGTGCCTATTTTAACATATATACGCGTACCTGCTTCTGTCATTGAATTATACATTACTTGAATGTGCCTTATAAGTTGCGGTATATATAAAGTACAAATTAGTTTTTCCGTTTCATCGATTAAGTTTTCCGGTGTAGGAGACTTTTCAATTGTACGCTTAATACTTCTATACGTGGAATAAATATCTTGATAAGCTATAGCTGTAGCGCTGTTAATACAATCGATAACTATTTCCGGTTTATACTCCATCAATAATTGGTAAACCGCTTGATTATGGAGCACTTCGTCATCGAGTTCATCCATAATATCGTGCATTAGAATTCTTCGCTTTTCAATATCATTCAATAATGCAAATCTGTCTTCATCTTTAAATTCATTTCGCACGAAAATATTGCCCCACCAAGGAATAAAGTAGTTATCCGGTGTATCCGGAAATTCTTCTTTCAGTCTGTTGCAAGCGTCTTTAGCTTCATTTTCTTTAAGGGATGTAACGATTATTTGTGCAGGTTGTTCTTTAACTATTTTACGAATAACGGCATTTCCAACTAACCCCCAACCGCCAAGGACCAGTACTCTCTTGTTTTTTATGTCCATAATTCACCTAAATATTTAATGTTTAAGATGATATCATTAAAATTAACCGATAATCAATTATCGAGCAAGGAAAATTGAAAAAATCAAAAAAAATCTTTTTTGACGTGAAAATTGGATAAAAAAGCATTATTATTGAATATCAAATCTGAAAAATTGGAGGCTGAATGAAAACACGTATACTTTCTTTCCTTTTTGTAATTTCCCTGAGCACTATGTTATTTGCTCAAGCAACAGATCTGATTATATCCGAATACGGAGAAGGATCAAGCAGTAACAAGTATATCGAAATATTTAATGGAACGGGGGCTGCTGTAGATTTGTCCAGTTATAAACTATGGAAAATATCCAACGGTGGTAGTTGGCCCGAAGCTGAGATGGCATTAACAGGTACCTTAAATGACGGAGCTGTTTATATTGTTGCTAATCCAAGTGCAGATGCAACAATATTAGCTTTAGCGAATGAAACAAATAGTTCTATTGCAGGATTTAATGGTGATGATGCTATCGGTCTTGCTAAAGATGACGGTACAGGAGCGTTCGTTCTTATTGATGCTGTTGGTACTGACGGTACAGATCCTGGTTCCGGCTGGGATGTTGCAGGTGTTGCATCAGCAACAGCGAATCATACTTTGGTTAGAAAACCGGACGTTACAAGTCCAAATACAGACTGGGCTTCTTCTGCCGGAATTGATGCGTCAACATCCGAATGGATTGTTTATGATTCAGATTACTGGGATAATTTAGGTTCTCACACTTTCGGTTCGAATGTCGATAATCCTCCTACTATTAGTAATTTAGTAAGAGATATAACAGTACCTTCTGCCGGCGAAGATGTTGTTGTATCAGTTTATGTTGACGACGACAATACAGTGGCAAGTGTTAATTTAAATTATTCAATTGATGCAGGTGCAGAAGTTTCTTTATCAATGTCACTTGTGCCAAATAAATCAGGTACTTATTCTGCAACAATTCCCTCAACCGAATATTCAGATGGTTCTTTGGTCGATTATTATGTTTCTGCTACTGATGATGCAGGTCAAACTACTGAAAGCAGTCATTCAATGTTCTTTGCAGGATTGACTACTATAGACAAAGTAAGAGAAAACGACGCTGACGGCTATGCTAAGTACAAAGGAGCAGCCGCAAGAGTTCAAGGTGTTTGTACCGTTGAATCGGGAATATTTTCTTCTTCAAGTATCGATGTTGTAATTCAGGATTCGACTGCAGGAATTAATGTTTACGCTTACGGTGCGGGTAGTGATTTTACATTTGTTAGAGGTAATAGATATACTGTTGTAGGAGAAATAGATTTCTATAAAGGTAAAACAGAAATAAAACCATTTGATGCTGCTAGTGATATTACAGATAATGGTGTGGATGTATTACCTGATTTTCAAGTTGTAACGATTGCAGACATCCTTGCCGATCCTGAATCCTTCGAAAGTGAACTCATTGGAATAGTTGGAGTTTCTTTAGTTAGCGGTACTTGGCCGTCTTCCGGTAGCAATGCAAATTTAGATATATCTGATAATGGTACAGATATTATCACTCTTAGAGTTGATAAGGATACTGATTTGGATGATAATCCGGAACCGACTTGGCCGGTAGATGTTGTGGGAGTTTTGGGACAATATGATTCGAGTTCACCTTATGACGATGGATATCAAATATTGCCAAGAGATACAAGCGATATCCATGAAACTAACACAATACCAGTAGAATTAGTTTCGTTTGCCGCTCAAGTATCGGATGAAGGCGTTCTTCTTACTTGGAAGACAGCTACAGAAATTAACAATAGCGGATTTGAAATTGAGAAATCTTTCGATTCCGAAAGTTGGAATAAAATTGCTTTTGTAGAAGGGAATAATGGAAGTGAAATTACTTCTTATTCATATTTGGATAAAAATATAGAAGCATCAAATGTCTTCTATAGATTAAAACAAATCGACTTCGACGGTACATTCGAATATTCGAATATAATTGAAGTTGTGGTTGATAATCCCACCAAATTTGAATTGGAACAAAATTATCCGAATCCTTTCAATCCTACTACCGTTATTAAATTTAGATTACCACAAACTGCAAATGTTGAACTAGCAGTTTATAATCTTCTCGGTCAAAAAGTTGCCGAATTAGTAAACGGTAAGTTGGAAGCAGGTTATTATTCATTTAATTTTGATGCATCCAACCTTTCTAACGGAATTTATTTTTATGAATTAAAAGCTGATAACAACCGTTCCGTTAAAAAGATGATTCTGCAGAAGTAAATAAAATTTTATAAGCAGAATAAAAAAGTGTGAAGTAAAGCCGGGTGAAAGCCCGGCTTTACTTTTTTAAAGTAAGATGATGACAGTTATATTTTTATCCTGTAACGAATCCAAAAATCTCAATGAGAAGTATTCCCTCGATTTGTTAAAATATACCAGTTTATTTAACACATCTTTCAGTTGGAAAGATATTCAATCTTAGTTGTGTGTTCCTAATTATTAATATCGTTGTGAATGATTTCGAATTAATTTTAAAACTTCAGTCATTATTGATTGGAGAAGCAGCTATTTAATCACTCAGTAAAAATCAATTTGTTCCGTGAATAAAAATTCTGTTTCAGGTAAATTGTTATAACGTTCTCCTAACAATTCGAATAAATATAAGCTTGTTCAAATTGTAAATAACTACATAAAGATTTAATTTTCCGATTGTAAATGATAGAATATTTTAGGGGTAAATTATGAAGATTATTAAACCTGCAGTAAGAACTGAAAATATCAAGTATGCTGTTAGGGATATTGTAGTTTTAGCTCAGGAAGTTGCCAAAAGCGGCAAAGAGATGTTGTATTTAAATATTGGCGATCCGAATATATATGATTTTGAACCGCCACGGCATATGATTGATGCGACTTATCAAGCTATGTTAAAGAATTATAACGGCTATGCTCCATCATCAGGTATTAAAGAAGCTGTGGATGCAATTGAAAGAGAAGCCGAAAGAAAGGGTATTTCAAATATTCAAGACATTTTTGTAACTACCGGAGCCAGTGAAGCTATCGAGGTTTGCCTTTCTGCTTTGGTGAATGAAGGTGAAAATGTTCTCACACCAACACCCGGTTATCCCTTATATACAGCTGTTGCTTCTAAATTGCAGGCTATTGAGAACCCTTATTATTTGGACGAAAACAACGGCTGGCAACCGGATTTGGATGATATCCGGAGTAAAATAAACGACAAGACTAAAGCCATTATTGTAATCAATCCCAATAATCCTACCGGTTCAAATGCAGATGAAGAAACTCTGCGAGAATTAGTTCAATTGGCTAAAGAGAATAATCTCGTGATATTTGCCGATGAGATTTATGATAAATTATTATTCGATGGCAAAAAACATATTTCTTTGGCTTCGTTAGACCCCGAAGTTCCGGTAATTACATTTGGCGGGCTCAGTAAAAATTATATGGTTCCGGGCTTCAGAATTGGTTGGGGGGTTGTAAGCGGTGAACACGAAATGTTGAAAGATTATATTGAGGCAATCAATAAAATTCTTCGTGCTCGCCTATCTGCAAATCATCCGGAACAGTTTGGAATTCAACCTGCACTAGAAGGGGATCAATCCCATTTAACAATTGCTATGGAAAAACTTCATAAAAGAAGAGATTTAACAGTTGAAATGCTGAATGCAATAGAAGGAATTTCCTGTGTTAAACCGGAGGGAGCGTTTTATGCTTTCCCCAAATTGCATATTAAATCGGAAGATTCACTGTTCGTTTCCGAGTTGATTAAGGAGACAGGAGTTGTTATTGTTCCCGGTTCCGGATTCGGACAAGTGCCCGGTACAAGGCATTTCCGTGTTGTATTCCTCCCGCCGGAAGAATTGCTTGAAAAAGCATATAAAAATATTTCAGAATTCATGAAAAAGTTCTTAGATAAATACGAAAATTAGAAATTAATACGGAAACGGAAGCACAAAATTGTGCTTCCGTTTCAATTCCTTCCTTGAATACCACAAGCCGTTTGCCTATATTTGAAATTTAATTGCGAAAAAAATATTCGGTTCAAAATATTGAATAATTATAAAGCCACAAAAATAGATAACGGAATTACGGTTATTACTGAAAATGTGCCTTACGTCCGCTCTTTTTCGCTCGGATTTTGGTTTTTTGTAGGTTCCCGGGACGAAAATGAGACAAATAACGGCATCAGCCATTTTATTGAGCATATGTTTTTTAAAGGAACCGATAAACGTTCTGCAAAAGATATTGCCGAAGAAGTTGAATCCTTAGGCGGTTATTTGAATGCTTTTACCACTAAAGAGCATACTTGTTATTACGGACGCGGGCTTTCACATAATATTGAAAAAACTTTTGAAGTTTTAGCCGATATGCTTCAAAATTCTGTCTTCGATGAAGCAGAAATTAAAAAGGAAGCAAATGTGGTTATAGATGAACTTTACGATATTGAGGATTCTCCAGAAGAATTAATATTCGATAAATTGGAAAGTTCCATTTACAAAGGGAATCCTTTGAGTATGCCAATTATTGGAACCGAAAAAAATATTCGTTCGTTCAACTCCGACGATTTAAGAAATTTTATAGCCGAAAATTATTCGTCGGATAATATGTTCGTGGTTGCTTCCGGTAACGTTGATCACCAAACGGTTCTTGATTTAACAAAGAAGTATATTACCAAAGAATTTAAGGGAAAAACTCAAAGAGAAAGAGCCGAGAAATTTAACATTGCTGACGAATTCCATTATAAAGATTTACAACAATCGCATTTCATTATTGCTGCGCCTACTTATGGATTCGAAAGCGAAAAAAGAGCAGCATTAAATATTCTTTCCCATATTTTAGGGGAAGGTTCTTCAAGCAGATTGTTCCAAAGATTACGCGAAGAAAACGGAATAACTTATCAGATAAATTCTTTTGTTAATTCTTTCTTGGAAGTTTCAACTTTCGGTGTTTATTTTTCAACCAATGAAAATTCTGCGCTTAAAGCGGTCGACTTGGTGAATAAAGAATTGGATAAAATACGGACCGCTAAAGTTTCCGATAAAGAATTACAGAAAGCAAAAGAATATATAAAAGGCAATCTTTTAATGAGTTTGGAGAGTACAACTAATAGAATGTTCCGTTTGGCTCATTCTTTTATGTACTTGGGGAAATTTAAATCAGTTGACGAAAGCGTTGCCGAAATTGAAAGCGTTACAAGCGAAGAAATTTTAACTTTAGCAAATGAAATACTCAAACCGGAAAATTTGAGTACAATAATTTTAAGTTCAAAAAATCATTTAATTCATTCAGCAGCTTAATTGAAGGATTTGAAAATGCCAAAGCTTACTATTGACGGAAAAGAGATAGAATTTAAGCAAGGACAGACGGTTATTGAAGCCGCAAGAGAAAACGGTGTGGAAATACCTCACTTCTGCTGGCATCCGAAATTATCCGTTTCGGGCAATTGCAGAATGTGTTTAGTGGAAATTGAGAAAATGCCTAAATTGGCTATTGCTTGCTCAACACTTGCAATGGACGGAATGGTTGTAAACGTGAATTCCGATAGAGCGTTGGAAGCTCGAAATGCTGTTATGGAATTCTTATTAGTGAACCACCCGCTCGATTGTCCAATTTGCGATGAGGCAGGTGAGTGTAAATTACAAGATTATGCTTTTAAACATTCAAAAGGTGAAAGCCGTTTTGTAGAAGAAAAAAATCATAAGGACAAACGTGTTGAACTCGGTCCTAGAATAATGTTTGACGGCGAAAGATGTATCTCATGTTCCCGCTGTATTCGTTTTTCAGACGAAATTGTTGGTAAAAAACAGCTCACCTTTGTTCAACGTGGAGATAAAGTTACCATCACTACTTTCCCGGGCGAATCGTTTGATAATCCTTATACATTGAACACGGTTGATATTTGTCCCGTTGGTGCACTTACAAGCAAAGACTTCCGTTTCCAATCGAGAGTTTGGGAATTGTCTTCAACCGATTCCGTTTGTATCGGATGTAGCAGAGGATGTAACATAAATGTTTGGACGAGAGACAATAAAATCCAAAGATTAACTCCTCGCAGCAACGATGAGGTAAACAGCGATTGGATGTGCGACGATGGAAGATTAAACACATTCAGATTTGTTAATGCGGATAATCGTGTTGATGGTCCTTTCGTTCGCAGGGATGGTGGATTAAAAAGTACCGAATGGGAAGAAGCTCTTGCATTTACTGCAGATGAGTTGAAGAAATATAAAGCAAACGAGATTGCTTTTGTTGCTTCTCCTTTCGCTACTGTTGAAGACCTTTATACGTTCAAAAAATTCGCTTCCGATTTAGGCGTAAAAGATTTTTACTCATTCAGTCATGTTATTCCAAATTCCGGGGATGACCTTTTGATTATGGATGATAAATCCCCCAATAGTTTTGCGCTTGAAATTTTGGGAATGAAAAGTGACGATAATACAATCGAAAAATTAATATCAAAAATTAAATCGAAAGAGATTAAAGCAGTTTATTTATTGGAAGAGTCCAGCGATTTCAACTCCGAGGAAATTAAATCCATTTCCGATGCTGAGTTTGTAGTATGTCACTCTACTAATTTTAACGGAATAACTGAAATTGCCGATGTAGTTTTCCCGGCGTCAACTTACGCAGAGAAAAATGGAACCCTTATCAATTTCCAAGGAAGAATACAAAGATTGAAGGTTGCCGTTGCTACAAAAGATTTAGATACGGCGTTAGATCATACTACTTTAAGTAAATGGGAAAGATTTGGAACGGAGTTCGACAGATGGGCGCAAGGTCCTAAGTATGATGCTAAATCCGGATGGAAAATTCTTACTGCACTTTCTCAATTTACCGGAAAGAAAATGGATTATAATTTAGCGGAAGATGTTTTCAATGAATTATCTTCCAAACTTGATGCTTTCAAAGGCATCGATTATGATGAAATTGCCGACCAAGGCGTATTATTAAAAAATATTGAAATTGAAGCAGTTTAGTTCGGAGTAATTAAGAATGGATATTTGGCAAATTATTTTAGTTACTGCAATTAAGATTTTTATTGTTGTGAATGTGCTTTTAATGAGTGTTTCATATCTAGTTCTATTCGAAAGAAAGATAAGCGCTTGGGCACAAAACCGTAAAGGACCCAACAGAGTAGGTGTATGGGGACTTTTGCAGCCCTTTGCGGATGTTTTCAAACTATTGCTGAAGGAAGATATCGTTCCCGAAAGGGCAAACAAATTCTTGCATAGTTTAGCACCAATTATTACGCTTTTTGTGGCATTTTCCACTTATGCTGTAATTCCTTTCGGTCCGGAGGTTACAATCTTCGGTCAGTCGGTACAGCTTGTGGTTGCCGATATTAATATTGGTATTTTATATGTTTTAGCATTAACTTCTATTGGTGTTTACGGAATTACATTTGCCGGTTGGTCATCTGGAAGCAAGTACAGTTTAATCGGTGGAATCCGTTCTGCAGCTCAAATGATATCTTACGAAGTATCGATGGGTTTTTCAATTGCGGGTGTACTATTGTTAAGCGGTTCTTTAAGACCTGTTGAAATAGTGAATGCACAATATGGCTGGATGTGGAACGCAATTCTTCAGCCGATTGGTTTTATTACGTTTGTTGTTTCGGCATTTGCGGAAACAAATAGATTACCTTTTGATTTACCTGAAGCAGAACCCGAATTGGTGGGCGGTTATCATACAGAATATAGCAGTATGAAATTTGCCGGGTTCTTCTTAGCCGAATATGCCAATATGATAATTGCAAGTGCTTTAATTGTAACTCTTTATTTAGGCGGATGGCAAGTTCCTTATATAGATAAACTCGGATTAAGCGAAGGTTTAACTGCGATTCTGCAAATTTTAGCGTTTATGCTTAAAGTCGGATTTATGCTCTTCTTCTTCATTTGGGTTAGATGGAGCATTCCCCGCTTTAGATACGATCAGCTTATGAATATCGGCTGGAAAGTTATGTTTCCCTTGTCTTTATTAAATTTAATTTGGGTCGCTGTTCTCATAATGGTTTTTAATTTATAAAGGTTTGCAAGATGGCTGTCAAAAAGAGAAAAAAAGATTTAACGTTTTTAGAAAGAATATACATTCCGGAAATTGCAAAAGGTTTGGCGCTAACTCTTAAGCAAATGTTTCGCCCTCGCGTTACGATGGAATATCCGGAAGAAAAATTTATCCCCTCGGCTTCTTACAGAGGAAGACCCGTATTGGTGGAAGAAAAAAATGGTGAGGAAAGATGCGTTGCATGCGGTCTTTGCTCGCGTGTTTGTCCTGCATTAGCTATTGAAGTAAGAGCCAACGAAACGGAATTAGAAAAAGAGAGATATCCCGAAAAATTCGAAATAAATATGCTTCGCTGCATCTTTTGCGGTTTCTGCGAAGAAGTTTGTCCCGAAGAAGCTATTGTTATGAGTAAAGACTACGAACTTGTTTTTACTAATAGGGAAGACGGAATTTTCGGAAAGGATAAATTATTAGTTCCGGTTGAACAACTTCAAGACAGACTGGATTTTTTGCGTAAGTTTAAGTAATTTCCGCACCGGACTGATCTATTAAAATTATTATGAAGCGAGTAATAATCGCCATATTGCTCATGTGGGCTTATTCTGTCTTTTTTGCGCAGGAGGAACCTGTTAAATATAAGTATTTTGCACCTGAATACGTCTCCCTGGAAAATGAATTCGAGTTAACAAATTTTGTAAAGTTTAATTCCGATTCTATTTTTGCTTTTTATAATCGACTTGTAATTGATAGGGATTTCGAACTCGATTCAGTAGTGCTTTATACTGCCGATTCCGTTTTTTCCATTGAATATTTTCAGCCTGAGACAGATGAAATATTAAAGAATGTTTACGAAATAAAAATAGATAGAAACGATTCCTTAATATTTAGGTCGCCGTATTTGCAAATCCTTTATTTTGGGAGAGCGCTAAATGAAGGTGAATTGAAGTTTCATTTCAAATATAAAACAGTAACATTTTCAGATACATTATTTAAGGATTCCCCTTTATTTATCAATACCGAAAGCGATAAAATTAATATTTACCGCCATTCCCTCTATTCCGAGAAAGCATTTAAGTTTACCGATAAATTTGAAATTCAATTAACTGAGAAACTTCCCAAAGAAAATGGTGTACTAAATATTTGGATGAAATTCCTTTCCGATTCACATTATCCGTTTGTTTTAGTTGCAAACGATAAAACAGATTCTCTGATGAGTTTTAGTATTACTCAAGCCGGACTGATTAAATTTGAACCGACATACAGACTTCTCCTTTGGGAGGATGCTTTTATTTCGCGTTCGGTTTGGAATAAATTTAGTTTATTTTTTGACGCAAACACTGATGAAATTAAATTGATGATAAACGGAAAATTGATAGCTTCTATCAGTCAAGCAAATATTTCTTTCTTGAGAGATGTGATTTTCGAATTGAAAAGCGGCGATAATTTCGTTTGTGTTGATGAGTTATATTACGGAATAGATTCTCGTGAAAATAATTCCCAAATAGATCGAGTTCATTTTATTCCATCACCGAATGATAGTGTTAAAACAGTTTATTCCTACTCGTTCGACAAGTACGAAGTGAGGAATGAAGATGAAGAAATTAGAATCTCTTTCGGGAATTCTAATCCTGAAATTATTGAGGGTAATTTACCTATATTTTCTGCGGCTCCCGAGCTTACGATGAATTATTACAATAATTATTTCGAACTGCAGTGGATGTCCCAAAATATTGAATTTGCTAAAGAGTTTATAGTGCAGAAATCGGTTGATGGAAATGAATTTGAAAATATGATTGTTGTTGAAGTGGATTCGGATTACACAGAAAAAGTTTATTCATTTTCAGATGTAAGGGATATAAATAATCAAGTTGTTTATTATCGGATAGTACAAATTAATAAAGATAATTCCGAAGTTTATTCGAACCAATTAAAAGTGGGACTGGGAGAAATAGAGGAATTTGCACTCGATCAAAATTATCCGAATCCTTTTAATCCGGTTACAAATATTACTTTGGAAGTATTTGTTCCCGGCGAATATACAATTTCCATTTACGATTTAGTTGGCAAAAAATTAGCCGAAATATTTCAAGGAAATTTGAACAGTGGCAAGCATACTTTCTCCTTCGACGGATCCGAATTGCCTTCCGGAATATATTTTTATGAAGTTATTTCTCCTTCCTCTTCGCAAGTAATGAAAATGATTTTAGCTAAATAAATTTCATACTTTATTATGCTTGCAAAAGTTTTTTCAGGCGCTACACAAGGCATTGACGCTTATGTAGTAGAGGTTGAAATTCATTCCGAAAAGAATCTGCCATCTATTACAATTGTGGGTTTACCGGATAGCGCAGTAAAAGAAAGTAGAGAGAGGGTAACTGCTGCAATTAAAAACTCAGGTTTAATCTTTCCCAAAAGAAAAATTACAATTAACTTGGCTCCTGCTGACATAAAGAAGGAAGGGAGTAGTTTCGATCTGCCTATAGCTATTGGAATTTTATGCAGTGCAGAAGAATTAATTTCTTCGATGTTGGAAGATACTCTTATCTTGGGCGAACTTTCTTTGGATGGCACAATTAGGAAGATCAAAGGGGCATTGCCTATTGCAGTTGCAGCGAAAAAATTTGGTTTTAAAAGATTGCTTTTACCTACTGATTCCGCTGCCGAGGCTTCTATTGTTGAAGGGATTGAGGTGTTTCCAGTTAATGCATTAAACGAAGCTGTCGGATTTTTAACAGGAAACTTTACAATTCAAAAAGCATACACCAATAGAGATGAATTGTTTAATAAAATAAATAAGTATCATCTGGATTTTTCAGATGTTAAAGGTCAGGAAAATGTAAAGAGAGCACTGGAGATTGCTGCTGCCGGCGGGCATAATATTTTGATGATAGGACCACCGGGTTCTGGCAAAACTATGCTCGCAAAAAGGCTGCCTTCAATTCTGCCGCCTTTAAGTTTTGAAGAGGCTTTAGAAACAACAAAAATCCATTCCGTTGCTGGAATTTTGCCCAAGGATACAGCTTTAATTACCGAGCGTCCTTTCAGAAGTCCACATCACACAGTTTCCGATGCGGCATTAATAGGAGGCGGTTCTTTTCCTAAACCGGGAGAAGTTTCCTTTGCGCATCATGGGGTTCTATTTTTAGATGAATTGCCTGAATTCAAAAAAAATGTTCTCGAAGTTCTGCGTCAACCGCTGGAAGATTACAAAGTGACCGTTAGCCGTTCGAAAATGTCGCTGGAATTTCCGGCTAATTTTATGCTTGCAGCAGCTATGAATCCCTGCCCATGCGGTTACTACACGGATCCCAATCGTACTTGTACGTGCAACGAAGGTATGATTCAGCGTTATATGTCCAAAATTTCCGGTCCACTGCTCGATAGAATTGATATTCATATAGAAGTTCCTGCGGTCAAATATAAAGAACTGGCCTCAAAAACTTCGGGTGAAAGCTCCTCTGAAATCAGGGAAAGAGTTGTAAAAGCAAGAAAAATTCAGCAGGAAAGATTTGCAGCCGTTCCATCGGTTTACAACAACGCAGATATGGGTTCTAAACAAATTAGAACTTATTGCAGCCTAAATTCCGATTGCGAAAATTTGTTGAAAATGGCTATGACTAATCTCGGTTTATCCGCTCGAGCATACGATAGAATTTTGAAAGTTAGCCGTACCATAGCGGATTTAGAAGGGGAAGCGGAAATTCAACCTGCTCATATAAGCGAAGCGATTCAGTATAGAACGCTCGATAGGGAATTGTGGAAATACTGAGGCACTAAGGTGTAAAAGTGTATGTTAAAAATTTGAATATTAATCTTGCACTAACTATTGATCTATACATAGACAAACTAGAAATAATAAACGAGAAATGAGAATAGAAGTAACTAGAAGTGAGAAATAAGAAATGAGAAGTAAGAAGTTAGATGAATTTAATTTTCCTGAATAACAATGAATGAATTTATTTTGAAAATATGTGAAAGAGAGATTTTGTGATGATAAGGAAATGGGGGAGAAGCATAAATGCTGTCGAAAACGACCCCATTTCGCAACTAAGAGAAGAAAAATATAATTTTCAATTATAAAACTCTTGCATTATTTAAAAAGAAATTCTATTTTTGGTGCTCTGTAAAAAATAGTATTTGCAGATTTGAAATTTTGACTGTTGGGGAGGCGCCGAAGTTGGAGAGTCGGGGCGGACTGTAAATCCGTTGGCAACGCCTGAGGGGGTTCGATTCCCTCCCTCCCCACATTGTTCTTTTAAGAAATGATGATTTCTTTACCGGCATCCTCACTTCATCGCCGCTAAAGAGTTACGCTAAAACCGATGTTGGACGGGGAATAAAGCCGTCTGGTTCAATCATTTAAGATTGAATCTTTTTGATAAGTTTATATGATAAGCGGGAGTAACTCAGTTGGCTAGAGTCACAGCCTTCCAAGCTGTTGGTCGCGGGTTCGAGTCCCGTCTCCCGCTCA
>CAZNJB010000003.1:0-142863 GCA_964573255.1 uncultured Melioribacteraceae bacterium
GTATCTGGAGAGAATATATCTTTTTTATTATTAATTAGTCTAGTAAATATATCAATATCATTGATCATTCTTATTAGGTTGGCGTTACTAAGATTTGGAATCTCACCGCTTTCATAATTCCTATATTGATTAACCCCAAAACCCAAAACTTCAGACATCTTTTTTGCAGAGATATTATATTCTTTTCTTAATTTTTTGATTTCTTCAGGAAAAGGGATATTGTGTTTTTCTCTATATTGATTATAAACTTGTGAAATATTTATTTCATCGACCTCTGTAGTAGTAAATTCCTCTTTACATACTTCACAGCAATAGAAGAATTCATAAATGTTAAATTCCTCTTTTCTAAAAGTTCTTACAACATTCTCAAAAGTTAATTGAGCTTTACCATTGCAGACAACACAATCAACTATTTTATTCATTTTTCTCTTCCTTTCTTAAAAGGATACACCATTTTGTGCTCGGCAATATGAAAAGAAATGCACATAACGCTTTTTTCAGGTTTCCCCATATTTATTTTAATATAAACTTCCTTTTTTTTAATAGTTATACCAAATTCATAATTAGGCGGACTTTCCGGGTCAAAGGCATCTGCAATTGGTCCGTTAGAATAATCTGTAGGTTCAAGATTTAATAGGAATTCTTCCCTTTGCTTGGGAGTAATTTCAAGATCAAGCAGGGTTTGTAGATTTTTATCACGATGTTTAAAAAACACATTATATACTTTGAGTTTCTGTTTAAAGTCAATTAAAAACTCTTCAATTTCACGTAATTTAGGATTCAATATATAATTCTCCCCAAATAATGTCAACTATATAGTTGCATTATAATAATATTGAGCATCTTTTAATAACTTTGTCGTGCAATAACCGACATTTAAATAAATTCCGAATAGATAATAAAAACAGCCCCATTATTAGAAATCGTAAAAAATCCTTTGACAAAATATATCATTCACAGCTTTACCAAAGCTAAAAAAACTGA
The DNA here is from genome assembly GCA_964573255.1 of uncultured Melioribacteraceae bacterium. Classification (GTDB taxonomy): domain Bacteria; phylum Bacteroidota; class Ignavibacteria; order Ignavibacteriales; family Melioribacteraceae; genus CAYNUJ01. The sequence continues at coordinate 985 of CAZNJB010000003.1, forward strand.
GTTAAAATAATTATAATCAACAAATAAATCAAAGAAGAGAAGACTTTGAAATTAATTGTATATACAAATCTTTATCATATTATCATCTCAAATAGGTTTTTCACCTCAAAAATTTGAATGAACAAAATTTATAAATAATTTGTAAAGCATCTCAATTGACTTCAGGCGTACTTATAGCCTATCGAGATATATCCTATCCCCCGACAATTGCTTTAAGCAAATACGCTCCGGCAAATCCAACATAATTACCGATTGCATATCCGAGCAATCCTGCCGCAACACCGGGCAAAACCAAGTCGTCCCATTTTTTTGCGTTGGTTAGGGCGATAACGCTAGAGGGTCCGAGTTTAGCAGCTATTGCTGCAACTGTTAGCACTTTAATATCGAGCTTAGCTATTTTACCGAATAGCAGCACAAAACAAATTTGAATTGCAATGACAATAATAACAAACAGGAATAAAATCGGAGCCAATTGAATTGCTTTCGGAATATCCATCATTGCGCCCACAGCAGCAAAGAATAAATAGAAAGAAAGATTACCTAGCTCATTTGCGCCTTGCAGTTTCTGTACAAACTTTAATTGAGCGGCAATTAAAGCAAGAGTTGTAATTATCAATATTGTGGGCAAATTGGGCATCCATGCAGAAATAAACTCCGCTTTAATCCACTTACTTAAAAACATAATAAATAAAGCAATAAAAGCTAAAGCAATTATATGCCGGGGAATAAACTTAACAATCTTCCCTTCTTCATTCTTATTATTAACATATTCTTGATGCCAAATATCGGACGGAATAAAATACTTCTTCAAAAAATCGGGGGCAATAATCCAAAACATAAAGATGGGAAAGAATGTAAGATTATCAACGGCATTAGCTGCCGCAAACAAATTCGGATCATTAATGTTTAAGCCGGTCCATAAAGAAAAGAAGTTCAAACTTCCGCCGATATATGTCCCTATATAAGGACCGACAATTTTCCAACCTTCGCCGGGCAGAATTACATTGAAATTGGAATTCAAAATCATTCCGCCTATTAAAGCGCCCAGAGTGGAACCAAGCGCTCCAATGCCGAAAGCCACCAGCATCGGCAGTCCGGCTTTCTTTAAGTCGGATAATCTAACGTGAAATAAAATCAATATAACTGCAAAGGGAACGGCGTAACTTGTTAAACTTCCATAAAACGGATTATCCGTAGTTATTACGCCAAAGTTTGCAAGCAATGCGCTTATGAAAAGAATTATGACAATCGGTGATATTTTTTGTGCTATTGTATATTTATCTGCTAAGTAAAGGGCAAGTGAAATAATACCCGTAAAAATCACTAAAATCTGAAAAGGTTGATCAAACATAATTTTTCCTATTTACTGTGAAAAGAATCTCCAATAAACTTGAGTGCATTTAATAATCCTGTGCGCCAGTAAGTCCAATTATGGGCACCGTCTCTCATCCTGAATTCATGAGGAATGCCGAGTCTGGTCATCTTAAGATGCAACTCGCAATTTCCAAAAGTCAAACGGTCGTCATCGCCGCAATCCAAATAAAAACGTACTTGTTTAATTTTCTCCGGGTCAAGTATATTCAATAAAAATAAGGGATTGTTATCAATTAGCGTTTTAGTTAATCTCTCTTTTCCTTTCAATCCTTTCCCGTATAAAATGCCTTCAATTCGATCCCATCTTTTCTGATCGAAATTTAATATTTGCTCTTCGGTATAAACTGCAGCGCTTAAAGGTGCGGCAGCGTCAAAAAGCTCAGGGTATTTAAATGCAAAATTCAAAGAACCGTATCCGCCCATAGACAAACCGCAAAGTGCTCTGAATCTTTTACTCTTTCTTATTCTGTAATGTGATTCGATAAATGGAATAAATTCTTTAATAAAGAAATCCTCATATTTTACCGAACCGTCATAATTGTTTATATACCAGCTGTTTTCGGCATCAGGAGTTACTAAAATCATCGGAGGTATTTCCCTTTTCGCGATTGCTTCGTCTGCAATTAAATTTGCTTCTCCGAATTGAATCCAATCTATATCGCTTCCCGTATAACCATGCAGTAAATAAACTACGGGATAATTGCGCTCTGATGTTTCATAATCGTAAGGAAGGTAAATCGTATAGCGAACTTCCTTTCCTAAAATTTCACTCTTAATTGTTTGATGCTCTTTTATAATTCCGGTTAGACTTTGTCCTAATATGAAAGTAGAGACAAAAAGAATAATAAATAAAACTTTCATGTTAGTTATCCTTGTTATTTTATATGCAATTTATAAAAATATTGAGAAATTATTATTTGAGATTATTCTAAATAATATTTTGTCTTTTAAATAATAAACCTTATCTTTATGTGCTGCCTATAATAAAGTAAGGTAGTTTAGTACAATGAAATAATGAAAGTCCATAAGTAATTGATGCAAGTCCGCAATTAAATGCCCACTTCTTTTCTACTTTCCAACAGTTAGAAATCAGTCTCAATTTAGTTGTAAGTTACCTCGTCAGTCAATTTCTTGTGTGCTCTTAATTTTATTAAAGGGATAAAATCCCAAATATGTAACATCAATAATAAATAGGAGTATCTGAAATGTCAGAACGCAAAACAGGAACTGTAAAGTGGTTTAACAGTTCTAAAGGTTATGGATTCATCACCCAAGAAGAAGGTGAAGATGTATTTGTTCATTTTCAATCAATTCAATCAGATGGTTTCAAAACCTTAGAAGAAGGTCAAACAGTTGAATTCTCAGTAGTAGAAGGCAAAAAAGGACCGCAAGCTGACGAAGTAAAAGTAATAGCTTAAATTAGATAATTACAGATAGTTTGCTTTTATTTTCATCACCCTCGCCCTTTTCGGGCGAGGGTTTTTTATTTCTGCTAATTTGAAATAATTAACCCGAATTTTCCAATCGATCAAGCTCTATTGGATATTCAACTCTAATAACCCAATGAATTCGAACATTTATATTTCTCCCGAAGCAAAAACGATCTAAGTCAGGCTTTTATACCCAATAATATTTATATTTTACATTTGGAGATAATGGAATGTCATTCTTATGCTAAATTTTGGATTAATATATATTTGAAATATGTTTAATGGCAGAACAAAATTAATTATTGCTGCAACCGTTATAGCCTCTCTTTCCTTCTTTTTCTTCGAAGGAACCATCCAACAAAATGATAAACAATCAAACAAGAATAGCAAAAAGGATTTATTCAGAACACTATTCGATGACGGCGCGTTGTTTATTTACTCATCACAAGATAATCCACATATAGATAAGAAGAACAATACAGACAGAATTCGCTTTGGTTATAGGGATATCAGCATAAAGTTGCTACCCGATACTGCGGCGGATATCGAATTACTCAAAAACAATTCGTTAATAGTTACCGGTACTCCGGAGAATAACATAATATTCAAATTACTTTTCAACAAACTCGGAATAGATAAAACAGACAAAACAATAACGTTTGGTAATTATAAATTTAGCGGAGATTCATTATCCGTTTCCTTTTTTGTCCCGAATCCATTCAATAAAAATAAACTATGCATTGTATTATCATCGAATGATAATATTTTCGATGGTTTTTCCGGAATTAGAATGCTTGCAGACGTTGAAATATTCAACGGCAATACAACTATATTTTTAGCCGATATCGATTATTCCGAATTAAGCAAAGATAATCTACCTCTAATAAATATACGTGATCTAAGGACTTCCAATTCAACTTATGATTATGGGAATAAGCTTAAATTTGTTATTCACGGCAATCATATCAACAAGAATAAAATAAATAAAATTGCAGATAAATATTTAAACAAAATTAAAGAGTTGAAAAGCGCTCTCGATTTAACTTCGGAGAATTATAAAATTGAAACTCATATTTATCAATCTTTTGAGAAAAAGGGATTAATGACAAACAACACCTCACTTTCCAATATCTCGGATAACTCAATACAAACAGTATTAAACGAAGATTTCAATGGAATAGATTTGCTTTCATTTAATAAGTTACTGATTAATCAGATGCTCGGCAAAGCAAAGAATACTTTCATAAGCGAAGGAATGGCTGCATACTTTTCAGATAATTGGAGAGATGTCGATAAATACGAAATTGCTTCGCGAATAATTAAATCCGGCTTGTTCCCCCGATTGACTGAATTAATGAATAATAATTATCTAACTTATGAATCCGATTTCAGCTACAGACCATTGGGAGCATTATTTACAGAATTTATTATTCAGAATTACGGATATGAATTTTTGAAGGAAATATATTCAAATGGAATTCCGGGCAGAAGGTTTCCGGCGATAGAAAGTAAATGGAATAAATACATTAAAATTTTTGCTAATAACTATAAAATAAATCGGAAAGCAAAAATTCAGCTTCCTGATTTTCTTAGGGGATTTTGTTTTGCTCATGAAGGATATCAAATACATAACGGATATTTATCCGAAGAAGCGGTTAGATCATTGCGTAGACTTAAAGATATCGGAACAAATTCAATATCAATTACTCCTTTTACCGGAATGAGAAATCCGACTGTTCCGAATAGATTAAGAATCTGGCGGAGCGCCGGTTCTGAAAATGACGAGAGCATTATATTTATTAGTAACGAGGCAAAAAAGCTTGGAATGATAACACTGCTTAAACCACATATTTATATTCATAAAAGTTGGCCCGGTGCAATTAAATTCAGCTCAAAAGAAGAATGGAATAAATTTTTTCAATTTTACTCTCAATGGATAAAGCACTATGCTTTAATTGCTCAAATATATAATATACCTGTTTTTGTTATTGGCAACGAATTATCCGAATCCTCCTTAAATTATCCCGACAAATGGAGGGAACTTATTTCTTCAATTAGAAAAATATATGACGGTTACATAACTTACGGCGCTAATTGGGGAAAAGAAACGGAGAATATTCAATTTTGGAATGATTTGGATTTTATCGGTGTAAGCGAATATTATCCGCTGTCGGATAAAGATTACCTCGACAAAAAAGATTTGAAAAACGGCATAAAAGAGGTAATGGATAAATTAGATAAGATTAGCAAAAAATTTAACAGGGATATTATCTTCACCGAAATTGGTTTCCGAAGTTCCGATTCGCCTTGGATGATGTTTCGGGAAAAAGAAGAAAGTAAAAGAAAAATCAATTACAATTCGCAAAAATATATTTATGAAATTATTTTTCCCGAAGTAATAAAATTCAATACGTTAAAAGGAATGTTCATTTGGAAGTGGCCAAGTTATTTGAGTTATAATGTAAATCAATATTATGACGCTTGGACACCATTGAATAAACCTGCGGAAAGAGTAATCGAGAGATATTACAAAAAAATGTAAAGTAAAATGGATAATTCAATTCACGAAAAATATATTGAACGCTGCTTTCAATTAGCTAAAAAAGGCATCGGTAAAACCAGTCCAAATCCATTGGTAGGTGCGGTGATAGTTAAAAACGGAACCATAATAGGTGAAGGGTACCACGAATATTTCGGAGGACCGCATGCGGAAGTTAATGCATTTAACAATTGCAGCGATAATCCCGAAAATGCCGATTTATATGTTAATCTGGAGCCTTGCTCTCACACCGATAAAAAAACTCCCCCTTGTGCTCCATTGGTAATCTCTAAAAAAGTTAAGCGCTTGATAATTTCAAATCTCGACCCGAACCCAAAAGTAAACGGCGCAGGAATTAAACTGATTAGGGAGGCAGGAATAGAAGTAATAACCGGAGTTCTTGAAGAAAAAGGGAAAGAGCTAAATAAATTTTTCTTCAATTTCGTAAAAGAAAAACTCCCCTACACAACACTCAAAATCGCGGTTTCCGCCGACGGATTTATAACACAAAAAGAAGGAACGCAAACTTGGATTACCGGCATCGAAGCGAAAAAGTACGTTCATAAATTACGTGCTCAATACGATGCAGTCCTAGTCGGAGCTAATACGGTTAACATTGACAATCCTAAATTGAACGTTAGAGAAGTAGAGGGAATAAATCCAATTAGAATTTTAATCGACGGGAAATTGAGCGTTAACACCAATTCATTTATTGTTCAATCTGCCAATAAGGAAAAAACCATTTTATTTACATCGCGCCGAGCAGATAATGACAAGAAAAAGATATTAATAGATTACGGAGTTACAATAATTGAATTAGATTCCGGTGAAACGGATATAATTAATTTAAAAGCCGTATTAACGGAATTGGGCAAGTTAAATATCTCCTCCCTTTTAGTTGAAGGCGGTTCGGAAATATTTACGCAGTTTCTTTCTCAAAATTTGACGGATGAATTACACATTATTAAATCACCGAAAAAATTTCACCAAGGCGTTCCGGCATTCAACAATAAAATAGAATTACCGGAAGCATCATCAGAAGAATTACTCGGCAAAGATAAATTATCGGTTTATAAACTAAAATAACTGCGATTTAAATATTAAAACAGCGGTTTCCCAAAAGTATAAAATGGCCAGGGAATTGCTGCAACCAGAATTACGAAAGCTATGGTAAGATATATAGCGGCAAGTTTATATTTTTTACCGTTTTCAGCTTTTTTAATTTTCGATTTCCCGATATGCACCAAAGCAATAGAAATTATCATCGCAGTGATGTGTTCAACGGCAAAAAACCTTAATGAGGAATCCTTCATTGCCGCACCGAAATTGTTGAATACTGTACGCATCAATGGACTTAGAAAAACGTAGAGCACTAATCCAATCACTAACTGCGCATCTAAACTTACAGCTAAATATTTCAATACTCTGTCTAAATTACTTGTCCATTCCTCTTTTTTAAGATATCCCTTCCAAATAAAAATTAAGTTTACAACAAAAAGAATGAGAATTATATATCTTAATAAATTGTGTGTATGCAAAAAACCAGTGTACATATTCTTCCTTTCTAATATAAATTTTGAACTTAAAGATAACCGAAAAAGAAAGAAAATATCAACAAATTCTCGGGAGCTGTTCTCCCAACGGCATATCTATAATATGCTCAACTCCAAGAATAGTCTTTTTTACAACTACGCCAGGATGTTCCTCAACAACTTCACCGATTATCTGAGCGTCTTTCCCGAGCGGATGTTTTCTTAAAACGGAAATTACTTTTTCAGCTTCTTCTCTGTCTATTACAAGAACCAACTTTCCTTCATTGGCTACGTATAAAGGATCAATTCCCAGAATTTCACAAGCACCTGCCACATTTGGTTTGACAGGTATTTTATCGATAAATATTTTTATTCCCACTTTCGACTGTTGAGCAAATTCATTTAACGTTGCCGCAACACCTCCCCTTGTCGGATCTCTCATTGCATGAATATTTTGAGTTGCATCTGTAATTTCATTAACTAAATCATTTAATGCAGCACAATCGCTTTCGATTCTGTTTTCGAATGATAACCCTTTCCTCGATGTCATAATAGCCATACCATGGTCTGCAATTGTACCGGAAACTATTATTTTATCACCCGGCTTAAGATTCGATGAGGATATATTTAGATTTTTTTCAATAACGCCGATACCTGCAGTATTGATAAAGATTTTATCGCAAGAACCCTTATTAACTACTTTTGTATCTCCCGTTACAATATTTACTCCAGCTTTATCTGCAGCGCTTCTCATAGAAAGCACAATCTTATTTAAATCCTCAATTGGAAAACCTTCCTCAATTATAAAGCCCGCACTCAACCAAAGGGGTCTGGCTCCATTCATAGAAATATCGTTAACTGTTCCGTTGACAGCAAGTTCTCCAATATTTCCTCCCGGGAAAAAAACAGGATCAATTACAAACGAATCGGTAGTGAAAACAATCCTGTTATCCCCAACTTTTAACGTAGCTTGATCCTCCATTTTATTGAGTACATCATTATTAAAAGTGGAAATAAATACTTTATCAATTAATTCGGACATCAACCTGCCGCCGGAACCGTGAGCCAATTGAATAGTATCGTAATTGGTAATAGGCAGAGGACAATTAAATCCATTCGTCAAATTCAATTTGTTATTTTCTTTCATAATCAACCCACTTTAAATCTTTTATATTTATAATAAGCGGAACAAGCTCCTTCAGAAGAAACCATAGTAGCACCCAGCGGGGTTTCCGGTGTACACTCTTTTCCGAATGCCGGACATTCGAATGGTTTAATAATTCCTCTAAGAACCAATCCGCTTTTACACTCTTCCGGTTCTTCAGTATTTATATTTGTAACGTCAAATTTCTTCGCTGCGTCATATTTTTCATATTTTTCGTTGAGAACCATACCACTCATCGGAATCATTCCGATTCCGCGCCATTTTTGATCTGCAGTTTTGAATACTTCTTTCAATAAATTTTGCGCCGCAACATTCCCTTCTTTTTTAACGGAACGTGTGTATTGGTTTTCTACAAAAGCCTCGCCAGCTTCAAGCTGCCTAACGGCAAGGTAAATTCCGTTCAGAATATCAACCGGCTCAAATCCCGTAGGCACAATCGGAACACCGTATTTTTCTGCAATAGGTTCGTATTCCCAATATCCCATTACAGTACATACATGCCCGGCTGCTAAAAAGGCTTGTACCCTATTTTCGGATGAAGAAAGAATTGCTTCCATAGCGGGGGGAACCAAAACGTGACTTACAATTTCGCTGAAATTATTAATTCCCTCCTTATCTGCTTGAAGAACCGCGAGTGCATTACCTGGAGCTGTAGTTTCAAATCCGATTGCTAAAAAAACAATTTCTTTATCGGGATTTTGTCTGGCTATATTCAAAGCTTCCAAGGCAGAATAAACAATACGCACATCAGCACCTTCGCTTTTTGCTTTAAATAAATCTGAATTACTGCCGGGAACTCTCAACATATCGCCGAACGATGTGAATATAACGTTATCCATTTTAGCAATTTCTATTGCACGGTCAATCACTTCCAAAGGTGTAACGCACACTGGGCAACCGGGTCCGTGAACCATTTCAACTTTCGAAGGGAGAACTTTATCAATTCCGTGTTGAATAATCGAATGAGTTTGTCCCCCGCATATTTCCATAATCACCCAATTTTTAGTAACGGTTTTATTTATTTCGTCTATATAATATTTAGCAAGTTTAGCATCCCGGAATTCATCTAAATATTTCATTTCTCTTCCTCCTCGCCATTCGGCAGAGGATTATCAAAAATATCTTTTCCATCCTTCGCTGCCTCGTCGGCTAATTGTTGATGAATATTTATACTCTTCATCGCTTCTTCTTCGTCGAGTACAGAAATTGCCATACCCGCATGAACAATTACATATTTACCGACTTCCACATCTCCGCAATATTCCACACAAGCTTTGCTGATGCTGCCGGCGTAATCTATTTTGCCCATTTTAATTCCGTTTTCTTCAACTATCTCTACCACTTTGCCGGGAATTGCTAAACACATGATACACTCCTTAATTTATGAATTTTACATTCGTTTTATTTTCGCTTATCAACCTTGAAGCAATCGCTGCTTGCCCGAGCGATAAACCTCCGTCATTTACCGGTATTACAGACTGAGTAAATACTTGAAAGCCCGATTCAGTTAGTTTTTTTTCTAATCCGGTTAATAATAATTCGTTTTGAAATACTCCGCCGCTCAAACAAACTTTATCGGTATTCTTCCAATTTGCCGTCACTGAAACTGTTCTAACAATAATATCACTCAGAGTATTGTGAAATTTTGCTGCAATAACCGGATAGTTTTCCTTCTTTTTAACATCCAAATAAATATTCCTTATTAATTCCTTAATTTTTATTTTCCTTTCAGTAATATTAATTGAATCGAATTCATATTTATCGTTACTACTTTCTACTGCAGCTGCATTCATCAGATGAATTGCGGCTTCAGCTTCAAAATTATTGATTGTCGGTCCCCCAGCAATTGCCGTTACAGCATCGAATAATCTACCCATGCTGCTAGTTAAAGGGGAATTAATTTTTGCGTCAATCATTCTAATAATATCTTTATAACGAAACTCTTTTAGATAATCGGGTATTTCCAAATTATCGACGGAAGAATAGAGATAACTTACAGCGGTTCGCCATGGTTCTTTAGCAGCAGAATCACCCCCGGGTAAAGGCATCTCTTCCAATCTAAAAACCCTTTCGAATTGAGTATAATTCCCGAACAAAATTTCTCCGCCCCAAATTGTCGAATCGTAACCTAAGCCCGTACCGTCAAGTATTACTCCTATAACTTCTTCGTCAATTTTATTTTCGATCATACAAGAAGCCAAGTGAGCGTGATGATGCTGCACTTTAATTATATTCATTCCAGATTTCTCAGCCCACTGCGATGATTTATAATCAGGATGTAAATCCTGCACCAAAATTTCGGCTTTGCAATTCATAATTTTTTGAAGGTGTTCAATCGTTTCCTCAAAAAAATTATACGCTCTTAAATTTGTCACATCACCGATATGCTGACTAATAAAAGCATTATCCTCTTTAGTTATGCAAACAGTATTTTTCAATTCTCCGCCAAGAGCTAAAATTGATGGGGTTGAATTTAGCAGTTTCACTCTTTTAGGCACATATCCCCTGCTTCTTCTGTACAAACGGAATTTGTTATTAATATATGCTCCAACTGAATCGTCTGATCTAATTAGTATATCCCTGTTGTGAAAAAGAAAGATATCAGCAATATCTTTGAGACGCTCTTTTGCATCTTCATTTGTAATGCAAATCGGTTCTTCGCTTAAATTGGCGCTTGTCATCACCAGAGCGGGGATAGCTTCTTCCCTCAAGTATTTCCTTAAATAGTGAAAAAGAATATAGTGAAGCGGGGTGTACGGCAGCATAACACCTATTCTATTATTATTGGGTGCGATCAAATGCGGTAGTCTATTTTTTGATTTCAACAGAAGAATCGGGCGTTCTTTTGAACATAATATATTCTTTTCATCATCCGTTAAATATCCGATTTTCTCGGTTTCCTCAATTGAAGGAAGCATAATGGCCAGAGGCTTAGTCGGACGATGTTTTCTTACTCGCAAAGTTTTAATCGCTTCTTCATTTGATGCCAAACAGGCGAGATGAAATCCCCCCAGCCCTTTAATTGCAATAATTTTCCCTTCTATTAATTTACGTACAGTGAAATCAAATACGGATTCATTACCTTCAATTTTTTCTGTTGAGATTTCCACCCATACTTCAGGTCCGCATCTCGGACAGGCATTCGGCTGCGCGTGAAATCTTCTGTCAGTCGGATTATTATATTCCTCTTCGCATTCCCGACATAAAATAAATTTCTTCATCGTTGTATAGGGACGGTCATAAGGTATGTTTTCTATAATCGTAAATCGCGGCCCGCAGTTTGTGCAATTTATGAACGGATACAAATACCTTCTATTATTAACATCAAATAACTCTTCCAAACAATCATCACAAATTGATACATCGGGAGAAATAAGGGTTTCATTGCCGAGTAAGCCTTCGGAATGTTTTATGATAAAATCATCTGAGTTGAGAATATCAATTTCTTCCCTTTTGATAGAATCAATTTCCGAAAGAGGTGGAGCTTCCTTTTGCAATAGTTCGATGAATAATTCAATTTCTTTTCCTTCTATCTCTATTATTACGCCCTCGCGAGTATTGCTAACATAACCGGTTAAATTCAACGACTTTGCAAGATTAAAAACAAAAGGACGGAAACCGACACCTTGCACAATTCCCTTAACGGAAATTCTTTCTCTTTTAATCTTGGTCTTAAGGGGATTCTCAAACATCCTTTAAATTTTCCTTTATCCAGTCAAACCATTCTTCGATTCCATCGCCGCTTCTTACGGATAACTCAATAAATTTAAGATGATGATTAACCCGCAGTGCATATTCCTTAACTTTCTCAATGTTGAAATCGACATAAGGAAGCAAATCAATTTTATTTATTATGCATATATCCGAGGAAGCAAACATATCGGGATATTTCAACGGTTTATCTTCTCCTTCGGTAACGCTAATAATTACAACTCTTGCCGACTCACCCAAGTCGAACAAACTGGGACACACTAAATTCCCTACATTCTCAATAATCAAAACGGAGTTTTCTTGCGGCTGCAATTTTTTCACGGCGTTATTAATCATTTCACTATCCAGATGACAACCTCTTCCAGTATTTACTTGCACAACAGGCACACCGATTTTATTTATTCTATCGGCGTCGTTCATCGTTTGCTGATCTCCCTCAATCACATAAAAGGATATATCGTTCTTTAGTTTTGCCAGCGTCTTTTCCAGCAACGATGTTTTTCCGGAACCGGGGGAACTCACAAGATTCAATGTGAAAATATTTTTAGCTTCAAAGAACCCACGGTTTCTTTCCGCCAGCAAGTTATTCTTTGCTAATATATCAGTTTCAATTTGAATTGTTTTTCCGTGGTGATGTTCAAGATTATGATTGTGATGGTGAGAATGGTGATGGTTATTCAGAATTAAACTGCCCGAAGATTTTAATTCCGAAATAATTTCGCCGGGTTTTTTAATAGTAACTTCTTCACCCGCATTGCCGCAGCCGCATGTATCGCACATACTAACTCCAAGTTAATCTACATTCAGTGACTTAAGTTTCAGCTCCTTTCCTTTTAATAATTTTATATTGAATCCATTGCAAAAGGGACATGAATCGTAAATATATTTCAATATAAATTCTTTCCGGCATTCATTACAGAAACCTTCGGCTTCAATTACCTCAATCCGTACTTTTGCATTTTCCAACATAGTTCCTTCGGTAGCCGTTTCAAATGCAAATTCTAGTGCGCTTAATTCAATTCCTGATAATGTTCCAATTTCTAATTCAATTTCGTTTATCTTATGCGCATTTGCTTTTTGGGCTTCCTCTTCCGCAATATCAATTATGCTGAGGGCAATAGACAATTCGTGCATTTACGGGGAAGTTTCCATGTTTTATAAATTTGATTACAAAATAATTATTCTGAACAATAATTTAAAGCGCAAAGCCCAATAAAATTAATATTTATTGTCCTCTTTAAAATAAAAGCCGAGGTTCTCTCTTTTGTATATAATCTTGGTGATTAAAGCGTGAACGCCAAACCTGAACGCAATTAAAAGTATGTCTGTTTTTATCTCTTTCTACGGCAAAAATAAAAAAACATCTGCTCTCAAATAAAGAAAGCAGATGTTTCTTAATAAATATTTGAATAAAAGATTAACAAAGAAATTATTTCAACAGCATTATTTTTTTACTAACGGTATTCGAGGTCTTATCGTCATATTTAGCTGTCAATCTGTAAATATAGGCTCCCGAAGGAAGACTATCTAAGTTAATTTCAATGTTATGTTCTCCCTTATTAAATTCCTTTTCATTCAAGAGTGTAATAACTTTCTGCCCGATAATGTTATACACTTCGATTGAAACTCTGGCATTTTTTGGAATGTTAAAGCTTATTTTCGTCGAAGGATTAAACGGGTTGGGATAATTATTCGAAACCGTAAATTTACCGGGCTGATTATTAAGCTCTTTTACGCCGGTTAAACCATCAACATCTTTATAAATATCTCCTTCGCTAGTACCTGCATAAACTACGAGAGAATTGGGTTCGGTTATCAATGAACTCACACCGAAACCGCTTAATCCCATATCAATCCAAGTTCCGGTTGTTTTATTAAGTTTACCCGAAACCGAAAGTGCAAATACACCATTCGACCAGGAACTAGCGTAAACATTATCATTATCATCGACAGAAATTGAATAAATATATTGTGAAGTAACCGCAAATTCCTTACTCCAATTTTCTCCGTTATCTGTGGATGTATAAATTCCGTTTCCGTAGGTTCCTGCAAATAAAAGATCGTCCGAAGTTCTACCTAAAATCCAAATATGCGGATAGTCGATATTTACGTGAGTATAAGTCGTACCTAAATCGGAACTCTTATATATTCCGTCATCGAAAGTCGCAATAAATAGATTGTCTTGCGAATCGAAAAGTATAGAATGGATACTCATCCCTAAAAGAAAATCACTTAGTTGACTCCAATTTTCTCCGTTATCAGAAGATACGAATATCCCGCTGCCCCAAGAGGCGGCATAAATTATATTATTATGAATAACAATCGAGCGAATATCATAATTATCTAATCCTGCGGAACTCCAGTTAGAGCCTTGAGCATCGGATTTATAAACACCTGAGTCAGTTCCTGCGAGCATACTTCCGTCTGACGAAACCGCTATAGACCAAATAAATCTTGTACTCATTCCATCGTTCAACAATGTCCAATTCAAACCGTTATCAGTAGAGCGGTATATATTTCCACCCCAAGTTCCGGCAATTAGGTTATCATCTTTATCGTAAGTCATCACCCAAACAATCTCACCTTGCGCGAATGATGAAACAAGTTCCCAATTTCCAGCACTGCCGGTTCCGCCGATATTCGAAGAGTCACGAGAGCTGATATGAATATTTACCGTTGCAATATCATCTTCATTTTCTTCGCCGTTATTCGGAGATGAATCATCATCAACCTGATCGACTTCAATTACTTCCGCAACATTTACTAAGACGGTATCAACAGGAACATTACCGACAAATTTCACATCATTAAACTGAGCGGCGCCTTCCAAATCTTTAGCAATCATCTGTCCGTTTTGTACTCCGGAAACAAAATTAACTTTTGCTTTAGGAGCCAATACACTTCCGCGAACATCAATCTTTTGTATTTCTACATAATCCGCTTCGTAAAAATTGTATAAAACATTTGTTAAATCGGTTCCAGTTACAAATAAACCACCGACCCATTTTAACGAATCGCCGGAAATATTAACTAAAACCACCGAACCGTTCGGTGCGCTGATTAATACTTCGGTAGCATTATTCAACTGATCTTTTGTAACATCGAACACATTAATAAATGGATTATTTCCCAAAAGAGATAATTTCGTGAAAGTAAAATCCGTTTCCATATTAGCAGAATACTGGGAAAGCTGTGCAGAAAGAGTGTTCAGATAATTTTTAGCATCTGAAAAATCTATTACTCTGTCTTTTCTTAAAGAACCGTCAACAATATCCAACTCCCAATTAAATGTACCGGTATTGGATGTATCGTGACCAAAAACCACATCCCCTCCGTAAATTGCACCGCTATGAACGGTTAAATTCTGATCTACTATCACTACATCGCCATGCGGAGCGTCGGCATGGAGGGAATAGCCGACAGAATATGCAGAATCGAATTGTGCATCGTGACCTACAGCAAGCTTCCCTTCGATATCGGAGGAATGATGTATATCGTGAAGAACGAATACATTAAAATCGGATGCAATACCTAAATCGAATTTGCTGTTGTTTGCATTTGTCACGTTTACTTTTGCATTTATTTCCCAAGTAGCGGTAGAATTAACATTTAATTCATTAATAGACCAATAGTATTTCCCATTATCTTCGGTTACAGCACCGATTGATGGAGTGGAATTTTCAAAATCCAATCCATCCGGCAAGGTTTCACTTACAACAATATTCGTTGCTTTAAATGGACCCGAATTTGTTAATTCCAAAGTAATTTTAACATCATCACCATTCTCAGGCTGAGAATTATTTACCGATGCGGTTAAATTCAGATCCGCATTATTTTCTTCATCATCCTGATCGCTTTCTCCGCCTTTATAAAAAGACATTCCCTCAATATCGGTTTCAACTTCGGCAATTTTCTCGGAAGTCAAATTAACTGGATCAATTTTAAACCAGTCTTCATCATCAGCGGCATATAAAAATCCGTTTGGGTGAGCAGTGAGCGCAACAAATTTACCTGAATGATCCACCTTCAATACTTTTGATAGATCCCCATTTGGGAATGAATCAAATTTCCAAATTTCAGAAGGTTTCTTTGTTTTCGTAAAATACACCGTTCCATCACTTCCTTGCGTTAATCCCTCCACTCTAAAGGAGCCGCTTAACGGCAAGGTTCTTACTAGTGTAACTGATCCGTCGGTTTTATCAATTGAATATAATTTTTTCTTCGACTTAGTAATTGCATAGAGAGTACCATCGATAATCTCTAAATTTGTCAAACGGTCATTTCCGCTAAGACCGGAATTACCGATAAATGTTGCATTAACATCCGTGTCCTCATTCCCATCAATTTCGGATGCCGGGATTTTATAGAGTACAGATTTCTTCTTGTTGTTTATTATATAAATTGTACCGTCGCTATCAATTGCAAGTGCTTTAATTTCCAATTTATCTTCATCATCACCTGGGTTTTGAACTATTATTTTACCTTCCTTATGCTTGAAGTCGTCTTCTTCTGATAATACAAAGTAATATAAAGTAGCAGGTTTGTCCTCAACTGCCCAAATAGTCATAGCTGGAAAATCATCCAGATTGTTTTGGGCAATAATATTGGTAACAAAGAGTAAAATGAAAAGCGATAATAACTTTTTCATATACACCTTCCTCATAATATATTCTTATTAAGAATATAAGTTAACATATTAATATTAATTGTCAAGAATTTAACTCAACGCAGTAATTTCTGTAGCTGTATTTATATATTTAAAATAATCGAAAAATAATCAAGATTGTTTAATTTTATTTTTATATTCCGTTTTTCTTTTCTTGAATATTTTTTCCGCGCATGTGTATATGTTTTGAGCATGGACAAAACGATAAAGATAGAACCCGTAAAATTTCTTTGCCCGTATTGCAATGCTGTTAATGCTAATACGGTCTATCTGAATTGTAAATCAGGAGAAATTGAGGAAAATTATGTCCTTTGCTCTTATTGTGGAGAATTGATCGAATTAAAAAATATTCAAAAGGAGAGAGGAAATGTTGAAAATTATCGAGTCAGAAACTGAAAATCCGATTTGCCCTTTTTGCGAAAAAGAATTGACAGAATTAAAGGCTAGGCGAATTAAAAGTATTTTCGGGGTTAAATTCGTTTACTTTTGCTCATTTTGCAGGAAAGTACTCGGAGTATCGCATCGTAAAGGATTTTGGATGGGGTGATAACTTAACACGGCTTTATACGTCCTAATTGCAATTAACAAGTAAAGGAAAAACAATATGAAAAAAAAAGCATTTCTATTTTTATTGCTGACATTTTTATCTATTTCATTTATTTACGCTCAGAATACCGCAACAAAAATAGACGACCTTGTAGCAAAGTATAATGAATACGGTTTATTCAACGGTTCCGTACTTGCCGCAAAAGACGGGCAAATAGTCTTATCCAAAGGCTACGGCTTTGCGAACTACGAATTTGATGTTCCCAACACACCGGAAACAAAATTCCGGATAGGCTCAATTTCCAAACAGTTTACTGCAGCATTAATTATGATACTTATAGATGAAGGAAAACTTAAACTGGACGGAAAAATTACCGATTACTTAAAAGATTACAGAAAAGATACCGGTGAAAAAGTGACTATAAAACATTTATTAACTCACACATCCGGCATTCCATCTTACACCAATAACCCCAACGTGTGGAAGGATTCGCTGAAAAATCATTATGACAAAGAATATTTCATTAAACATTTCCACAGCGGCGATTTACAATTTGAACCGGGGGAAAGATTCGCATACAATAATACCGGATATTATTTACTTGCAACAATTGCAGAAGAAGTTACAGGCAAAAGTTTTACCGAATTGATAAACGAAAAAATCATTAAACCCGCCGGATTGAATAATACAGGAATTGAAGATGAAAATGAAATCCCAATTAAAAATATGGCGAACGGATACATTAAAAAAGCTAATATAATTTACAGAGACCCTTACCTTTATATGCCAAATGCAATGGGTGCGGGTAGTATGTATTCTACCGTAGTTGATATGTTTAAATGGGATCAAGTGCTGCGAAGCAATACGCTTCTAAAAAAAGAATTGAAAGAACAAATGTTTACGCCTTATAAAGCAAACTACGGTTTCGGTTGGATGATATTTCAAAAACCCAGTGACAATTCAAAAGACAGTATTACAATAATAACGCACTCCGGCGGAATAAACGGCTTTAACACAATCGTTATCAGTGTTTTAGAAGACGGACGATATGTTGCAGCCTTTAATAATGCCGGGAATGCTCCTCTTCAGGAGATAGCTTCGAAAATTATGAAATTATTGAATGGTGAAGAAGTTGATTATCCAAGAAAACCGATAAAGGATTATTTGCTCGAGGTAATTTACGACGAAGGGATAGAAACGGCTATTGAAAATTATAAACAACTAAAGAAAGAAGCTCCCGACTTGTTTGACTTTTCCGAGCAACAATTAAACACATTAGGTTATATTTTATTGAACGACAAAAGATATGATGAAGCCCTTCAGATATTCCAATTGAATGCTGAAATGTTTCCAACTTCTTCCAATGTTTACGACAGTATGGCAGAAGCTTATATGAAAAAAGGTGATAATCAAAAGGCAATTGAGCTTTATAAAAAGTCTCTCGAATTAAATCCCGCCAATGAAAACGGCAAAAAAATGTTAAAAAAATTAGGCGCTGAAATAGCCGAAGATCCTATTACCGTTCCTGCCGATATACTGAGAGAATATGCGGGTAAATATTTACTGGCACCTAACTTTGTAATAAAAATTCGAATTGATAAAAACAGAATATTTGCACAAGCTACTTCACAGGCAGAATTTGAAATATTTCCCATTTCCGAAAGCAAATTTTATTACAAGGTTATAAACGCACAAATTGAGTTTTCGAGAGATGAGAACGGAAAAGTAAATAAGCTTACACTTTACCAAAATGGAAGTGTATTACCGGCTAAAAAATTGAATGAATAATTAGAATTAAATAAATTTCAACAATACTTCAAACAAAATAAGAGGTTTTAATGAACGTACTTGAAGTAAAAGGGCTAACCAAACGTTTCGATGGAATAACTGCAGTTGATCATGCCGATTTTGAAATTCCGGAAGGTTCGATTTTCGGACTAATCGGCAGAAACGGGGCAGGAAAGACCACTACACTTAGAATGCTTATGAATATTTACATCCCTGAGGAGGGAGAAATTATTTTTAAAGGTAATCCCGTAGGACAAGAATTTCGTGATCAGGTTGGATATTTGCCCGAGGAAAGAGGCTTGTACAAAAAGATGAGAGTTTGGGACACTCTTCTTTTCTTTGCAGAAGTTAAAGGTAAATCGGGAAGAGATATTCAAAAAAGAGCCAATAACTATCTCAAACGATTCGATCTATACGACAGAAGGTTTTCTAAAATCGAAGATCTTTCCAAAGGTAACCAGCAAAAGATTCAATTTATTGCAACAATACTACATAATCCAGATTTTATAATATTGGACGAACCGTTTAGCGGACTCGACCCAATCAATACTGAATTATTACGCGAAATAATAATGGAAGAGAGAGAAGCGGGAAAGGTAATTATTTTTTCCACGCACTTAATGGACTATGCCGAGAAAATGTGCGATCATATTGCAATGATTGACAATGGTAAAATCATATTAAAGGGTTCATTATCGGAAATAAAAAACCGTTACGCAAACAAAAATGTAAGCCTAAACTACGAAGGCGATATCAGCATTCTCGAAAATACTCCATTTGTAGAGAAGATAACGAATTTTGGCAATACAACAGGAATTAGGGTTAAAAATCCGGAGGATACTCAAAAACTTCTCAAATTATTGGTTAATAATAATGTAACGGTAAAAAAATTCGATGCAAACGATATTTCATTGCACGAAATATTTGTTGAGTTAGCAGATGATGGGAAGGAAGTAAAAAAGGAGGTGAGCAATGCTTAATCACAGAGTTTTAGCAATAATAAAGAGAGAACTACGCGAAAAAATAATGTCAAAAGCATTCATTTTTTCCACTATCTCACTTCCCTTAATTATGTTTATAGTTATCGGTGTTCAAGCAGCTCTTTTCGGATTAGACGACGGCACTGCAAAAAATATTGTAATCATTTCGGATAGTGATAATTTATTAGAAGGTTTACGTAATGAATTTAATTCCAGAAAAGATCTGATTGACGAAGGATATAATTTTGAATTTGTTAAGAAATCATCCGATGAAGTACATAAATTCGTTAACGAAAAGAAAAAGGATTTATTGGATGAAAAGCTGACTGGCGTTTTACTTGTTCCGGATGAAGCACTGCAGAATAAAAACGTCAGATTTTATTCCAAAACTCCAAAAAATTTAAAACTAACCAAAACTTTAAGCGGACCAATAAATAAAGTACTCATAGACGCATATTTTCAGAGGAAATCTTTATCAAATGATGATCTCGATTTCGCCAGAAGAACGGTTGAGTTTGCAGGAATGAAAGTAAGTAAAGAAGGAGAGATAAAAGAAGAAGGTTACGGAAATATGATTCTTGCTTACTTATTCACTTTCTTGCTTTATATCAGCCTTTTAATGATTGGCTCAATGACAATGCAAACCGTAATTGAAGAAAAAAATAATAGAATAGTTGAAGTTGTTCTCTCTTCTGTTAGTCCCAAAGAATTGATGACCGGAAAAATTCTCGGTGCATCAATAACAGGAGTAATCCAAATGGCAATTTGGCTTTCTCCGATTATGATCCTCATTTCAACATCGTGGATTGTACTCCCAAAAGAAATAATAATAAATTTATCATTTGGACAATTATTTTATTTTCTTTTCAATTTCTTTTTGGGATTACTTATATTCATCGGTTTATTTGCGATGGTAGGTTCTATTTTCGATAATCCGCAGGATGCACAAACGGGAGTTTTTCCAATAATAATGCTTATTATGATTCCCTTCTTTATTGCAATCTCTATGATGGAAAATCCTAATAACGTTGTTGCCAGCGTAGCATCAATGTTTCCTTTTTCTGCACTGATTGTAATGCCGGCAAAAGTAACAATTACAGATGTTCCTTTATGGCAAATGACTGTATCAATTTTAGTTAATCTCGCAACTATCGCTGCAATATTCCCCATTGCCGGTAAAATTTACCGAGTAGGTATTTTAAGAACCGGGAAAAAGCCTAAGTTGAGAGAAATAATAAAATGGCTAAAATATAAATATTAATTCATTTAAGAACCCATCTCGCCGATGGGTTCTTTTTTTGTATTTTTCTTCCGGATTTGTCCTGATCGATACGATTTTTTTGAATGATATTTATTTTTTCGAGAAATTTTTAGCCCCATTTTGAAAGCAGAATGCTCTACTTGAAATTCCTTTTGTATATTTACGATTATGTTTACAGGATTAATTGAAGAAATAGGAACCGTTACAAACATCCAGCATCAAACCGGGGGGAAAAAATTATTTATTCAGTGTAAATTTATTTTGGATGATTTGGAAATAGATGACTCAGTTGCCGTTAACGGTGTTTGCCTGACGGCTGTTAGAATCGAACATAACGGTTTTTGGATTGATGCGGTTGGAGAAACCCTCACTAAATCTACAATCGGAGAATTACGAACCGGCAGTAAAGTTAACCTTGAACGTGCACTAAAATTATCCGACCGGCTGGGAGGTCATATTGTACAAGGGCACGTTAACGGAACCGGAGAGTTAGTTAAAATAACCAACAGAGGCGAATCATATCTTTATGAATTTTCTGTTCCAGATAATTTAATTAAATATATTATAGAAGAAGGCTCCATTGCAATCAACGGAGTCAGTTTAACTGTTGCACAATTAAATCAAAATATTATAGGCATTTCAGTTATACCTCATACTTGGCAAAACACGACATTCAAATTTTTACAAACTGGAAACAAAGTAAATATTGAAGTGGATTTAATCGCCAAGTACTTGGAAAGGTTGACAACTTTTAATAAGAAAAACGGATCAGGATTATCAATCGAAAGATTGAAGGAAGAAGGATTTTAACAATGGAAAGAAAATTCAACACAATTGAAGAAGCAATTGAAGATATCAGACACGGCAAAATGATTATTGTCGTTGACGACGAAGACCGCGAGAATGAAGGCGATTTGATAATGGCAGCAGAATTAGCTCGTCCGGAAGACGTAAATTTTATGGCTAAAGAAGGTCGCGGAATGATTTGCGTTTCCATCACCGAAAAACGTGCGAAGGAATTGGACCTCGATTTGATGGTAAATAGAAACACTGCTATGCACAATACAAACTTTACCGTTACAGTCGATTATAAGAAAGGAACTACTACCGGAATTTCTGCGTTTGACAGAGCAGCGACAATCCGAGCCTTAACTTATTCTTCCATAAAACCGGAGGACTTTGCGCGTCCCGGACATATATTTCCTTTAATTGCAAAGAAAGGCGGGGTTCTTAAAAGAACCGGACACACCGAAGCAGCGATGGACTTAGCACACTTGGCGGGATTAAAACCATCCGGGGTGTTATGCGAAATTATGAACGAAGACGGTTCGATGGCAAGGGTTCCTCAATTATTCATTTTTGCCGAAAAATTTAATCTGAAAATAATCACAATAGCGGATTTAATTGAATTCAGAAGAAGAAAAGAAAAGCTTGTGAGAAAAAGAGTAGTCGTTAATATGCCTACGAAGTTCGGTAAATTTAAGCTCCATCTATATGAGAACTTGTTGGATCCGAATGATAATCCTATTGCATTGGTTAAAGGCGATATTTCGGGGGATGAACCGGTAATCGTTCGAGTACATTCCGAATGTTTAACGGGAGATGTCTTCGGTTCTCAAAGATGCGATTGTGGAGACCAGCTTGCCGCGGCACTTACAAAAATTGAGCAAACCGGACGTGGTGTTCTTTTATATATGAGACAAGAAGGACGCGGAATAGGCTTAGTTAATAAAATGCTCGCATATGCCCTGCAGGAAGAAGGCAAAGATACAGTCGAAGCAAACGAAGAATTAGGCTTCAAAGCCGACTTGAGAGATTACGGTATTGGTGCGCAAATCTTGAAAGATTTGGGCTTAAAAAACATAAAATTATTAACCAATAATCCCAAAAAGATTATCGGCTTAAAAGGATACGATCTTAATGTTATTGAAAGAATACCTCTTCAAATTTGCCCCAATGAAAACAATCATTATTATTTAAAAACTAAAAAAGAGAAACTCGGACATTTAATTTTAGATGATATATTAAAAATTAGTTGAGGAAGTTATGGCAAAAGTAATTCAAGGAATGTTGAACGCAAAAGGGAAAAAATTTGCTATAGTCGTAAGCAGATTCAATGAATTCATATCGAACAAATTATTATCGGGAGCAATCGATTGCATAGAGCGCCACGAAGGAGCATTTGACGATATCGATATTATTTGGGTGCCCGGCTCATTTGAAATTCCATTAACGGCAAAAAAATTGGCAATTAGTGGAGATTATGATTCAATCATTTCTTTGGGAGCGGTTATTCGCGGCGCAACCCCTCATTTTGATTATGTTTCGGCTGAAGTTTCAAAAGGTATTGCAAATGCATCACTGGAAACTGGCGTTCCGATTATTTTCGGCGTAATTACTACCGATACAATTGAGCAGGCAATTGAAAGAGCCGGTGCAAAATCGGGTAATAAAGGTTGGGATGCCGCACTTAGCGCAATCGAAATGGCAGATCTTTTCGAGAAAATATAATTTTATTTGTGTAATTGAAATTAAAGCAGCGCAAAATAACTGCGCTGCTTTTTATCTAACTTTGCGATAGTTTCTTTCTCAATAATTCATTAACAATTTGTGGATTTGCTTTTCCCTTGGTTTCCCTCATTATCTGTCCAACGAAAAAGCCGAATACTTTTTCCTTCCCGGCATGAAATTGCTCAACTTGCTGAGCATTATTTTCCAATACTTTATCGATTATCCCTTCAATTGCCGAGGTATCCGTAATCTGTATCAGATTCTTTTCTTTAACGATTATTTCCGGATCTTTATCTTCTTTCAGCAATTCGGCAAAAACGTCTTTAGCTATTTTACCGCTTATAGTTTTGTTAGAAATTAAATTTACCAGCTTTCCCAAATTTTCAGGAGAAACCGGGAATTCACTAATATTTATTTTACTTTCGTTAACAATCTTGAGCACTTCGCTCATAACCCAATTACTAACAGATTTAAAATCATTGCAAACTGCAACAGCCTTTTCGAAATAATCGGCAAGTTCCTTTTCCTCCGTTAATAATTCAGCGTCATATTCCGGTAATTTATATTCATTAATAAATCTTTCTTTTTTAGCATCGGGTAGTTCCGGCATCAATTCTGAAATACTATTGAGCCATTTATCATCAATAACAATCGGTACGAGATCAGGATCGGGGAAATACCTGTAATCGTGGCTTTCCTCTTTACCTCTCATTGGGCGTGCTTCATTTGCATTGGCATCCCAAAGTAGAGTTTCTTGCACAACTTCTCCACCGTCTTCAATCAATTCAATTTGTCTGTTAATCTCAAATTCAATCGCTCTTTCAACATTCCGGAATGAATTCATATTTTTCACTTCGGTACGAGTACCTAATTTAGTTTCCCCTTTAAGCCTAATAGAAATATTAGCATCGCACCGTAAGGAACCTTCTTCCATATTGCCATCACAAATTCCAAGGTAGCGCACAATTTTTCTCAAGTTCTTCAAATACTCGGAAGCTTCTCTCGGGGAATTTATATCCGGCTGACTTACAATTTCTATCAACGGCGTACCGCATCTATTTAAGTCTACTAAAGTATCAAAGTCCTGATCGTGGATGGATTTCCCTGCATCTTCTTCCATATGGATACGAAGCAAACGTACTTTTTTCTTTTCTCCTAAGTCGTTATGAATTTCCACGTAACCGTCTTCGCAAATCGGTTCTTCGAATTGGGATATTTGATAGCCTTTGGGCAAATCCGGGTAAAAGTAGTTTTTTCGTGCAAATATGGATTCTCTGTTTATCCTGCAATTAGTCGCTAATCCCATCAATATTGAATATTCAACTACTTTTTTATTTAGAACCGGCAATACTCCGGGATGACCGAGACAAACCGGGCAAACATTTGTATTAGGTGGATTTCCGAATTTAGTTGAACAACCGCAAAACGCTTTGGTAGCCGTTGCAAGTTGTGCGTGAACTTCGAGACCAATAACCGCTTCGTATTTTTCGTGCATATAAATTCCATTTTTTTGAAATGCAAATATAACGAATTTCTACACTGTTGTTTTTGAATTGAGGGTAGTTAAATCATAATTCATTTAATTTAATAAAAAAATATTGTTCCACATAAGCTGGAGAAAATTGCATTGCACAATTTTAATGTTATAAATAATCAACTTTTGCGAGGGAAAGCCCTTTGCTTATTTCTATTCTACGAACTTATAAATTCCCCGATCAATTTTCTTTTGTGTTGTTCAACACTCCCCTTATTAAATCGGATATTCATCCAGCTTTTGCTGCCAATCCCAATAATTGCAAGAACCGCAAATCGGTAGTTCGTTTTCCCGTCCCTCCACGTGCAGTTTGCGCATATTTCTCAGCGCTTCGCCTTTCCAAATCTCTTCGATACTCTGCTTGTTTGTATCTCCGGTAATCAATTTCTGCTGCCAGTCGATACAGCAGGCGGAAACGAGTCCGTCCGAATTAACGGTAAACGATTCCCACAACGAATAACAAGGATAACGATTCTTATTCCTCTCCGTGTAGTCGTAAACGCCCCAGGTCAATTTATCCCAAACTTGAATCTCCACCGGAAAATCCTTCCAATATTTTTTGAAGCGCTTAATTTCTTCTTCCATTTCGGGGAATTCGGGTAGGCGGATTATCTGCACTATTATTCTTGGTTTCCATTCGGATTTTTCAACCTTGTCCAAATAGTTGTGAATATTGCTCATCACTTTATCGTAATTTTTACCGCGCACTTTTCGGTAAAACTCTTGCGTTGCTGCTCCTATGCTGAAATTGACAACGTCAATTTTCTCTTCAATAATCAAGTCAGCTATTTCGTCGGTAAGTTTGTGAGCGTTTGTAGTTAAATAAACAATATGATCAACATTCTTCTTCGTCCTTTTTATCATCTCGGCAATTTGGGGATGTAACAGCGGTTCACCGTCTTTATGCAATGCAATTCTTCTTCTGCCGTGTTTGTCTATTTCGTCCATCAATTTCATAAAGAGATCGATATTCATCAATCCCAATGGTCTTCCCTGGTCGCGCAGTTCTTTGCTTTGCGGGGGACAATGAACGCATCGAAGATTGCACACGCTCGCGGTTTCCAAGCTTATCAATTCCGGGAATTCCATATCTGGACGATGAATTTTACCCGTAAGTTTTTTAACGTTAAACAATAACTCTTTACCCAATTCCGTCGAATGCAGTTTTTCGCTTATTATATTCTTTACGTTCACGTCCTTCCCTTTCAATAAAACTCCACTGTATAATCGACAAACTTGCCGTTATCGTAATTGAACTTAGCGGAAAAGAATTTATCCTCGAATAGCCACGGAATAAATATTTGATCGCCGTCCCACAAATTGAGTTCGGTAAGCTTGTCGTTTTCAATCCATTCCAACTTTCCTTCGGGAGAATCGATTAATTCCCCTTCGAATTCGTCAATGACATAAAGGAATACATACCAATCTTCTTTTGTGTCGAACATCGGGAAAGTGATAATTCCCTTTAGTTTAAGACTTTTTACCGTTAACCCAGATTCTTCCTTCACTTCCCTAATTGCACATTCCTCCGGCGATTCGCCCGGCTCGAACTTACCGCCCAAACCGTTCCATTTGCCTTCGTGATAGTCGTTCTCTTTTTTATTGCGGTAGAGCATTAAAGTTTTGTTCTCTTTCCGGATGTAACAAAGCGTGGCTAATTTCATGTTGTTCCGTTTATTGTCTTACGAATATTTACCGAATT
Source organism: uncultured Melioribacteraceae bacterium (assembly GCA_964573255.1). Classification (GTDB taxonomy): domain Bacteria; phylum Bacteroidota; class Ignavibacteria; order Ignavibacteriales; family Melioribacteraceae; genus CAYNUJ01. The sequence continues at coordinate 27,725 of CAZNJB010000003.1, forward strand.
AAATTAAATAACCGGCTAAAAATAAGAAAAAAATATTCAACAGCCGAAAAGCAACTCGAGGTTGAAGCTTCTACTGATGAAAAAAAACACTGCTTACTCTTGATTTCCGCTGATGGCATTATGCCACGAATGCACTAATAAAATATGATTAACTTTTTTCTCTCGAAAAACCGTACATTTCACACAAAGAAGCGCAAAGATTATTCGTAAGTGTTCAAAGTCTTTTCTTTGCGTGCTTTGCGAGTTATTCCCTTTGTGATCTTTGCGTGAAATAATAAAGCCGGACCTCCGCCCGGCTTTTCAAGTTTCTTGTTTCTCGTTTCTTATTTTCTGTTTCTAGTTATAATCCGTTTCTCACCACGACAAATACATATTCTTCATCAAATAATTCTTAACGTAATCTTCCACTCCTTCTTCCAAAGAGTGAATCGGTTCAGTAAATCCCGCACTTTTAATTTTGCTTAATTCGGCTTGAGTAAAGTATTGATATTTTTCCTTAAGATGTTCCGGCATATCCATATACTCAATATTCACGGGCTTTCCGACGGCATTGAATAACACCGTTACCAAATCGTTCCACGTGCGCGCGTTTCCGGTTCCCACGTTGAATATTCCGTTTTTATCTTCGTGCTCCAAAAAATAAAGTGTCATATTCACGGCGTCTTTAACGTAAACAAAATCGCGCATCTGCTCGCCGTCTTTATATTCATCGCGGTAAGATTTGAACAACTTCACCTTTCCGGTATCGCGAACCTGCTCGAAAGCTTTATGCACAACAGAACGCATGTCTCCTTTGTGGTATTCATTCGGACCGTAAACGTTGAAATATTTCAGTCCCACAACTTTATCAAGCAAACCGTTTCGTTTAACCCAAAGGTCGAACATTTGCTTTGAATAACCGTACATATTTAAAGGACGAAGATTTTCAATTTCATCTTCATTATCGGAGTAACCGTTTTCCCCTTCGCCGTAGGTTGCGGCTGAAGAAGCATAGATAAAGCGAATATCTTTTTCGACACAATACTCTGCAACCGCTTGAGAATACTTAAAATTATTATGCAATAAATAATCTGCATCTTTTTCCGTTGTGGAAGAACAAGCGCCCAAATGGATTACAGCATCAAGCTGGTAAGGGACAACATCCTCAATTACCAAATCGAAAAACGTATCCTTATGAAAAATATCGGCGTATTTCAAACCGTTTAAATTTTTCCATTTTTCGCCATTCCCTAACCTATCAACTATTATGATATCATCTCTTCCCATTTCGTTTAACTTCCATACAATAGCGCTGCCAATAAAGCCGGCTCCGCCCGTAACTACTATCATAATTACCTCTTAACCTTTACTTTTACTTTGTTTTTATTAAAAGCGAATTTAAGTATATTAGCATTCATCTTCAAAATTTGTTTAACCATACTATGAATTCAATTGATAAATTAAAAAATATTTTACGAGAACGCATATTTGTGCTCGATGGTGCAATGGGCACAATGATACAACGTCATAAATTAACTGAATCGGATTACAGAGGAGAGCGTTTCAAAGATTTCCCTTATGATCTTAAAGGTAATAACGATCTTCTCTCTTTAACTCAACCTGAAATAATTTTAAATATTCACCGTGAATATTTAAAAGCCGGAGCGGATATAATTGAAACTAATACATTTAATAGCACCGTAATCTCACAAGCCGATTATCATACTCAGGAATATGTTTACGAAATGAATTTTCAATCGGCTAAATTAGCCAAGGAAGCTGCGACAGAATTCACAAATCTCACACCAGATAAACCTCGATTCGTAGCCGGTGCTATAGGACCATTGAGTAAAACCCTTTCGATGTCGCCCGATGTTAACGATCCCGGCTATCGTGAAGTCGATTTCAAAACAGTTGTAGATGCTTACAAAACTCAAGTAGAAGCTTTAATTAAAGGCGGCGCGGATATTCTGCTTGTTGAAACGATATTCGATACACTAAATGCCAAGGCTGCTTTATTTGCAATAGAAGAAGTAACGAATAAGCTTGGTGTTGAACTTCCGGTAAGTATTTCAGGCACAATTGTGGATATGTCCGGCAGAACCCTTTCGGGGCAAACGACCGAAGCGTTTTGGATTTCGGTTTCGCACACAAAAAATTTATTGAGCATAGGCTTAAATTGTTCGTTGGGACCAAAACAGATGCGTCCTTTTATAGAAGAGTTATCTCAAATAGCTGATTGTTTCGTTAGTTTATACCCAAATGCCGGATTGCCCAATGAATTCGGGGAATACGATGAATCGCCGCAAACAATGGAAAGCGTTCTTAAAGAATACGCCGAAGCGGGATTCCTTAATATTGTTGGCGGATGCTGCGGTACAACCCCTGAGCATATACATACTTTTGCAGAGATGGTCAAAAATTATAAACCGCGTCAGATCCCCAAAGTTGAACCGCTACTTAGATTAAGCGGACTCGAACCGTTGGTAGTTAGACCCGAATCAAATTTCGTTAACATCGGAGAAAGGACAAACGTAACCGGTTCTAAAAAGTTTGCACGACTCATTAAAAACGAAGAATATGAAGAAGCTTTATCTGTAGCTCGTCAGCAAGTGGAAAACGGTGCGCAGATAATTGATATTAATATGGACGAAGGAATGATTGACAGCGAAGAAGTAATGGTTAAATTCCTTCGATTAATTTCCACCGAACCGGATATTTCCAGAGTCCCTATTATGCTCGATTCTTCCAAGTGGAGCGTGATAGAAGCAGGTTTGCAAAATATTCAGGGGAAAGGCATTGTTAATTCAATCAGTTTGAAAGAAGGAGAAGAAGCCTTTATTGAACGTGCGCATAAAGTACGTCAATACGGCGCTGCGGCTATTGTTATGGCTTTCGATGAAGAAGGACAAGCCGATTCGTTCGAACGGAAAATTCAAATTTGCGAACGCGCTTATAAAATACTTACCGAAAAAGTAGGCTTCCCTCCGCAGGATATTATCTTTGATCCTAATATTTTTGCAGTTGCAACCGGTATTGAAGAACACAACACATATGCACTCGATTTTATTAAAGCCATTAAATGGATTAAGAAGAATCTCCCTTATGCGAAAGTATCCGGCGGTGTAAGCAATCTATCCTTTTCCTTCAGAGGAAACAATACTATCCGGGAAGCAATGCATTCCGTTTTCCTCTATTATGCAATTGAAGCCGGAATGGATATGGGAATTGTTAATGCCGGACAATTAACTGTGTACGACAATATTCCCAAAGCTCTACTTGAAAGAGTAGAAGATGTTATTCTTAATAGACGTCCCGATGCAACCGAAAGACTTATTGAATTCGCCGAACATGTTAAAGATGAGAAAAAAGACGATAAAAAAGCCGAAGAATGGCGCGGTAAATCGGTTGAAGAAAGACTTAAATATGCTTTAGTAAAAGGAATAACTGATTATATTGAATCTGATATCGAAGAAGCGCGCTTAAAATTGAAAGACCCCTTGAAAGTAATTGAAGGTCCGTTAATGGACGGAATGAATTTCGTTGGGGATTTATTCGGTTCGGGTAAAATGTTTTTACCGCAAGTGGTAAAAAGCGCACGAGTTATGAAAAAAGCCGTTGCGTATCTTATCCCTTACATCGAAGCAAACAAAAAGGACAGCAGTAAAGCCGGTAAAGTATTATTGGCTACAGTGAAGGGAGACGTACACGATATCGGTAAAAATATTGTAGGTGTAGTTTTAGGCTGCAACAATTTTGAAGTTATCGACCTCGGCGTTATGGTTCCTGCAGAAAAAATATTAGCCGCCGCAGTTGAGGAAAATGTTGATATAATTGGTTTGAGCGGATTAATTACCCCTTCGCTGGATGAAATGGTTCATGTAGCAAAGGAAATGAAACGATTAGGCTTCGAGAAACCTTTGTTGATAGGAGGAGCCACTACATCGAGAATTCACACAGCGGTAAAAATAGATCCCGAATTCGATAATGCCGTAGTGCATGTATTGGACGCATCCAGAAGTGTTGGTGTAGCAGCGAATTTAATCAATCCGGAAATCAGAGAAGATTTCACTCGAAAAGTAAAAGCGGAATACGAAATGCTACGAGAAAACCATGCGCGAAAAAAATCGGCAAGAAATCTTATTTCTTTGGAAGAAGCGCGTGCCAATAAATTCCAAATCAACTGGCAAAACGAAGAAATTAAAGCTCCCAATAAACCAGGAATTACTGTATTCGAAGATTATTCATTGGAAGAAATCAGAGAATATATAGATTGGACTCCCTTCTTCACAACTTGGGAAATGAAAGGGAAATATCCACAAATATTGGATGATCCCAAATTAGGTACAGAAGCTAAAAAATTATTCGACGATGCTGAAGAATTATTAGATGAAATAATTAATAATAAGCTACTGAAGGCAAAAGCCGTAATTGGTTTATTCCCGGCAAATAGTATCGGGGATGATATTGAATTATACACCGATACTGAAAGGAAAGACATTTTTACAACTTTACACACGTTGAGACAGCAAATCAAAAAATCTTCCGGTCAACCGAATATTGCATTGAGTGATTTTGTTGCTCCTAAAGAAACCGGAATTATCGATTATGTGGGAATGTTTGCGGTGACGGCAGGCATAGGACTCGATAAATTAGTAGACGAATTTGAAGCAAACAATGATGATTACAATTCGATACTTGCAAAATCTCTTGCAGACCGCTTAGCAGAAGCCTTTACTGAACTGCTCCACAAAAAGGTAAGAACAGAAATTTGGGGTTACACTGAAAACGAGAATCTTTCAAACGTTGAATTGATAAAAGAAAAATATACCGGTATTCGTCCCGCGCCGGGTTATCCTTCACAACCGGATCATACCGAAAAACAAATAATTTGGAAAGCCATTTCTGTAGAAGAAAATGCTTCGATTATATTAACGGAAAGTTTGGCAATGCTTCCGGCAGCTTCTGTTTCAGGACTGTATTTCGCTAATCCTAAAGCTCGTTATTTTAATGTAGGTAAAATTTTGGAAGATCAACTTGAAGATTACCGCAAACGCAAAGGATGGAGTCGTGATGAAGCGGAGAAATGGCTTGGAACAATTTTCGTTTGAGCGGTGAAAGCTAAAATAATTCAAGGACTTTAAATGAGTTGGATATTCGGATTTTATTCCAAACACTCTATTGACGCAACTGCCTTATCGAAATTGCATCCTAAAGCTATTGCCGTTCAATCCGATTCAAATTATTATATCGCTATTGGTGGAAATAACAATATGTTGTTTTATGATAGCGATAATTCCGTTAGTAACTTTTTTGTTTGCGGCTTACCAATATCACACGATGCGAAAACATTTATAAAAAAAGAAGATTTCAGAAAACTTATCGATGAAAACCCCACTCAAATAAATTCACTTAACGGGCACTTTGCCGGTGCTTATGTGAAAAACGGCTCGATAAAACTTTTTACCGATCCATTAGGGTTGAGAGAATTTCACATCTATGAAAATAATGACGGATGGTACTTCTCGACAAACCTGGCTTTAATATTAAATTTAGGCAGTTTCGAAATTGACTTCAATGAATTTTCAACACGATGGTTATTGATAAATCAAATCTCGAATAAAAGCATTGTTAAAAACATTCACCGGATTAATTCCGGTTCGGAAGCATATTTCAATCTCAATAAGTGTAACATCTCTTCTAATGATTGGAAACCGCAAAAGGGAAATAACATAGACTTAGAAGATTTCAAAAATCAATTGGCTAACTTTACATTATTAGGTTCCTCAAATAATTCAAGAATTTCACTCAGTTTATCAGGTGGCTTGGATTCAAGAGTTATTCTCTCTTTTCTCCTCAACTCAAATTATTTTAACTGGGATTGCCATATATTTATTACCGAAGATTTGATGGATATTAAAATCGCAAAACAAATCTTGTCGGATTTCAACATCGACTATAAAATCTACTCACACAATTTAATAAGCGAAGACGATATAGTTGCGGAGTTATTCGACTACATTGGTGCAACTTATTTGACAGAATCGGGTTTTACTTCACGTAAGTTGATGAATTACAGCTCCTTGCCTCAAGACGAAATAATAATTGACGGTGGAATGGGAGAAATTTGGAGAAGAGCTTTTTTATCGCGGTTATATCTATTTGGCAAAAAAGATATAGAGCAGAAGAACTATGAAGGAATTTCCAGATACTTAATGAATCATCGTGCGGATATTTTTGTTGATGATTTTAATTCTACAATGAATAGAGGGATGTTAGAACAAATAGAAAATTTGACAAATGACATTCCGACAATTGATGAAATTGGTTTGGGGAATTGGCTCGATATGTTTTCCTTGAAAACCAGATTAACTAATTATTACGCACCTGAACAAGCCCGCATCGATAATTTTGTTACTTCATATATGCCCTTCTTACAGCAAACATTATTAAATAATCTCCTGAATTTGCCTGTAGAAAAGAGAATAAACGACCGCTTATTTAAATACATTATCAAATCAAATTTCCCCAAACTGTCCAAGTATAATTTGGCAAAAGGAAATATCTCCTATCCTTTTTATTTTACACCACTTATGAAAAAAGTGTATTCTATTCTGCGTAAACGGATTAATAAATCCAATGACAATGATGCCCTTGACTTGTTTTTACAGAAAATGAAAAGCTTCATCATGGATTCGTTGCATTCAAACTCTGCTAAAGAATATGCACCTTACAATTACAAATTGATTTATTCCAAAGTAAACTCATATTATCAAGGCGACAAAAGCCTTCAACATTTTGTAGACTGGTTTTTAACATTCGAAATATTCAGACAAATTCTTGAAAATAAATCATAACAGAATCTAACAGCTATAATTATCAATTTTCATTCTCGATATAACTTAGCATAATATTCCTAGTCTTTCAATTATAATTACCGAAGTCTACAAACCTAAAAAATGCATCGTACTAAGTAAAAAAAGATAAACTCTTTCGATAAAGCAATTACATCCATTCCACGCTTTAGTCCGCCCTTTTGATATCAGGAACGACAATAGAAATTGAATGATGCACAATATTTGAATTTTTTCTTCAATTGCTCGCCTTATATACCATCAATCTCCCCAAAAGATAATAAACCGGTAAAGAATTTTTACAGCTAATATTTTCACTATTTTTTTGATTTAACAAAAAGAATTCTTATTTAAGAATCAGGATATAATTAATTTCGGAGGTATAAATGAGTAAGAAAAAGCAATCCTCCAAATCCACCGCTAAAAAGAAATCCACTGATAATACCACTAAAGACTCACGCTTAAACAAAAAAGGGAAACTTAAAGCAAAATTTTACGAAAACGAATTGGCAAAACTCCAAATAGAATTGGTAAAACTACAGGAATGGATAAAGGCTAAAGGTTTGAAAGTTGTTATTTTGTTTGAAGGAAGGGACGCAGCCGGTAAAGGAGGCGTAATTAAAAGAATCACTCAAAGTTTAAATCCCAGAATTGTAAGAGTTGTAGCTTTGGGGACACCGACTGAGAAAGAGAAAACTCAATGGTATTTCCAAAGATATGTAGCACACCTTCCAGCAGCCGGCGAAATGGTACTGTTCGATAGAAGTTGGTATAACCGAGCCGGAGTTGAACGCGTTATGGGTTTCTGTACCGAGGAAGAATACAGGGAGTTCCTCCGTTCAGTACCGGAATTTGAAAGAATGCTTATCCGCTCTGGAATTATTTTAATCAAATATTATTTTTCGGTAAGCGATGAAGAGCAAGAGAAACGATTCCAGAAAAGATTAACCGACCTAACGAGAAGATGGAAATTGAGTCCTATGGACTTAGAATCGCGCGCTAAATGGGTAGAGTACTCTAAAGCAAAAGATGAGATGTTCAAGTTCACAGACATAAAACAATCGCCGTGGTGGGTAGTAAACGCAGACGATAAGAAACGTGCACGTTTGAATTGCATTCATCATTTGCTCAGTTTAATACCTCACGAAGATTTAACTCCTAAACAAATAGAACTGCCGCCAAGACAAGAGCCGCAAGGCTATGTACGTCCGCCAATTAGCGACCAGACATTTGTTCCGGAGATATATTAACTAAAGTTATATTTTTTAACCGGATGAAAATCAAACGTCAGAATTTTCTCATGAACAGATATATTTGGTTTTTCAAAGGTTTCTATTAGATTGCTCCATTGAATTTTCAATTATTACGGAGATTTAATGGGTAATTTTTCAATAAAATTTGCCGAACCGAAAGACGCAGGCGTGATTTTCGATTTCGTTAATAAACTTGCTGAATATGAAAATCTCACTCACGAAATAAAAGCTGATGAAGAACAAATTCGAAAAACTCTCTTTTCGGAAAATTCCAATGCGGAATGTCTTATAGGATATGAAGGAGACAAACCGGTAGCTTTCGCGCTCTTTTTTCATAATTACTCAACATTCTTGGGTAAATATGGGCTCTATCTGGAAGACCTTTTCGTACTTCCGGAAAAAAGAGGAAAGGGCTACGGTAAAATGTTATTGAAAAAATTGGCACAAATAGCCTTGGAAAGGGATTGCGGCAGATTCGAGTGGATGGTACTCGATTGGAATGAACCGGCAATTAAATTTTACAAAGCTTTAGGTGCAAAACCAATGGATGAATGGACAACTTTCAGAATTTCCGGAGATGAATTAAAAAAATTAGCGGAGGTTGATTAATGGAAGATTTATATCATAAAATAAGTGACACTATTAATTCCATTCCTTATGCAGGACATGTAATCCAAATTGCCGCTGTTATTCTTCTTGCATATCTTGCTTATTTAATAGTGCGGAAGGTATTCGTAAATTTAATTCGAAAAACCGTTACAAAAACAAAATTGGAATGGGATGATATCCTGTTAAACGAAAAGCTTCTTAAAAGATTAACATATTTAATTCCGTTAATAATCATAGATTCCTTCAGCTATATTATTCCGGATTTCGATAATTTCTTAAGCCTTGCAGTGCGTTCGTTGATGGTTGTTTTTGTACTGCTCGCAGCAAGTCAATTCCTAGACGGCTTAACTGCACTATTGGAGAGAACTTCCCGTTTCAAAGACAAGCCTATCAAAGGTTATATTCAAGTAGTAAAGATAATCATATTTATTTGGGGTGGAATTTTAATTGGAGGAATTTTAACACAGCAAGATCCCTGGGCAATACTGGGTGGTCTATCGGCTTTAACTGCTGTTATTATACTTGTTTTCCGGGATACGATTCTTTCGTTTGTAGCCAGCATTCAGATTTCCTCTTACGACTTAGTAAAAAAAGGAGATTGGATCGAAGTACCTCAATATGGAGCCGACGGCGATGTGATCGATATTTCGCTTAACATTATAAAAGTACAAAACTGGGATAAAACAATTACTATAATTCCAACCCACAAATTAATCGACAATTCGTTTAAGAATTGGCGTGGAATGGAAGAAACCGGCGGTCGCAGAATTAAGCGGTCCATTTACATCGATCAGAACAGCGTTAAATTTATAGATGACGAATTGTTAAACAAACTGAGTAAAATTGCTCTCATTAGCGATTATGTTAAGAAGCGTAAAGCCGAAATTGACAAGTTTAACAAAGAACATAATTACGATACATCGATTCTCGTTAACGGAAGAAGAATGACAAACATCGGAACTTTCAGAGAATACTTGAAGGCTTATTTGAAACATAGAGAAGATATTCACAAAGGGCTTACTTTTCTGGTTAGACAATTACAGCCGGGAGCGAGCGGAATTCCGATTGAAATTTATGTTTTTGCAACTACTACGGCTTGGGTAGAATATGAGGAAATCCAAGGTCATATTTTCGATCACATTCTTGCCGTTATTCCCGAGTTTGAATTAAGAATATTCCAGAACCCTTCCGGAGCGGATATTCGGAATATAACAGCGAAATGAGTACAAACATAAAAAATATTTTCGAAAATATTCCCGCAGATATTCCCGACGAACTAATAGAGGTTATTGCCGGAAACGACAAAGTACGAATCGAAAAAATTGTCTCAAACGGACATTCATCCCCACCCGGATTTTGGTATGATCAAGACGAGGCGGAGTTTGTTTTATTATTGCAAGGCTCCGCTGAGCTTCTCTTTGAAAACAATCAAAAGATAGAAATGAAACCCGGGGATTATATCTTTATTCCTCCCCATAGAAAACATAGAGTTGAAAAGACAGACGAAAACGGAATTACAATTTGGCTTGCAGTATTTTTTAGATAACACAACACGATTTGGTTGTCTTAGTCTAGTAAATTTGTTTCACCAAAGAATGCAAAAACTGCTGTAAAAAAACGGAATACTTTCTTGGCGAATCAACAGCGATAGTACCAAAATAGATTTCAACACCAGTGTTTTAATTGTTAAGCACCGATTAAATAAATAACGAGATGATTTTTTGCATACCCTGCCTTCATCCATTTGCTAATAAATAATAATTTAGAATTTACTAATTTCTCCAATTCATTCTTGATTTGAAGCACTTACGATTTTGAGTGAAGATTTACGCTGGATGTAAGTTGAATGCTTAACTAAAAGAGGTGTGAAACGCTATTTTTTTTCCAGTACTTCGTTAACTATTCTCATAACATAGCCAACCGATAACTCTTTAAGACATTTAAACTTAACATCATCGCGATAACAGGTAAGCGGTTTGGGAGAATAATAAAAACATGGCGAACATTCCAAATTTAATGAAGCAGTATGATATTCCGCTTTCCACGGATGGATGTAGTTCATATTCGTCGGACCGATAATTGGAATTATCTCGAGTTTCAAGGCTGCGGCAATATGCATTAATCCGCTGTCATTAGTAATAAACAAATCACATTTACTCATTACCGCAGCAGATTGCACAAGTGAACCTGTTTCAACAATAAAAATATTATCGCTGCCACTTTTATTTAAAATCGTTCTATTTAATTCCAATTCATCCTTTCCGCCGAAAAGTAATACAATGGCATTTCGCTCTTCGGTAATTCTTTTTGCCAGTTCAGCAAATTTTTCAGGTTCCCATCTTCGCTTAATATGGTTCTTTAAAGTGGAACAACCAGTATGAAAACCGATTATACTTCTATCTCCGGTAATGTTTAACGAAGAAATATAAGTATCGGCAAATTCTTTATCCTCGGCAAGCAAAGGAAACTTTAGTGGAGGTATTTCGCCGAAACTTTTACCGGCAATTTTTTCAGCCAGAAGAACGTTCTCTTCAACATTGTGCAAACTATCGTTTTCCTTAACAGCCACATTATTCAAAAATCCAAGATTAACAAAATCTTTCCTCAGGTAACGAACCCCGGCTCTCTGCTTCGCACCCAGAAGAAAATTAATAATGTTGTATTCTTTTCTATTGGATGGATAAACGCTAATACTTGCATCGTATTTACCTCGGAGGGATAAAACAAATTTAAGTGCAGCAAAGGGATTGGAGTTCAGGAAGTCGAAATAGTGAACCTTGTCGATTTCTTCGAGGCGTTCATAAAATGAACTTACACCTTTGTACATTACCATTGCATCAATTTGCGCTTGCGGTAAAGCCTTGCGCAACAATTGCAATGCCGGCGTAAACATAAGAGCATCGCCAATACCGGAAAGTGCATTTACTAGTATTCTCAATTCAAATCGATGTTGTTACAAAATGAAAGCGACCGGAAAACCGGTCGCAATTTAATTAGTTAATTTTCACTTTCTGCTTATTCAATTCGGAAGTATCCTTACGACTTATTTTACTCTTGTATTCTTCAATTAACTCTTGAACCGATGTATCGCCAGGTCTAACAGCTTGAAGCTTTTTGAGTACTTCCACGAATTTAGAATATTCACCCAGGTTATCATAAATTTGTTTAAGCATAAAATAGGGATTATAATCACCTCTAATATTTGCAGGATTTTTATCTATTAATGCAAGACATTTCTCTTCAACTACTTTCACAAGATCTTTATATGTTTCCTTCGCTCCAGCACTCCAATATATATTGGCAACATCGTTCAACAATCTATAATCCATTGGAATAATATCGTGCGGAATTTTCTCTTCCATTTTATCCAATGTTTTGATTGTCATTGCATTATCATTTTTCACATAGAGATAATGAAGTGCCAAACGGATGAAAGCGTTTCTGTAGTTGATTGTCAACCGTCTGTGATTTTCATCCATAAAAATAGTAGGATCGTTCAAGCCGCGGAATTTAAATCCGGGTTGATATTCCCTGCTGTATCCATCAGGTTCGTCAAATAATTGTTTCTTCATTAATTCTTCATCAACCGACTCATAATATGAGCCAACTTTATAAGGAACCAAACGGAATGCCAAGCCTTCCATTTTGAGATAATCGCTTAATCCGATTTTACTCTTTTCGGAACAGGTAACTGCAAAGTAAATTGGACGCTTCCAATTATTAGCTTGAATAATATCCAATACTGCAAGGTCTTGAACTCTAACAGCATTAATATTACCGAAAGTAACGGTATTCTTCATCAGCCAGGTTATTTCCCCATTTTTGATGACTGATGAATCCGTAACACCGAATTGTTCATAAACATTGGCAGGAACCGGAACAGACATCTTTTTCGGATTCCAGCGCATTGGTCCCAATCTATCTATTTCCGCATCTGAAAAAGTAAATTTAACTTTCATCGAATTATACGGCGCTGTATTTTTCAGTTGTTTGATATACCAATCCGTATTGAGCAAACTTAAGTTTGCAATTCTCACGTCCCGGCGAACGCCTTCAACATCTTGCAAATACCATAACGGGAAAGTATCATTATCACCGTTAGTAAAAATTACCGCGTTGGGTGCAACACTCTGCAATAGATTGTATGAGTAATCCCAAGGCACATAATTACGAGAACGATCGTGTGTAAACCAATTGGTTTTTGCCATATTAAACGGCACAAGCAAAAATCCGAAAACAATTACAGCGTAAAAAGCGATTTTATATTGCTGTGGGTTCTTCAAGGCCTGTTTCAAAACTTCCAGTATGCCTTTTATACCGATACCAATCCACAATGAATAAACAAAAAATGCACCGACATAAAAATAATCACGCTCTCTTGGCTGCGGTTGCTGCTGGTTCTGATAGAACGCAGTTAAATATCCAAGAAAGATGAACATCACAAGGAAGGCGGAAGCCATTCTCCAATCTTTTTTGAAGTGGAAGAAAAGTCCCCAAATACCGAGCAGCAACGGAATATAGAAAAATTGAGTCCACTCAACTCCAGCATCTTGAACCGTAGATTCACGTCCCACATAATTCCATAATAAATATCTGTGGAACATATGGTTCATCTGATAACGAATCAAGAAATCTAAATCGCTCGAATAGTTTGTGTATATACCTTGTTGATGGGGTTCTTGAGAAAATCTTCTCTTGAATGTTGGGAAATCTCCGTATTGCTCCCTGTTAAGATAAGAAACAACTTCGGGGAATGTTTTTGGACTATTTAAGTTAATCGGTGGATCTTGATTCGCACGAATAATTATCATCGTATAGGTAGTAAAACCGAGAAGTGCAAAAAGAAACGACTTGGATAAAAGATTAAGTGTTTCCTTGCGTTCTTTGGTAGACCAATATATCAAATAACCGAGTAAACCGAGAATGGCAGCAAATATTACGGCATCCATAAAAGTATTCGTACCGCCTATTGATGAAATTAAATTAGGTACGTGCTTAACAATGCCGGGATATACCACCATCAATGCAATACCACCGAAGATAAGTGGAAGATAGAATGAATTTTTATGAAATATCTTCTTCCAAAATACTCCGATAAATATTGCTGAAACTGCAATGAAAATCATTAAGAATCTGGTATCAACTTCTTTATATTCTTCCGGTGATGGTGGAATAGTTCCAGTAAGTGTAGACCACAATGCAGCTGCAACGAGTAGAATAATAGCAGCATGTATCATGAAAATTTTGGCGGATTTCTTTAGCTCTATCTCATCAAGTTGATATTTCCGAAACATAATCACAATTACTATCGGGACAATCGAAAGGACCGCCATCAAATGCACACCGGTAGATAATCCGATCATATAAGCAATCATTATTAGATACTTTTCATTGTCCGGTTGATCGGCTCTTTCATTCCAAAGCATCATCAGCCAAACCACCACAGCAATAAATAATGTGGAGAGTGCGTAAACTTCAGCTTCTACGGCATTGAACCAAAATGTATCGGCAAACGCCAATGAAAGAGCTCCGATTGCAGCAGCTAGATACGTTCCCAATGCCTCTGTAAAAGTACGATTTTTACTATCGGTAAAATTCTCAATGGTTTTAATAATAATTAAATAGAGGAACAAAATTGTAAACGCACTCGAAAGTACGGATATTGTATTCACTCTTAAACCAATATTTTCGGCAAAGGGAATCATCGATAAAAATCTGCCTAAAATCAGAAAGAATGGTGTTCCTGGGGGGTGAGGGACTTGCATTGAAAATGAAGAAGCGATGAATTCACCACAATCCCAAAATGATACCGAAGGTTGAACTGTTGAAAAATAAGTGAATGCGGCTATTAAAAATACAATAGCGCCGATGATTTTTTGCAGTCTCGATTCGTTCATATTTCCTCTTAAAATTTACTTATCTGTATCAGTTTTTTTAAAAAGATTGTCCAAATTTGGTTTGGGTCTGTTAACGTAATATTTTTCGTAAAGATTTTTTAGTCGTTCCATGGAAAGCTTATCAAGGTCTTCATCATCGATGTGCCTTTTCTTAAGCATTTTATAATCCTCATATTCCTTTGCTTCCATCTTCCGTTCGAATCTTCGCAGAGCTTCGAAATATTTTTTCTGTTCTCTGTAACTCATTGTTTAATCTATTTTTGTTCGAACTTTAAATATATAAAAAATTTAGTTTAGCTTTAAGTAAATGATTTATTCATATTTTAAATATGGACTTATACAATTACCGCAATCCGGCTGTTTCAATTATTTTACCTACTTTTAACAGAGAAAAATTACTTAAGCGTGCAATAAATTCCGTTCTCGCCCAATCATTTAATGATTGGGAATTATTAATATTAGACGACGGCAGCAACGATAACACTGCCGAACTCTGTTCATATTTTGTTAAGAGCGATAAAAGAATAAAATACTTCTTCCACGAAAACATCGGCTTACCTTTAACCTTGAATAAAGGAATCGACCTGGCTAAAGGATTTTTTATAACATTTTTAGGCAGCGATGATAAATACCTCCCCAATCACTTGGAGCTACGTGTAAATTATTTGAAAGAATCTCCGGAAACTGATATGCTGCACGGCGGAGTTAAAATAAAAAGCAACGAATATATTAAAGATAAAAATAATTTATCAAAAATGATTCATCTGAGTAAATGTGTAATCGGCGGTACTTTTTTCGGAAAGACTTCTATTTTTAAAAATCTAAACGGATTTAAGAATATCCCCTACAGTGAAGATTCGGAATTCTTTGAAAGAGCAATAAAAAAATATAGGATTGAAAAAGTGGAATTCCCTACATATATATACTACCGGGATAGTGAGGATAGCATTAGTAATAATATTTAATTGTTGAAAAAAGATTTAAAAATAATATTCAAGCTGCATATAAACTGTATTTGAATAATACCAATATTCTGTAAGACTTCCTCCGCTAAAGTACTGTCCACCTATATTTAAATATGTATTATCTGAATAAGAATAGTTTAATGTAAGTCCGCTGAAGAAACTGCCGTCATTTAAATTATTTATTAATGAAACTGTTGCGCTTAGTAAGGGCGTTAATTGATAAACTCCGCTCAAGGCAATATAATTTTTATTCAAATTAAGAATTTCTCCGTCTACCAAACGGTCAAACTCATAATCTAATTTGTTTGTCTTCCCTTCTCCGTTATAATGATATTCGGCTAAAGCATAAAACTTTGACGTGAATTGATAATCAATCCCAACAATATATTTAAAAAAGCTTTCCGGTTGTTGTTTGTTACCAAACGAAAGTAATCCTTCGGCACGTATACCGGCATCGTCCAGATTACCCGCTAAATCAAATCCTGCAACTCCCCTCTTATCAAAGCGCCCGGCAATAAAAGATAAATCATATCCTGAAATATTGGAACGTAATCGAACCCCAATATTGCTTTCGTTTAATTTTTCACTCGGATTAAACACCACATTTAAATCAGAAAAACTACCCAAATAATATTTAACGGCAATCGCATCTGCACCGTCTTTTTCTATTTTGTAAAATGTTGTTGGATTTATAGGATTGAACAGGTCCACAGGATTCCATATTCTTCCGGTTCCCCAGGCTATTCTCTGCCTGCCGATAACAATATTTCCCCAATCATAACCGTGACGATAATATAGTCTATCAATAAAATTAAGAACCGAAATGTTCTTATCGTTTTTTACCAACCACTTTAAATTAATGATCTGACGCATAGATTTTACTGCATTGGTAGAAAAGAATCCCGTCAAATTTTGATAAAAAAGGAAAGCACTCTCAACTTCTATATTCAATCTTCCATTATCCCCGAAGTAGATAACCGGTCGAACTCTTAAGCGCATTAAATTCAATGCAAAATTTTTATCAATTCCTAGTTCCCTCGATAAATCATCCCTGACAAATTGCATAACGGGAAATTCATTTATATAACCGCTTAAGTCATAATCGACTTGACCGAAAGTATAAGTTGCACTTATCAGAAAAGTCATAAAAACGAATTTTATTCTCTTCATTTTTCTTCTATCTGTCCGTCTCTCAATATTATCAATCTTTTTGCGCTGTCTATTACTTGATTATCGTGGGAAGAAAAAATGAAAGTGATATTTTTTTCTTCATTCATTTTTTTCATTAAACTCAAAAGATTATCCCCCGTTTTGGAATCAAGGTTTGCAGTCGGTTCGTCTGCAAAAACAATTTCCGGCTCGTTTACAATTGCACGTGCAACTGCAACACGCTGCTGCTGTCCGCCGCTCATTTCATTAGGTCGTTTATCCGCCAACTCCCCTATACCCAATTCATCCATCAAATTGCGAGCCTTTTCCTTACGCTGCTTTTCCGGTATATTCAACAGCATCATAGCGAATTCAATATTTTCAAAAGCAGTCAAAACGGGAATTAAATTATAAGCCTGAAACACAAAACCGAATTTCTTTAATCTCAATTTTGAAAGTTCTTTCTTACTCTTATTGGCTAAGTCTTCTCCCACAAATAAAATCTTTCCGCTTGTCGGTTTATCCAATGCTCCCAGTAAATTCAATAACGTTGTTTTACCCGAACCCGAAGGCCCGGCAATTACGGTAAATTCTCCCTTATTAATCGACAAGTTAATATTTTTTAATGCGTGAACGGGTACACCGTTATCTTCATAAATCTTTTCCAGGTTTTCTACTTTAATTACTTCCATTTTTTCCTCTAAACATATCTTATTGCATAAACTGGTTCTAATTTAATTGCTTTATATGCCGGGTAGAAGGCTCCCAATACGGCAATAAAGGGAATCATTATCAACAGCGATATTATATTATCCAATGAAAGAACCGGATAAATGATAGCACCTATACCAAACGATTGCAGACTTTCGGCAAACATGCTTAAATTTATTCCCCCTTGTAATAATAAAACGTGAATCAAATATCCAAATACCAGCCCGAATATCATTCCCAATACGCCAATAATCATAGCCTCAAATAATATCATGACTACTATCTTATTATTCTTCATTCCGATTGACATCAACACGCCTATCTCTTGTATCCTTTCGTAAACCGACATCAGCATAGAATTAACAATACCGAATATTAAAGCCAGCCCGATAATCATATTTACTATATACACCATTTCTTTGTACATCTCCAGTGTAAGAACCAGCATAGGTAAATTGTCCTTGTAAGAAATAGCCTCATATTTGTCACCGAGTTTCTTTCTCAATTCTTCCGTTAATTGATCGGCTTTATGATAGTCATTCGTAATAACTGCAAATTCGTGAACCCCATTGCCGAGTTCCAACAAGCGTTGTGCTGTTAATAACGGTATAAATATATACGACTTATCGAACTCCGAACTCGGGGAACGGAAAATTCCCACGACTCTGAAAACTTCCGATCCGATTGAACCGTCCGGTGTATTTGACATAGCAACAACCTTATCGCCTACATCCACTGCGAGTTTTTCGGCTAACGATTCACCGATTATTATTTCTCTATCTTTCCCGGTTAAATAACTTCCTTTTATTATACTTTTCTCAACGCTCGAAACATTACGCTCCCGTTCCGGTTCCACACCGTAAATGTAAACCCCAGAAGAATTATCTGTTGAACTCACAAGTCCGAAAGCGATAATGCGTTTTGAAAAATCCAAGATATCTTTTTCTTCCTTCAACTTCGCTTCAACTTTGTCCGGTTCAGATATAATATTCTTTAATGATTTCTCATCCTTAAATCCCTTGTTATGAATCTGAATATGGGAAACATTAAGACTGATTTGATTCATAAGCATTTGAGATATCATACCGTTTTGAAAAGCATCGAGAACCATTGAAGCGGCAACTCCAACTACCACTGAAGAAAGAACAATTATCGTTCTCCTTTTATTTCTCCAGATATTTCGCCAAGCTAATTTAAGTAGCACTTTAATTCCTATTAATTTATAATACTCAAGATTTTTACATTCGATTTATCTGACAAAGTCATTGTATCGACTGATATTTACAATTTTACATATTAGGTATACCGTATTCCTTTTAACGGCTCTAAACGATAAACTTTTATTGCCGGATATATGCTTGCCACTATTGATACGACAAACATTACTAAAGTTGTATTAATAAAAATCTTTGGAGTAACGCTGGATTTCATTTGAGCTATAAAACCGAATTCCGCATACATTTCTGTTAATTCCGCACCGAATTGTACCGGGTTCAACATAAAATAATAATTAAACAAATACCCGAAAATATTACCGAATATCAAACCAATTAGGGTTAAAAACACCGCTTCAATCATTACAATTGATACTAATTTCATTTGAGACATACCGATTGACAACGAAATACCGAATTCCTTAAATCGTTCCGTTACCGACATCAAAATCGTATTTAATATTCCGAACGCAACTATAACTATGAGAATAAACATCATAAGAGCACCACTCACATTGTCAAAATCAATCGAATTTTTAAAATCCGGCATTACTTCTCCCCAATCAAGAACCGTCAATTTGGTTCCTGTTAATTTATCGGCAAGCGATTTTTTCGTTTCATCCAACTCGTGCAAATCGTAAACATTTATTGCAATCATATTTATTCTTCCGTAAAGAGCAAATAACTCCTGCGCCGTTTTCAGTCCCATAAAAACACTCATTCTGTCTAAGTCCGGAAATCCGAATTTTACCGTTCCTACAATTCTGAATTTGAAATTGCCCATAGAACCATCGGCACCCTGAGCTAGTACAACAACCTCATCACCTATTTTTGCTTTCAACAACTCCAATAATTTAATTCCAACAACTATATCAAAAGAAGTATCCGACCTAAAAAATCCCCCTTCTGTTAGTTTATTCATAATCTTAGAAGTATTAGCTTCATATTCGGGTGCTATACCGAAGATAGCAGCTCCCTGCGTTTTATCTCCCATACTTATCAATCCACTTCCGGCAACTCTCGGGGCAAATCCTTTTATATTATCCTCAGATTTTAACGCATCGATAATTTTACTGTCCATTTTGAAATTCTTTCTGAGGGATGGATTTTTCTGATAACCAATTCTTTGGATTTGCAAAAATCCTGACATTAATTCGCCCACATAGCGAATGTTTATATCGTAAGTACCAAATTGAAATCCCCGCATTGCAATTGCCGAAGTTGTTGCGAAAATAACAGCAAGAAGTGTAAGAAAAGACCTTCTTTTATTTCGCCAAATATTTCGCCAAGCTAATTTTAGTATAAGTTTCACTTTAATTCCCTTTTTCCAACTCTCTAAAAGAAAATCTTCTATTAGGTATATTAATATCGAACTCCATATCAATCACTTTAAGTTCGGTAACGTGTCCTTCCTTAACGGCATTAACCATTCTCCAAATCGTTGGGAGTAATCTACCGTGCATTTTTTTAATATCAACAAATTCCATATACCGCTTAAGTTTTCCACGCTCGTCGTAATAAGCCTCTTTGGCCGGAATATAATTACTTGTTCTCACCCAATAAATAACTTTACCCCAAACAACCGGTGCATCGGGATGAGGAATAAGTTCAATCTTCCAGCACTTCTCACCATTCAATACTTCTTCACCCAATAATTTTTGATCGTAGTCCCTCTCCAAATTCGACTCTCGCACCAAATCGTCGTTAGTAAAATCACTTCCGTTCCAGCTTTGTAACATCATAGATGGGGGAATTTTAATTGTAGTTTCGGTATTGCGCAGATAATTCCACATCTCATTGCCAATCTTTAACGTTTTGTTTCCCTTTTCCCTACGTGGGGATTTAATCACGATCAAAGCCTTCTCGTTTCCTACCCACCAACTTTCCATCAACAAAGTACGTTCGAAATCGGGTGTGGTTACAGTCATCTCTATTATTCCATGCGAAGTTTTCCCTTTTATAATATTTTCAGCTTTTTTGATGATTTCTTTTGGGGATTGAGCAAGCAGAGGGATGTTCATTAGCAACAAATAGAGAATTATTTTCTTTTTCATCTTAGTTTCCACTTTTAATTGACCATTCGTTCAATCAAAAATATAGTATTTTTTTTATTTTTCCAAATTATCCCCTCAAAAAAAATTTTCACTAATTCAAAGGCAGATTACCGGTGTTAATTTAACTAATCTCTTTCTTCTTCAAAGGATATAATCATAGCTCCAAATGCTGCAAGTAAGAAAATGTCATCAGGTTACCAATCATATCGAGGCTTTTTCTCTAAAGACTGATTTTCCTCTTTTCATAAAATAGATTTTTCTTCCACAACCATTTTAACAGGCATCCTAATCAACCTTTATTACCGAGGATATTTAGCTTAAATAATTTGCTCTATGAACCATAAAAGTTTTGGAAATCATTTCATAAATCGTTACTGTTCGAACTATTTTTACTAAAATAACGGTTTAATTGATATCGGTTCACTTTGTGGAAGCTATGAAACAAATTGTGTTCTTCTCAGTTGGAAAACAAAAATAGGTTTTGCTTTTTAAATCGTCTGCAGTTATTCATTTATTAAATACAGCCTAATTATTTATAATACAAACCCTTGTTTTTCAACTTTTGATATTAAATGGAAAAAAGCTATCTTTATTATTAAACAAATAGTCAATTAAAATGCCCAGAACACCCGAACAATTTCAAAAAATAAGAGAAAGAACAAAACGGCAAATACTTAATGCAGGCTTGAAAGTATTTGCAACTAAAGGTTATAAAGGTGCATCTATTGCAGAAATTGCGGAAGAAGCAGGTGTAAGCAAAGGACTAGCCTATAATTACTTCAAAAGCAAAAAAGATTTAGCGGAAGCAGTTCTGCTAGATATAAAAACGGAACTTACACAATTTTATGAAATGTCTCAGTATATTACTGACCCTTATGAGTTTCTAAAATTCTCCATACAATATACAATTAAAAACGTCAAGGAAAATGAAACATTTTGGCGTCTTTATGTGAGTTTTATTACTCAAATTGATGTTGAAGATCTCGCAAAAAATATATTCGGTGAAATTGCCGATGAATATATTTTAAAATTTATAGATGTATTCAAACAAATCGGTGTTAAAGATCCCAAAGCCGAAGCATACATTTTTGGAGCCTTGCTGGATGGCGTTCCGTTGGATTATTTATTCTATAAAGATAAATACCCGATTGAAATCGTGGAAAAGGAATTATTGGAACGTTATAGCAAAAGCACATTAGATAAATTGAAATAATTGCTCTCCAACTTTTAATTGTCCGGATCGAATAATTTAAAATTAAGCTTTACAATCCGGGAATCATTATTTTTTCGTACTAATTTATTTTAAGTAATTACAGAAGGTATGTAAATGCGGAAATTCTCGATTTGTGCCCTGGTTTTATTATTTCAGATTATTGCATACGGACAAGAAAAGGATTCGGTTAAAACTTATAATCTAGAAGAAATTACTGTAAAAAGCGGAATAATAATAGAACCGAATACCACAACTGAACTGACAATAGAGAGGATTAAGAAATCAAATGCGGATAACATTTATGATTTGGCAAAATATATACCATCAATAAAATTTCAAACTAATTCTCGAGGGGAAAGTTTATTTTATATAAGGGGTGCCGGTAAAAGACAAACAACCGTTTTTTTCGACGGAATACCATTAAATAATCCCTGGGACAATAGAATTGATTTAAGTTTGATTCCTACACTCGCAATAGGTAACTTCAGCGTAATAAAAGGAATGCCATCCATCACATTCGGCGCAAATACTCCTGCGGGTGTTGTTACTATTTATTCAAAAGAGCAAAAAGACGATTTTTCACTTTTAGCCAATTTAGCTTCCGGAAGCGATAATTATAAAAAATTCGAATTGCAATCCGGATTTAAATTAAACAAATTTTCTATCATATCGGCTGTATCTTATAATGAAAAAGGCAATTTTCGTCTCCCTTCTGAATTTGCCAGTCAGGAGGAACAGCTGAATAATAAAAGACTCAACACAGATCATAAAGGATTAAATTTCTACGGAAAGGTAAATTATTTATTTTCACAAAATTCGGATATAAATTTTTCTATAGTTTACTCGGATGCAGAAAAAGGGATAGCCCCGGAATTGGATGTAACGAAACCGAGATATTGGAGGTACCCTGTTTGGAGACGTTTGGCAATATCACTTTTCGGTTCAAACAAATTATTTGGAAATCCAAATAACCTAATATCCTATTCGATTGCATATTCAAAGTTCGACCAGCAAATCGATGAATTTACCGATTCGGATTATAACGTCATAAATGACATTGAAAAAGACAACAATAATACGTTTTACGGAAGGGTTCTATTTACCAGTTTTTTGAGTAATTCGTCTCTGTTGAAATTGAGTGCCAACGGGTATACAACAATTCACGATGAAAAATACCTAAAAGATAATTACGTTAAATTCAGATACTCTCAAAACTTATTTAGTTTTGGCGCTGAATATGAGTATTTGACAAAAAAATCGACATTAATATTCGGTGCGGCGTATGATATATCTTCCACTCCGGAAACCGGAGGAAAACCCCATAGCAGCGCTCAAGGAGCAGTAAGTTTGAACACTTCATTTTTATATAAATTCAATAAAAATATTTCCACCCGAATAAATATTGGGAGAAAAACAAGATTTGCCTCTCTACGCGAAGCATATTCCGGCGCTCTGGGCAGATTTGTACTCAACCCCAATTTAAAACCGGAAATTATCACATCATTGGATGGCGGAATTATTGTCACAAACGATAATTTAAACTTCGAAGCCAACCTGTTTTATACCCTATTTAAGGATGGTATAGTACGCCAATCCCTTCCGGAAAGAAAGTTTATGAGAATTAACAAAGATGAAATTAGAATTTACGGAACTGAATTTATTTTCAATTGGGGATTAAATGAAAGCTCTTCAATATCTTTTAATTTAACTTTGATGAACTCAAGAGGAAAGTCCGATAACGGTAATTTTACCGATACTCTTGAATATAAACCGTCTATTATTTCATCCGCAATTTGGGATTACAACCCGATTGAGGGATTTAACATTTTTACCGAATTAAAATTCATTTCGGAGGAATACGGTCTTAAGGATGGAAGCGTCTATTATCAAAAATTGCCTGAATATACTTTAGTGAATATGAGATTTTCTTACACAACAAATATTTATATAAATTACGAATCAGAATTTTATTTTAGAATAAATAATTTATTTGATAAATTATATTACCCTCAATGGGGTTTACCTGACCCCGGAAGAGAATTTTTAGGTGGAATAAAATTTAATTTTTAAAAACTGGAATAATGATATGAGAAATATAACAGTATGCCTTCCTTTCGGAGGAAATAGCGACAACATAGAAACTATAAATAATTTAAAAGCTTTGTCTATTGAAGAAATTGTTGCCGTTTCAACAAATACCAATGTTAATGTTCCCGAACAAATAAAATTAATAACGGTAGATTATTTTGAAAGTTCACAGACTTTCCGAAAATTAACCGAACTTATCCATACTGATTTTACTCTTTTGATATTGAAGGATACATTATTTGAACCGACTCAATTCAGCATAGAACGCTTAGTTAAAATTGCGGAACAAACCGGTGCTGCGTTGGTGTATTCGGATTATTACGAAATCAAGGACGGTTCATCACAAAAGCACCCCACAATTGATTATCAATTAGGCAGCGTGCGCGATGATTTTAATTTTGGCGGCGCAGTATTGATTAATAATTCATTAATGAAAAAAGCTCTTCTGGAAGAGAAGCGAAACTATAAATATGCGGGATTTTATTCTCTTCGATTAAGTCTTAGTAGATTAGGAAAAATCATTCGCATTCCGGAAACGCTTTATACTTTAATAGAAACCGATACCAGGAAAACCGGGGAAAAACTTTTTGATTATGTCGATCCGAAAAACCGGGAAGTTCAAATTGAAATGGAAGAAGCCTTTACCGAGTATCTCAAAGAAATTTCCGCTTTTATAACTCCCGGCGAAAAAATAGATAATTTTGATGACTCCTTCGAATACGAAGCATCGGTTATTATTCCAGTGAAGAATAGAGTTAAGACAATAGGCGATGCTATCAATTCCGTATTAAAGCAGCAAACAGATTTCAAATTCAATTTAATTATAGTCGATAATCATTCAACAGACGGTACAACCGAAATGATTAAAGGCTATTCGGAAATTGATAATAGAGTAATTCACTTAATTCCCGAAAGTAAAGATTTGGGAATAGGAGGATGCTGGAATTTAGCCTTACAACACAGCAAATGCGGAAAGTTTGCCGTACAACTCGACAGCGATGATTTATATAAAGATGAATCAACTCTCCAAACTATTATAGATACTTTTCATAAAGAAAAGTGCGCTGCAGTTATCGGCTCTTATAAAATGACAAACTTTTCTTTGGAAGAAATTCCGCCAGGAATAATTGATCACAAAGAATGGACTGATGATAATGGAATGAATAATGCTCTCCGCATAAACGGTTTGGGAGCACCCAGGGCGTTTTATACTCCGGTTCTTCGAGAAATAAAAATCCCAAATGTAAGCTATGGCGAAGATTACGCCGTTGTTCTCGAAATAACCCGTAATTATAAAATTGCGCGCATTTTTGAACCTATTTACTTATGCAGACGCTGGGAAGGCAATTCAGATGCTGCTTTGAGCGTAGAAAAAGTTAATGCAAACAATTTTTATAAAGATAGAATCAGAACCATTGAAATTATGACTAGAATAAAAAGGAATAATGGAGAAAATAAATAGTAGAATAGCAGATGACGCTATACTTGCACCGTACCTTAAAGGCGATGGCCTGGCATTCAAAACAAAGGCTTTGCTTGCACAGCAGTTAGATAATTGCGAAGCAATACGTAACGGTTACGAAGCATTATCAACTGTTCAAATTAAATCCTTTCAATTTGACGGATTTGAGATAAAAGTTCAATTCAATCCGGGAAGGATAAAATCTTCTTCTGCGAAAGTCGATAAAAAATCGGTAGAGGAAAGACCCTGTTTCCTTTGTAATGATAATTTACTCGACGGACAACTAGCATTGGAATATTACAAGGATTATTTTATTCTCTGCAATCCTTTCCCCATATACAACGAGCATTTTACTATCCCTAAAGTTGAGCATCTTCCTCAACTTATAAAAGGGAAATTGAACTCTATGTTGAATCTCTCGAAAGGACTATCGCAGTTTTACTCTGTACTCTATAACGGTCCGCAATGTGGAGCTTCCGCACCGGATCATATGCATTTTCAAGCAGGGAATAAAAATTTTCTTCCTATTGAAGAGGATTATAAAAACTTAAAGGGAAGTTTGATTAAACCCCTTTACGAAACGGAAGAAATATCGGCTTATGCCTCAAATAGTTATATCAGAGATTTTATTGCGTTCGAATCCAATAATAGGGATTTATTAATTTCAGAATTTGATCGTATGCTAAATTTACTGCAAATTGTAAATCCCAATCCTATAGAACCGATGTTAAACGCACTAGCTTTTTATGAAGAAGAGAAATGGATTTTAATAATTTTTCCACGAAGTAAACATAGACCCGAACAATATTTTGCGGATGGTGATGATAAAATTTTATTCAGCCCTGCAGCTCTCGATTTGGGAGGTGTTTGTATTACACCGCGTCAAAAAGATTTTGAAAAAATAACGAAAGACGATATCGTAGATATGTTAAAACAAGTTTGTTTGTCCAAAGAACAATTCATTTTTATTACAGAAAAAATAAAAAGAAAAACAAGTGACTAAGTTACTTTTATTCCGATAATGCTGATATCGTCATCGGCACGGTTGCCGGTAAATTTAACGTAATCTTCTTTTATAGCATCAATCGAATTTACGGAATGGTCTAATTTTGAAATAAAATCTTTCAGCCTTTCTATTCCGTATGCTTCTCCGTCATTGTTTCTACTGTCAACTAATCCGTCGGTTGTAATAAATAGTTCATCACCTTTATTTAACTTGATTTCTATATCATCGTACTCACTATCATTGTCGAAACCAAGCAGTAGACCATTAGATTTATATTCATGTACTTTTTTGCCTTTATAAATAAGCGGTAAATCACCTGCACCGCTATACTTCGCAACATTTTCAACATTGTTTAATGTTATAACAGAAAGTGTAATGAACACATCGGAAATTCTTTCGTCTTCGTAAACGGCTTCGTTAACTTTTGAAATTATTTTACCAGGGGAATAATCGGAATTGTTGCTTAATGCAAAGCGAACGGCACTGCGAACATAACCGGCATAGGCCACAGCAAAATACCAGGCTCCCCATTTCTTACCCATAATATCGCCTAATACAATAACCAAATTCTGATCGTTAATTTTTATATAATCTATAAAATCGCCGCCCGGAACATTCTCAAATGTTGAATGCCAGTGATTAATTTCAAAACCAATGAATTCCGGTGCTGCATCGGGAACTACCTTAGCACCCATTTTTTCGGCAGCAGTATGAACTTCTTCAATTGCTTTCTGGCGCTGCTTCTCTTTTGTTTTGAGAATTGCGCCTATTTTGGCAAGCACAATTTTGGGACTGGAAGTTTTAATAACATATTCTTCCACTCCAAGTTCGTAACCTCTGAGTATATCTTCTTCTTCTCCTTTTGCAGTTAGAAAGACGAAAGGAATGTCTTTTAATTTCTCGTTCGCCAAAATATTCTCTCTAAATTGATAACCGTCTACCTCGGGCATCATTATATCACTTAAAATCAAGTCTGGTGTTTTCTTAATTGCCAATGCTAGCCCCTCGGCACCATTATTTGCGTGAATACATTCGTATCCAGCTTTCGTTAAATTATATTCAAATAATTTGGCAACGTTTAAATCGTCTTCCACTAAAAGAATTCTATGTTTGTTCAGTTCGCTCATATTTTATACAAAACTCTTAATTGCATCTTGAAGATCAGTATAAGTTTCAAATATCCTAAATAACCTTGTCAATTCAAACATCGATTTAACAGCCGGACGGAATCCCACTATTTTCAGGTCCCCGCCTAATTTTGTGATTTTCTTTAAAGCACCAACTAATACACCTAAAAATGTGGAATCGACAAAATCGCAGGCAGATAAGTCAATAATAATTTTTCGATATCCTTCAGCCATTCTTTTTGATATATTATCTTTTAATTCCTCTGCTTCGTTTAATGTAGCACGATCCAAATTTATTATTTCGACTAAAACATCACCGATTTTTTCTTCAACAATTCCACCCATTTTAATCTCCTTGATCTTTATTTATATTATACTTTTCCATCAATCTATACAGCGTTGCTCTACCAATTTTCAGTTTTTTAGCTGCATCCACAATGTTATTATTTGTAACTTTAAGCGCATGCCGAATTGCTTCTTCTTTCAATTTTTCGAACGGTATCACAGGAGAATCATCTTCAAACAGTTTTGTGGAATTCACTGTGTATTTCCCCCATTCGCCCGAAAGAATTTGAGGAGGCAAAACATCTATATCGATGGTATCACTTGCTGTTAAAATCATGCAGCGCTCTATTGTATTTTCCAACTCTCGTACATTGCCGGGCCACTCATAATCGTAAAAGAGTTTTAAAGCGCGTTTTGTAATTCTTTTAACATTCTTATTTAACTTCTCATTAAATTTATCTATAAAATGTTGTGCTAGAACCAAAATATCGCTTCGTCTTTCTCGAAGCGGAGGAAGATGAATCGGGAATGAACTTAGTCGGTAGAATAAATCCTCTCTGAATTCACCTTTCTGAACTTGAACTTGCAAATCTTTATTTGTAGCGGAAATTATTCGAACATCAGTTTGAATTACCTCGTTTCCGCCGACACGTTCAAATTCACGTTCTTGAATTACTCTAAGAATTTTAGCTTGGAGCGACATTTCCATTTCCCCAATTTCATCGAGGAAGATTGTTCCGCCATCAGCCAATTCAAACTTGCCTATTTTCTTCTGATGAGCACCGGTAAAAGAACCTTTTTCATGCCCGAACAACTCGCTTTCCAACAATTCACGGGGAATGGAGGCACAATTGACTACCACAAAAGGATTATTTTTTCTAATTCCGTTATAATGGATTGCCCGAGCAATTAATTCTTTACCCGTACCGCTCTCGCCATAAATTAAAACGGTAATATTATTATCAAGAACCTTCGAGACGAGATTGAATACATCTTTCATTTTCTTATCGGTAGAAACGATATTGTCGAAACTATGTTTTTGCACAATATCGTCTTGGAGAAGTTTTAACTTTTTAACCAATTCATAATTTGTAATCGCATTTTTAACGGCGGGTTCCAAACGATTACTATCAATAGGTTTGGGGAAATAGTCGAAAGCTCCCAGTCGAATTGATTCTAATGCCACTTCAACACTGCCTTGTGCCGAAAGCATAATTACCGGGATATCTTTATTCTTCTCCTTAATCTTCCTTAGAATTTGAACTCCGTCCATATCCGGCAGCATAATGTCGAGCAATACTAATTCGGGTTGCTTTTCGTTGAATCGTTGAAGAAAAGATTTACCGTTCGGAAACATTTCCGTTGAATACCCCCATTGCCCTTTTAACCAATGAGTCAATAGTCTTTGAATAGATGTTTCATCATCTACTATGTAAACTAATTTGTCTCTGTTTTCTTTCATTTTATACCTTTTTGGGTAATCTTACAATAAATGTAGTACCTTTATTCACTTCACTTTTAACCCGAATTAATCCGTTATGCAAATCTATAATTTTTTTTGCCGCAGCCAAACCTAACCCAGCACCAGGTACTTGGGCGCCTGGGCGGTCGACTTTAGTGAATTTTTCAAATAGCTTCGGCATAGCTTCTTTGGGGATTCCAATACCCGTATCGGAAATTATAATTTCAACATCTTTTAGGAAGTCGTTAATTATTATTGTAACTCTTCCTCCTTTATCAGTAAATTTAATTGCATTTGTTATAATATTTCCTATCGCGTTTGCAATTCTTTCTTTATCTGCAAAAACAGGAATTAACGCCTCGGGAATTTCCGCCGTAAAAGTAATCCCCTTATCTTCGGCTGCTTTCAAATGGTTCTTTATTAAATCCCTTACAAGATCGAGTAAATTAAATTCCGATTTTTCAAGCGGCTCGCCTTCCACATCCAATTTCGAAAAATCGAGGATATCATTAATTAATTTGGCTAACCGTTTTCCTTCGGTATAAATAATTTCGTTGAACTCATTTATCATTTCGCGAGGCATTTCGGAATCGGAACTTATCGCTTCGGCAAAACCGACAATAGAGGCTAAAGGCGTGCGTAATTCGTGACTTACATTGGAAATAAAATCATTTTTCAGTTTATTCAGTTCCTCAAGAACAGTTATTTGTTCCTTAGCCCTGTCTCTTTCAATAGAAATAATCCTGTTTGCTTCAATCAGTTTGTTATTCAGCTCTTTTAATTTCAGTTCATCCTTTCGGCGCTTAGTTACATCCCGACCGATAGCAAGCATTCCTTCCAAACTCTCTTCTCCAACAGAGCGGGCAAGAATCTCAAAAATCATTTCTTTACCGAAGTTATCGATTAAATGAGCTTCGAAGGCAACAGGCTCCGATGATGAAAGAATTTTTTGGAAAGCAACTGCGACTTCCGATTTGGATTCTTCGGAAACGAATTCCAGGAAATGCTTTCCGATCATCTCGTTTAATCCATATCCTAAAGCCAAAGCGCCATTTTTGTTCACCATTAAAAAATTTCCGAGTTTATCGAGCGTAAAAATTAAATCGTTTGCCGTTTCAATCAACAATCGAAATTTCTCTTCGGAATTTTTTAATTCTTCTCTTAGTTTTGCTTCTCTCGTGATGTCAACAATAGTTCCCACCACTTTGATTACTTCATTTCCTTCTTTAATAGGAATACCACTATGACGAACATGTTTTAACTGATTGTTGTTGTCATGAATTTTATATTCTATAGTACAGTTCTCGCCTCTACTGATAGCACGAATGAATTTTCTCAATTTAGGAAAATCTTCTCTCTGAATTCTCTTAATCAAAGTAAATTTCTTCTGATTCAACTCTTCCGGATCATACCCGAATAATTCTTTCACCGTACCGCTAAGTACATTCAATTCAAATCTATCCGGTCTAGTCGCGTAAATAACTACATCTAAATGCTGAATAGTTCTATTTAAATCCCATTCAAATGAAGGAGGTAAGTTTTTAACAATTGTAAATACGAGGCTTTTTAATTCATCAGGAATGGGCTTATCGGCATCGGGATTAATTAACACAAAAATTAATTTCCGTTCTTCGTCAACCTTAAATTCTTCAATCTTATCGTTTTGAAAACCTTCTTGAATATCGACATTACTGAGCTTTTGCTCTCTTAACAACTCTTTTATTTTTTTTACTGCTCCGCTTTTTTCTTCTGAGGAGAATACCAGTGGTTCATTCCCACGTGAATCAACAAATAATACCTCATTCGCGTTTGTGTTTTGTTTAAGAAAGCTCAATATGTCGTCAATAACTCTCAACATGCGGAGTAAATAATAATTCGTTCTATAATTTAAACTATAATTGAAATAATATAAATAACAATCATTTTAAAATACAATAAAGTCACTTAATAAGACAGAATATGTAAGTAAATATTGAATATACTACATTTAATTAAAAATCTAAAGTAAACAAAACATATAGTATATCTGAGGATACAAAGATTGAGAGCCTAACTGTCCACCCATTTCATCCGGCTATTATTAAGGGCAACCGAAAGATCTAATTTAAAAGGAATAATAATTTTGTACCCCGGAGAGGATTCGAACCTCCGACCTGCGGTTTAGGAAACCGTTGCTCTATCCTGCTGAGCTACCGGGGCAAAATTTAAGGGTACAAAAATAATAAATATTTTAATACTACTCAGATTAAATTTTACTTTCCTTATACAAATTGAAATAGATTCAGAAAAGCGTTTATATAATTAGAAAATATTATTAATTATTCGCTGTGCGCTTTCATTGTTAGACAATTAAATTGAATTTGCTAGTCCGATTATTTAATTTAACATTTTATAATTATGAAAATAATTCAATAAAAAGGGAGATAGAAGATGACCAATATAGTTGATATTTGGGGACGTGAAATACTCGATTCCAGAGGTAATCCCACAGTAGAAGTTGAAGTTTTACTAGGTTCAGGTTTCAGAGGAAGAGCCGCAGTACCGAGTGGTGCCTCAACCGGAGAAAGAGAAGCAGTAGAATTACGCGATGGCGACAAAGAAAGATATCTCGGAAAAGGAGTTCAGAAAGCTGTAGAATTTATCAATCATGAAATTGCCGAAGAGTTAATAGATTTTGACGCTACCGACCAAGTTGCAATAGATAACTTTCTAATTGATCTTGATGGCACACCGAATAAATCAAAATTCGGTGCAAATGCTATTTTGGGTGTTTCCCTCGCTTGTGCAAAAGCAGCCGCTAATGCTCTCGGTTTACCGCTTTATAAATATATAGGCGGAACGAACGCAAAAACACTTCCGGTACCAATGATGAATATCCTTAACGGCGGCAAGCACGCAGATAACACTGTAGATATTCAGGAATTCATGATTATGCCGCACGGAGCTGCTACTTTTGCCGATGCGCTTAGAATGGGCGCCGAAACTTTTCACGCATTGAAAAAAGTTCTCAAAGATAAGGGGTTAAATACTTCTGTTGGTGATGAAGGTGGATTTGCTCCTAACTTGAGTTCTAATGAAGAAACATTCGACGTAATTATGCAAGCTATTGAAGCAGCCGGATACAAACCTGGCGAAGAAATAAGCCTGGCAATTGATGCCGCTGCCAGCGAAATGTGGCTTAGCGATAAAGGTTTATATCAGTTCTTCAAATCTGATAAATCTGAGCATTCCTCTGACGATATGATCAAAATGTACGAGGACTTGGTTTCCAAATACCCCATCATCTCTATCGAAGACGGACTGGGTGAAAATGACTGGGAAGGCTGGAAAAACTTAACTGCCGCTCTCGGCAATAAAGTTCAATTAGTTGGCGATGATATTTTTGTTACGAATACAGAAATTCTTTCCAAAGGAATTGAAGAAGGTATCGCAAATTCAATTCTCATTAAAGTTAACCAAATAGGTACTTTAACAGAAACTCTCGATGCAATTGAAATGGCTAAAAGAGCCGGATTCACAAATGTAATCAGTCACCGTTCCGGTGAAACAGAAGATACTACTATTGCTGATATCGCAGTTGCAACTAATGCCGGACAAATAAAAACCGGTTCTGCAAGCCGTACAGACAGAATTGCAAAATATAATCAATTACTCAGAATTGAAGAGGAATTGGATACAACAGCAATTTTCCCAGGACTTGCAACAATTAACTATAACGGATAAAATAACTTCAAATAGTATAAATCCACAAAGCGCCCGTTAGGGCGCTTTTTTTATCTCTTTATTCAAAAGAAAATTGACTAAAACAGGATGAACCCTTAGAGATTAGTCATAAATACTAATTGAATCTTAAAATTATCGGAAGTTTAAATTGATTAGATAAATCGACATAAGAAATCGATCTCTTATTTAAATTACTCTTCCAAAATCTTTCCTTTTGAATTTCAGGCCTGATTACAGTCATAGAGATTACAAAGTTTTACATTTTTCAGGTTATTACGTTGTAATTCACTAATTTTGTATTTTATTATTAACAAATTAATATATGTTTAAATCCGAATTTAATTCAGAAAAGGTTAAACCGTTAAGCTCACTCGACCCGGTAGTTTCTCCGGGAGTCGCCGCCTTCATCGCTTTAGTAGGAGTTTTCATACTATACCAGATTGGCGGCAGCATTATAACTCTAATTATATTCGGTTTTGATTTAGAAAGCGCTAACATTCAAGCACTGCGATTAATGACTATTGCTGGACAAGTGCTTTTTATGTTGCTGCCGGCGTTAATGCTCGCAAAATATACTTACGAAGATGTGACAACAGCCATTAGATTCCACTTCCCAAAATTGAAGGATATACTTATTTTCGGCGCGGGGCTAATAATTTTAATTCCTCTATTCCAGAGCTATTTATATTTACAGAATTACGCTATTGAACAATTGGCAGCAAATTCAGAAACAGTTTATCAAATCAAATTGCTGTTGGATGAATTGGATAAATTAGTAGAAAGTGCTTACGGCGATTTACTAACCGCAAGTAATATATTTGAAGGAATACTGGTTATTTTAGTAATTGCAGTTACTCCGGCTATTTGTGAAGAAGTTCTTTTCCGCGGAATGATTCAAACAAGTTTTGAATTATCTACAAAACCTTATACTGCTGCCTTCTTAACTGCGCTATTTTTCGGTCTCTATCACTTTAATCCTTATGGCTTAATACCGCTGATAATTTTGGGTTTTTACTTAAGTTATTCGGTAATTATTACCGAATCGATATTTGTAAGTATGATTTTACACTTTATCAACAACTTCATTTCGGTAATACTCTTTTTTATTTTCGGAAGTGAAGAAGTCCTGCAAACTAATATCACAGATAACGAAAATATCGGTACTCACTTCACAGAATTCATTCTGTTAGCGACTTTATTCATGATTTTCATTACATTTATTCACCGATATTACAAAAAAAACAAGGAGGCAGAAAATGATTTGCCCCAAGTGTGAAAGTGAATATATTAAGGGAATAGAAGTTTGTGTGGACTGCAATATCGAATTGATTCCAATAGAAGAATTTGAAGGACATCTTGTTCATCCTTCCGATTGGAAAATAGTTTACACTACAGATGCCGAATATGAATCGGAAATGCTTAAAACAAACCTGGAAAGTGCCGGTATCGATGTAAAAATTCTCGGTCAGAAGGATAGAAATTACCCGGCAGTCGGAGATTTAGCGGTAATAAAAATTTTGGTGAAAAAAAATAATATCGACGATGCTCTTTCAATAATAAACGACATAAATTCCAGAACAACCGACGAGGAAGATGAAGAAGACGAATAATACTACCGTAAGAATAATAGTTGCTATTATAGGAATTCCTGTAATTCTTGGATTTTGTTTATGGGGCGGTTGGCCCTTCGTTCTCTTTACCGGTGTAATAGCTTTAGCTTCGTTGTATGAGTTTAATCTTCTTTTAAGCGCTAAAGGAATCAAATTCAATTTAATATTGGGATTTCCATTTACTGTCATTCTATTATTGAACGCATATTTGGGATTTGCACCCGTTTCGAATTTATTCGTCGGTTTTATTTTAATTCTTTTGTTTTACGAATTATTCCGGAAAAACGGTTCGGAGATAATGAATTTGGGAGGAACTCTTCTCGGAGTATTTTATATAGGATTTTTCACTGCACATTTAATTTATTTGCGCGAATTCTACACCGAACTTCCGATGTTCTATGAGAGAGGCGGATATTTGATAATTACTGTTATGGCAACAATATGGATTTGCGATTCGGCTGCATATTTCCTTGGTTTGGCTTTCGGTAAACATAGATTGTTCCCGAGAGTGAGTCCCAAGAAAAGTTGGGAAGGAGCAATTGCCGGATTTGTTTTTTCCATTTTGTCAGTTATAGCTGCAAAATATATTGTACTCGATTT
This sequence comes from uncultured Melioribacteraceae bacterium, assembly GCA_964573255.1. GTDB lineage: Bacteria > Bacteroidota > Ignavibacteria > Ignavibacteriales > Melioribacteraceae > CAYNUJ01. The sequence continues at coordinate 62,986 of CAZNJB010000003.1, forward strand.
CATTGAGTGGAATCAAATTATCGGAATTGGTTTAATTGTGGGTGTTTTCGGTCAAATTGGAGATTTGATTGAGAGTTTATTAAAACGGGATGCCGATGTTAAAGATTCATCTTCTATACTCCCGGGTCACGGTGGATTTTTCGATCGTTTCGATTCTCTCATATTTTCCGCTCCAATAATTTATTTATTCCTTTATTACACTACTTGATTTTTCTCACCGATATTATATATTAAATTAAAAAGAAATTGTTACTATGAAAGATAAAATAGAAATTATTACACTCGGTTGTTCAAAGAACACAGTAGATTCCGAAAAGTTGATGCGGCAGTTCAATGCAAATGATTTTGAATTGGTTAATACCTCAGATGAAGCCGATTCGATAATCATAAATACTTGTGGATTTATTGATGCTGCTAAAGAAGAATCCATAAATACGATACTCGAAGCAATTGAACTTAAAAAGCAAGGTAAGGTAAAAAAGGTTGTAGTTACAGGCTGCCTTTCGGAAAGATATGTTGATGAACTGAGGAAAGAGATTCCCGAAGTGGATGCTTACTTTGGTACAGAAGCCTACAAAGAAGTTGTTGAAGAATTCGGAGGACATTTAAAACGTGAGTTATTAGGCGAAAGAATGTTATCGACTCCGAAACATTTTGCTTATCTTAAAATTTCCGAAGGCTGCGATAATCCTTGTTCGTTTTGCGCAATTCCCTTGATGCGAGGGACTCATTCCTCCAAACCGATGGAAGATTTGATTAAAGAAACGGAAAACCTTGCAAGCAAAGGCGTAAAGGAATTGATAATTATCGGTCAGGATACAACAGACTACGGCAAGGATATTTATGGAAAAAGAAATGCCGGCGAACTGTTGAATAAATTGAGTGAAATTGAAGGGATTGAATGGATAAGACTCCTCTATGCTTACCCTTCACACTTTCCGGAAGATCTAATGGACGCAATTGCAAGTAACCCGAAAGTTTTAAACTACATCGATATTCCTTTACAGCATATTTCCGACAAAGTACTCAAATCGATGCGAAGGGGAATTACCAAGCATCGTACGATTGAGGTTCTTGAACAATTGAGAAGTAAGATAAAGGATCTTACAATTCGAACAACTTTTATTACAGGATATCCCGCCGAAGGGGAAGCGGAATTCAGGGAATTATACGAGTTCGTAAAAGATTTTCAATTCGATAGAGTGGGAGTTTTCCCCTATTCAATCGAAGATAGCACTCCGAGTTTTATACTCGGCGATCCCGTTCCAAAAGAAATAAAAGAAGAAAGAACTGCGGAAATAATGGAACTTCAGAAGGGTATTTCATTTACAAAGAATAAGGAATTTATCGGTAAAAAGATGCGAGTACTTATTGACGATATTGAAGGCGAATATTATATTGCCCGCAGCAGAAGAGATGCGCCGGAAGTGGATGGCGAAGTTCTGATAAAAGTGGATGATAAACTGTGTAAGGTGGGCAATTTTTATGACGTTGAAATTTACGACTGTAATGAGTATGATTTGTTTGCAAATCTAATTTAATGATTGGAGAGAGCCATGAAAGCTCTATTGATTTTATTATTAGCGTTCACATTTAATATAAATGCCCAAGTTGAAAATTCGAGAAACGAATTGCCTTCTGATATTAATCCGTTTTTTTACTACGATATAGCAAATTATAAAGGTCCTGTGGATTCACTCACAAGAGTTGATGTTTTTCTGCAAGTTCCCTACTCTAAAATTCAATTTCTCAAAACCGAGTACGGCTACTCTGCTTCTTATACAGTTAATTTGGCATTTAAAGATCCATTAACCGATGTTCCTATACTTGAAAGAAGCTGGCAGGAAAAAATAAGTACGCTCAGTTACGAATCGACTGTATCGAGTAAGAATTTTAATATTGCCTACCGCAGTTATTTGCTAAGACCAGGAGAGTATTTAATTACATTAAGTGTTGAAGACGACGATTCTAAGACAAAACATCAAGTGGAAGTAAAAGCAACGGTACTCGATTTTTCGCATAATTTTACTATAAGCGATGTGATGCTGATTTCCAAGCAGTTAAAAAACTCGAAAAAAATCGTACCAAATATTTCACACAATATTAGTAATAACGAAGGCAGTATCAGCTTTTTTTATGAAATATATTCCGATTCCGCAAGAGAAGTGGAAATCACTTACCAAATAAGCAACACAGCAAGAGAACAGTATTTTTCGAAAAAAATAGATAAATCCCTGAAAGTTGGAAAGAATTTAATCTATCAAACATTGGATAATAGTGCTCTAACTATCGGCGAATACAGTTTGATAATAAAAGTAACAGACAAAAAAACAAAACAACAAATTGGCATTGGCAAGAAGTTTTATTCAAAAATTTTCAATTTCCCAAATTCTATTATGGACTTGGACATTGCGATAGAGCAGATGATCTACATCGCTTCCAGCGCAGAAATCGAAAAAATTAAAGAAGGAAAAGACTACAAAGAAAAATTATCGCGTTACCTTGCATACTGGAAAGAAAAAGATCCCAGTCCGAACACTGAAGTAAACGAAATACTTAATGAATATTACAGAAGGGTTGAATACGCGAATACACATTTCAAAAGTTATTACGATGGCTGGCGAACAGATATGGGAATGATTTATATTACTTTAGGTCCTCCCAATCAAGTAGACCGCCATCCGTTTGAATATGGCTCCAAACCATATGAAATTTGGGAATATTATGATTTAAATCGCAGATTTATTTTTGTAGATCAAACCGGTTTCGGAGATTACAGATTACTGAATCCCGATTACGGTGATTGGTATAGGTATAGATATTAATATGGTTTTAACAGTTACTATCAATCCATTGCTCGAAAAAAGATTTGAATTTACCGAATTTGAACCGGGCAGTGTTCATCGTACTTCAAATTTAAAATTTAATGCCGGCGGAAAGGGCTTAAATATCAGTCGTCAGTTGACCAAACTCGGAATCAAGAATCAAGCTATTACTTTTGCAGGAGGCAATAACGGAAAGATATTTCGGAAAGTATTAGCTGAGGAAGGTATCGATACTGTTTTTGTTAATATGAAATCTGAACTGAGATGGTCGGCGACAATCGAAGAACATAAAAAGAAAAGGGTTACGCACTTCTTTTCCCCAGATCACGATATTACTGAAAAAGAAGCCGACGAATTTATCAGTCGGCTCGAAAAAATGATTCCAAATGCATCAATAATAATCTTTGCCGGAAGTTCACCGAATAAAATAGCATCGAGAATATTTGATCAGGGAATTGATATTGCCCACAAGGAAGATAAAATTGTTCTTCTCGATACTTACGGCAATCACTTGCAAGGTTTTATAGAAAAAGCCCCTATGATTCTTCATAATAATTTGGAAGAGATTAATTCATCCTTGAATTTGAATTTAACTTCGGAAGAGGATATCACAGGGTTTCTGAAGCAACTCTACAATAAAGGGATAAAAATCGCCTTTATTTCTAACGGCAAAAAAACGTTTTACGGATTAAAGTTCGGATTTATTTATAAAATCACACCTCCGGTTTTAGAAAACGAAATTGATAGCATAGGAAGCGGAGATGCGTTTAACTCAGGAATTGCTGCCGGACTTGAAAAGGGATTAACATTCGATGAATTCGTTAATTTAGGTTGCAAATTAGGAGCTTTAAATTCCATTAGTTGGGAAACTTGTGCCGTAAATAGGGAACTGATTGATTCTTGCCCCGATGCAAAAATTGAAAATATCGGTAAAAAATTGAAACTTATCGATGATTCGCCAACTATTTAAAATCGTTTTTTTTATAAGTTTCTTCCCTATTCTATTTTATTCGCAGAATAAAACCGAAATAAAGATTAAAGGCAACAAGATTTTTTCCGAAGCGGATTATATTTCCTGGATCGGAAATATCTATTCAATAGACTCGGCAGCAGTGAATGATTCCATCGTCAACAGAATTTCGAGAGGATTAACTTCCACGGGATATTTTCATTTTTCACTCGACTCAATAATTTCTGTAGATAATAGAATTGAAATATATATAACCGAAAATTCGCCATCTTATATTAAGAATTATTCTATCGCAGGTATTTCAGGACAGGATTCACTATTCATTGACAAAATATGCTCCGAATTAACGGATCAAATTTTTACTGCCGGAAACATAGAATCTGTAATCGATAATATTCTCAATTACTACGAAAATAATGGCTATCCGTTTGCCTCGGTGAAAATCAAAAATATAAATTGGTTGGATGATGACATTTACGGAGTAAAGATTTCATTCGAAATTGATAAGAAAGAAGAAAGTAAAATCGATTTTATTGAAATTGAGGGAAATGAAAATACCGATGATGATGTGATAATTAGAGAACTACGATTAGAAAAAGGAGCGAAATACTCACAGATTCTCATAGATCAAATTCCGGAAAGATTAAACAGGCTAAAGTTTTTTGAACCTGTAGAAAAACCATTCTACTATTTAAATGCAGATAATAAAGGCGTTTTGCATTTAACCGTAAAAGAAAAAGAGACTAATAACTTCGACGGAATTATTGGTTATGTTCCGCCGGCAAATGAAAACAAGAATGGATACTTCACTGGTTATGTTAACGTAAGTTTACGAAATCTGTTCGGAACGGGCAGGGCATTTGCTTTCCGTTGGCAAACCGACGATCGATTATCTCAGGAATTTGAATTAAAATACCTGGAACCCTGGATTTTTAATTATCCGTTTAATCTTAATTTTTATTTATTTCAACGGAAACAGGATACTACATACGTAAAAAGATATTTTAACTCTCACTTGGAATATCTTGCGACAGAGTCAATCACCGCATCTTTAATTTTAGGCACCGGCGAAACAATTTCGACAGAGAACGAAAGAACAACCGCGCGCGTATTTAATTCAACTTCACTTGATTTAGGATTTCAACTTAAAATTGATACGCGAGATGATCCGTATTCCCCTACCGAAGGTCTGCTCTTTATAAATTCATATAAATTTACTCAAAAGAAAATACTCGGACCACCCAAGTTGCTTACACCCGGAATTAAACTTAAAAACAACTTGCAAAATATTCAGCTGGATTTTTCATACTTTCAAAGGATATTTTCAAGACAGATATTTGCCGGAAGTATTCATGGCAGGGAATTACGCGGCGATAATATAGATAACGGCGACCTTTATTTGTTCGGCGGAACAAATACATTACGCGGATACCGTGAAAAACAATTCTCTGCAAATAGATTATTTTGGAGCAATCTTGAGTATCGTTTTCTTCTTTCTAAAAGGTCGTACGCCTTCCTATTCTATGATTACGGATATTACTTGAAAAAAGAAGATGAAATAAATAACACACCGCAAGTAGAAAATTATTTATCCGGCTACGGCTTTGGTGTTAGTTTGGAAACAGGGCTTGGTATACTTGCCGTAAGTTATGCAATAGCACAAGGGAATGCATTAACACAAGGTTTAATTCATTTCGGAATAATTAATGAATTCTAATTATTTTTGCTGCCATAATGAATAAGTTATCTGCATTAATAAAAATTGTCCGCCCAATTAATTTTATAATAACATTCCTTTCGGTGTTAGTTGCCGGATTGATTTGTTCTGCGACGAAGGAAATTTCTTTCACTATTATTATAGCTGCGCTTTCTGCGGCATTTGTAAGCAGCAGCGGTAATGTAATAAATGACTATTTCGATGTTGAGATTGATAAAATAAATCGTCCGGATAGAGTTCTGCCTTCGGGTTTATTAACTAAATCCTCTGCAATGATATATTACATCTTATTAGTACTCTTATCCCTTGTATTTGCTCTGTTTGTCAACTCCACTGCATTCATCATTGCTTTGGCAGCAATTATTTCCATATTTATTTATTCGTTAAAATTTAAGTCAGTACCATTGGCAGGAAATTTTATCGTCGCATTCTTCACCGGATTTACATTCATTTACGGCGGTGTAGCTGTAAATAATTGGGAAGGCGGAATTTTTCCTGCGATCTTTGCGTTCTTAATTAATTTAATGAGGGAATTAACAAAAGATATTGAAGATATTAAAGGAGATAAAGCTGAAGGGATAAGAACATTTCCGATAGTTTTCGGAATAGATAAAACTAAGAACATAATTATTGCATTATCGGTTTTACTTATAATATCAACTTTATTTCCCTTTTATTTATCAATTTATAATATAGAATATTTAGTATTGGTGTTATTTACCGTTGATTTACTTTTAGTATATTTAAATAAAGCACTTTTGAATGCAGAGAAAATTGAAGAGTTTCACAGAATTAGTTCCCTGATGAAACTCGCAATGGTTCTCGGTTTAATTGCAATTTATACAGGCACATTATGATAAACGAATTAAAAGCATTCGATTTGAAATTTGTAAACGACGAGATAAAAGTCATTGCCGGCATTGACGAAGCAGGGCGTGGTCCTTTAGCCGGACCGGTAGTTGCGGCTGCAGTAATTTTCGAAAACGAAACATTCATCGAAGGAATTAACGATTCGAAAAAACTTACTTCAAAAAAAAGGGATGAATTATATGACGAAATTATGGATAAAGCCATCTCCGTTTCAACTTCTATTATCGACCAATCCGAAATTGATGATATAAATATTTTACAAGCAACTCTTAAAGCTATGAAACAATGCTGCGAAGAATTAAGACCAATTCCCGACCTATTATTAGTTGACGGCAACAAAATATTTCCTACGAAAAAGAGGTTCGAAACTGTTGTAAAGGGTGATTCGAAATCGTTTTCAATTGCTGCTGCATCTATTATCGCAAAAGTTACAAGAGACAGAATAATGCTTAAACTTTCGGATGAGCATCCCCAATATAAATGGCACAAGAATAAAGGCTACGGAACAAAAGAACATATAGAGGCAATTAAGAAATACGGCGTTACTCCATATCACAGACTTTCATTTCTTCAGAAAATAATTAATAGCGATGTAAGTTATCAATTAAGTATAAATGCATAAAAAAGCAGTCGGCAATAAGGGTGAAGATATTGCCGTAAAATACTTATCAGAAAAGGGTTACAAAATAATTGACCGTAATTATCAATACGGTCACGGAGAGATTGATATAATCGCAAAAGATAAAGATGAATTAGTTTTTATTGAAGTAAAATACAGACGCTCTTTAGAATACGGTAATCCGGAAGATTCAATCACTAAAAAAAAGCAGGCTCAAATCAGAAAAGTAGCGGAAGCATATTTGTACGAAAATGATATTGAGGATAATCTCTGCCGAATAGATGTAATTGCAATACTCCATTACCCAAATTCGAAGCCGGAAATCACGCATTATCAAAATGCATTATAATATTAAAATTAGTTACAATCTTTCTCTATTATTTACTATTTTTGCCTTTAAATTGAAGACGAGAATTATTGATGAATATTCCCAAGATAATTTTTAAGAAAAAATTAACAACAAGCGAAAAGATTTATAATTTTTTCGCTACAATAACGGGCTTATCCGTTTTCAATTGGGAATTTATGAAACAAGTCCTGGTCCCCCCTTACGATATTCAAGAAGTGAAAAAACATATGATAGAATTGGGAATTAAAACATTCCCAATTGTAAGTATAACCGGATTTATAATCGGATTGGTTTTAGCGTTACAAAGTCAGCCGGTTTTTGCACGCTTCGGAGCATCCGATTACCTGCCCGGCACTGTTGCCCTTTCAGTCGTGAGGGAGTTAGGACCTGTTATTACAGCTTTAATTTTTGCCGGTAGAGTCAGTTCCGGTATCGGCGCGGAACTTGGCTCTATGAGAGTTACAGAGCAAATTGACGCAATGGAAGTAACCGCAGTAAATCCTTTCAAATTTCTTGTTGTTACAAGGGTTATCGCTACCACATTGATTTTACCCCTTTTGACTGTTTATGTGATTTTCCTGGCTGTTTTTGGCGGATATTTCGGTGTTATTCTTACACAAAGTATGACTTTTGAATATTATCAGAACTCGGTTATAGACGCTATTCAATACGGAGATTTAATTCCCGGAATTGTTAAAACTTTTGTATTTGGTTACATTGTGGGACTTGTCGGTTCTTACAAAGGATTTACAACCGAAGGCGGAACCGAAGGCGTAGGAAGAGCATCCACTACTTCCGTTGTGCTTTCTTCTCTGCTAATTCTTCTTATTGACACTGTTTTAGTTAAAATTACTCTTTGGATATGGCCGACTTAAAATCAATTGAAATAAAAAATCTTACAAAAAGTTTCAACGGTTTTACTGTGCTGGATAATATTTCTCTTTCTGTGAAAGAGAGTGAAAATTTTGTTGTCTTCGGAAGAAGCGGCAGCGGGAAAAGCGTTCTTTTAAAATGCATTATCGGATTATTGAAACCGGATAAAGGCAAAATAATAATAAAAGGAACTGAAGTAACAAACTTGCCGAATAAAGAGCTGAATGATTTAAGAAAAAGACTCGGATTCCTATTCCAAGGCGGAGCTTTATATGACTCTATGACGGTAAGAGAAAACTTGGAATTTCCGTTAAGAAGACATTACAATTTTACGGATGACGAAATTAATCAGAAAGTTGAAAACACTTTAGAACTGGTCGGACTTAAAGAAGCTATAGATAAAATGCCAAGCGAACTTTCCGGCGGAATGAGGAAGAGGATCGGATTAGCGCGTAGTATAATTACCGAACCGGAAATAATGCTGTACGATGAACCGACAACTGGACTGGACCCGCTAACTTCGAAAGAGATCAGTGTTCTTATAAGAGATTTACAGAATAAATTGAAAATGACTTCCGTTGTTGTAACACACGATTTGATCTGCGCTAATATTATAGCCGATAATGCAATATTTTTGAAAGACGGAAAAATTAAATATAGCGGAACAATCAAGGAATTAATGAATTCAGAAGATATTTTCTTGAGAAACTTTTTTAGTTATGAATTAGTAACTTCCTAACGGAGTTTGATATGTTAAAGCACTTTGAAGGCGCACGTTTAGGTATTTTTATTTTTGTTGGAACCATCTTACTTGTTATAGCAATATTTTTAGTCGGCAATAAAGAATCCATTTTTACCGAAAGTATTACAATTAGAACTTATTTTACAGATGTTGCCGGCTTAAGAACCGGTGCATCCGTTCGTTTAAGCGGAATGAATATAGGTAATGTAAGCAATATTACGCTTGTACCGGATACAACGGGAAGAGTTGAAGTTACTATGAGGATAAATAAAGATTTACGCCAGTTCATCAGACTCGACAGTGAAGCAAGCATTGAAACCGAAGGATTGGTTGGAAGCAAGATTGTCAGTATTTCAGCCGGCTCACCCGATATGGAAATAATTGAAAATAACGGAGTAATCCGTGCAAAAGCGCCTTTAAGTTTTTCAAAAATAATTGAAGAGAGCCAAGGCGTTATCGGTTACTTAAAGACTCTTACTAAGAACCTCTCCGAAATAGTTGAAAAAGTCAATGCAGGAAAAGGAACGATAGGTAAGATTATTAATGACGAAGAACTTTATTATTCAGCTGTTGAAATAACTAAATCGGCGGATTCCAGTCTGGTACAAATGACACTTAAACTCAATGAAATCACTGACTTCATCGTTGGTTTGGGAACCGGAGTGGAAAGCATTGTGAGTAACGTAGACAGTTCAGTATCCGATATTAAAAATTTAATCTCTACCGTTGAAAACGGTGAAGGTGTTTTAGGTGCACTCATTTCCGATAGAAGTGCGTACGATTCGATAAAAACAGTTATTAATAATTTGGTTGAAACAACACAATTTGCGAAAGAAGGAACGAAAAACTTTTTGGAAAATATGGAAGCATTAAAACACAATTGGTTATTTAAAGGATATTTCGAAGAAAGAGGTTATTGGAAAAAAGAAGAATTTGAAACTCAAATAGATAAGAAGATTGACTCACTAAAAGCCACTACAATAAATTTGCAGCAGCAATTAAACGAATTGAATTTATTGAAACAGAAAATTGACCGTCTGCAAAATAAATAAAATCCGTACCAAAAATATTTTGAAAGTAATTATTACAGTTACAAATATTGCCTTCCGTAGGACTTAGTAAGAACCGGTTTATATTTGAATTTCAGAAATTACATATCTTTAAACAATGAATTCCTATAAACAGCACATAAAAGAAACCGTAAAACTTGCAATTCCAGTCGCTCTGGGTCAACTCGGTCAAATAATGTTCGGTGTAGTGGATAGTCTTATGGTAGGACGTGTAGGCGCCGAACCACTTGCCGCATCGGCATTAGTTAACGGTTTATTCTTTTTAATAATGGTTTTGGGAATTGGATTAAGCATGGCAGTAACTCCTTTGGTCGCAATTGCTAAAGGAGGGAAAAACCATCAAGAGTGCGGAATAATATTACGGCAGTCTCTTCTGGTAAACGTAGTCTTCGCTATTATTCTGAATGTAATTATTTATTTTATGGCCGAAGCAATTCCATTTCTCGGTCAATCTGCTGAAGTAACAAGGCTTGCAATTTCTTATATGCACATCTTAAGCTTTTCAGTTCTTCCTTTTATGCTGTTTCAAACATACAGACAATTTGTAGAAGGATTATCCGATACTAAGCCACCGATGTACGCCGCATTAACCGCCAATATTGTCAATGCTCTCGTTAATTACGTTTTAATATTCGGTAAGCTCGGTTTCCCTGCAATGGGGTTAGACGGCGCAGGAATTGCAACTGTTTCCACACGAAGTTTTATGGCAATGTTCATTATCTACTACGTAATTAAGAACGCAAAATACAAAGAATACGACCCGTCACTAAAGTTCAAGCGAATTGATAAAATAATAATAAAGAAAATAATTTCTATCGGTTTACCGAGTGGATTTCAATATGCATTCGAAGTTGGCGCATTTGCCTTCGCTGCAGTTATGGTTGGATGGATTGGCGCTACTGCTCAAGCAGCTCATCAAATTGCTATTAATTTAGCTTCAATTTCTTATATGGTTGTTCTCGGTATCTCATCTGCCGGAACAATAAGGGTCGGTGGAAAGTTAGGAGAAAAAGATTATCAAGGTGTTCGCAAAGCAGGTTTTTCTGCATTGTTACTGTCGGTTTTATTTATGACTTCGACAGGGTTATTATTTATTCTGTTGCGATATTTCCTGCCCAAACTTTATATTGATGATCCTACCGTCATTCAAACTGCCGCTACTCTTTTGTTAATCACGGCAGTATTTCAAATTGCCGACGGAATACAAGCTGTTGGTTTGGGAATATTACGAGGATTAACAGATGTTAAATTTCCGTTATATATAGCAATATTTGCCTATTGGGTAATATCACTGCCAACTGGTTACATTTTAGGATTTATATATGAGTTGGGAGCTGTAGGAATTTGGATCGGATTATCAACCGGTTTATTTTCAGCTGCTATTCTTCTTTCCGTAAGGTTTCATATTAAAACCAAATCTCAGCTTAAATCTCAGTAAGGATAAAATATATAAAACAGCACAGAAAATATAAACATCACCCACACCCCGGCGGTAATTTCTTTTAATTTCCCGGCAGCTATTTTTGTAATCGGATAGATCACAAAACCGGCAGTCATTCCTATCCCAATATTGTATGTAAAGCTCATCAAAGTAATAGTAACAAAAGCCGGAATGACTTCGGTATAATCGTCGAAATTTATTTCTTTAATTGGAGAAATCATAAGCATGCCAACAATAATAAGTGCACTTCCGTAAGCAAAAGCCGGAATAACGGTAAACAATGGCGAAAAGAAGAGAGCAATTAAAAACAATAAAGCGGTAACAACCGCAGTAAATCCCGTTCTGCCTCCTGCTTCAATACCCGCAGCAGATTCGATATACACACCAGCAGTAGTTGTTCCGAGTAATGATGCAACAACTGTAGATAAGGCATCGCATAGAAAGGGTTTTTCGATTTCGGGCAAATTTCCGTTCTCGTCCAACAAATTCGCTCGATATGACATACCGATAAGTGTTCCCATTGTATCCAAAAAATCCATCACTAATACGGTAAGTATAACTGCAAAAAATCCCCAGCTCAACGCTCCAGCAATATCAAGTTGAAACAAAGTAGGTGAAATATCTGGCGGCAAACTGACGATACTTTTGGGAAGTTCGGTGACACCATAAATCATTCCGATAGCTGTCGTTAAAACTATTCCAATCAAGATTGCCCCGTTAACTTTTCTTATCATCAATAGACCGGTAACAATAAATCCGAAAATTGCCAAAATAATTTTTGCAGAGTGGAAATCACCGACGTGTACAGGAGCACCTTTTACACCGAGAGTAACAATACCAGTATCATTTAGCCCAATAAAAGTAAGAAACAGTCCAATACCAACGGCAAAAGCTATTTTTAAACTTTGCGGGACCGCTTCGGCAAGCCAGGTTCTAATATTAAATAATGTAAGAATCGTAAAAAGAACACCGCTAATGAATATAGCTCCAATTGCCGTCTGCCAACTATACCCCAGAACATTTACAACAGTATAAGCAATAAATGCATTTTCACCCATATAAGGAGCAATAGCAAACGGACGCTTTGCATATATTCCCATTGTAAGAGTTCCGAAGAAGGCAGTTAAAATAGTAGCGACTAAAGAAGGACCGAATGGAATACCTGCAGCTTCTAATATTTTGGGATTAACAACTATTATGTATGCCATTGTGATAAAGGTGGTCGCACCTGCAGTAATTTCGCGTCTGAAATTAGTATTGTATTTATCGAATTCGAAATACTTTGAAATCATATTACACCCAATTATAATAGAACTAAAAGGATATTACATTTTATTATTCTAGAGGAATGTCGATATCTTCTCTAAAGTTTTCTTACTAATATTAGGAACAACGGCATCGTCTGCAGGGTGACCAACTACTAAGATCAGAAAAGGTTTTTCATATGAAGGACGATTTAAAATTTTATTTAAAAAATTCATCGGACTCGGAGTATGCGTAAGTGAAACTAATCCGCTTAAATGTATTGCGGTTATTAAAAATCCCGCTGCCAGTCCAACAGACTCTTTAGTATAGTAGTGTTTAATTTTTTTGCCGTTTTCATCTAAATCATATTTCTTTTCGAATATTGCAATTAGTACAGGAGCTTTTTCGAGGAAAGGTTTGTAAGCATCCGTACCGAAAGGCTCTAACGCATCAAGCCAATCCTCGGGAGCCTTTCCACCGTAAAATTCACGCTCTTCTTTCTCTGCTCCTTCGCGAATTTCTTTTTTAATTTTACTATCTGTTACCACAACAAAATGCCAAGGTTGCATATTTGCCCCGCTTGGAGCAGTTCCGGCAATTCTCAAACAATTCTCAATTATTCTCAATTATTCTCAAATCTACCGGTTTATCGGAGAACATTCTAACTGTACGACGCTTCTTCATATCGTCTAATAATCTCTTCGATATTTCAATCATCTCTTCGTCAGAGTAATCGAATGCAGGTAGATATTTAATAAATTTTTCTTCAGCCATTTTAAGTCAAACTTTCCTTTAATATTTTTAATTTTTCAGTTTCACCAATTATTAAAATCTTATCACCGGCTATTAATTTAGTATTGCCATATGGAACAATAGATTTCTGATCACGTGTAAGCAGAGTAACTAAACAACCTTTCGGTAAATTTAATTCTTTCAATTGTTTTCCAATTAACTTAGAAGTCGGATCGTCCTTCTTTATTTGAAGTGATAAAAATCTGTCGTCATGAAGCAAAGCTTGTTTTATTTCTAATTCATTTATGGCTTCATTCCATTCCTTCACAAAACTATCATCCTCTACCCTGCCGGCAATTTGAGCCAGCATTCTTAAATGCTGAGCAGGATTGCTATCCGGACTAACGAGGAAAAACATTGCATTAACTTTTTGTTCTTCTTCCTCTTCGTGTGTTATGGGATTAACAAGTGTAATCATCACACCTTTTTTGGCTCTAACTAAAACCATTTCCGTTTGAGAAACTTCTTTAGCCCTAAAATGCGGAAGCGCCACACCTTTGGTTACTGGAGTAGCTCCTATTCTCGTACCTTCCATAATTTGTTCGGTAATAACTTCTGCGCTTAATGGGATGGTTTTTTCCAGCCATTTTGCAGCTTTTGCAACAACATCTTCGAAAAGCATTTCTTCATTTAGATCTATTACTTTAGCTCTCGATACTACGTGTTCGAAAGGATCGTCTTTACGCAAGCCCTTTTCTTTCATTATGCCCCTCAATTCGGAATCGAGTGCATCATATCTTTGGCGCCCTAATCTTTCGAATACATGATAAATTGCCCCGACTCTCACCACCCTTTTACGCGCATAAAACCAATACCAAAGAATACAAACTAAAAGTAGGAAAGAAGAAAATAGTATCGATAATAATCCTAGTCCGATGATAAGAATTAATGCCGTAATGATTCCGAATATTTGCATCCAAGGATAAAAAATGGAGGTAAATCCCGGATCATAAGATTCAATTTTGCTTTCTCTCATGATAATTACAGCAAAATTTATAAGAGCAAAAACAAGCAATTGAAATGAAGATGCCAGTTTTGCAATTGACATCGGATTTAATACAATCAGTAAAAATATCACCAATATCGATGTAAAAAGAATACCGTAAACCGGAACGCTAGCCTTATTCAATTTTCTGAAAAAATCCGGGAATATATGATCTCGACTCATTGCCAGAGGATATCTGGAAGCACTCATCATTCCAACATTGGCAACAGAAACGAATGCAATAATTGCAGCGATACTGAGGAATATTTCTCCGGTTTTGCCAAAAATAATTTTTGCACTTGTGGCTACGGGAGTGAGATCGCCTTTAAGCATTTCCATAGGCTCCACACCCGCCATTACAAGTGTTCCCAATACATAAATAACTATTGAAACGGTAACTGCCATAAAAATTCCAAGTGTTAAATTCCTTTCCGGATTCTTAATTTCCTCCGCTAAACTGGCTACCTTTGTCAATCCGATATAACTGACAAACACCAATCCCGAAGTTGTAATGATGCTTGAAAAGCCTGAATCGAAGAAACCATCGAAATGACTGTAATTTATTTTTGGAATTCCACCCCCAATAAATACGGAAAGAATAAGAATTAAACTAACCGCCAAAATCATTTGGAAATTGCTTGTTTTTTTGGTGCCCAGCAAATTCAATAATGTTAATATCAGAGCAAACCCGATGGCAATAGGTTCTATTGGTAAGTCGGGAAAAAATATTTCGAGATATGCGCCCATACCAATTAGGGCAAAAGAAACTTTAAGAATAAATGTTAACCAAATTCCCAATCCACCAATAGTACCGAAAAATGGCCCAAGAGCACGGTCCAAAAAGAAATAGACACCTCCTGCTTTTGGCATTGCAGTAGCTAATTCAATTTTACTAAGTAATGCCGGAATTAGAGGTATGACAGCTATAAAATAAGCAAGAACCATTGCCGGTCCGGAAATTTCAGCTGCGAGTCCGGGAAGAAGAAAAAATCCTGCACTAAGTGTTGTCCCTATAGCCATCATAAAAACATCACTCAGTCCTAATTCCTTTTTCAGTTTCCTGTGTTTTTTGCCTTGAACCATACACTTCCTTTCAGATTAAATATTATTCAGTTGTAATAGATAGTTATAGGATTGTTAAATGTCAATCTAAACATCTATTACAATTTATTTATATGCAACTATCAAATTAGTTCCAAATCCGGTAGGCTTCAACTCAATACCTTTAAAATGAGCATTTTCAAGCCAAGCATTTATTTCGGAGAATTTGTAAGTCTTCCCCTTATCCGTACCAACCAGCATATTTAACGAAAATATTGCAGCACTTAACGGTTCCGTTCCATTTTCATCTATTATAAATTCGTTTATTACTATTTGACCTCCACTATTCAAAGAGTCATATGTTTTCCCTATTAATTCCTCATTTTCTTCGTAAGAATTGATATGCAGAATAGCCGATAGAATAGCAAGGTCATAACCGGATCCGAAATCGGCAATAAGATAATTGCCCGGAATAAAAGAAAACTTGGAAGAAAACCCCTCCTGCTCAATATACTTTTGGGCAATAGGAATGATATGAGGTAAATCTAAAAGAACCGCTTCGGCACCGGGAAGGTATTTCAATATTCCCATTGAAAATATTCCGCTCCCTCCGCCAATATCAATAATTCTTTTAACTTCGGACAAATTAAGTAAATGAGGAATAATATCCGCTTGCTTACCTGCTCGGTAATGCATTGCCGCGATAAAAGATTCGGAAAAATCCTCAGAATTATCGACCTTTTTTATTTTACTCGTTAATTCACTCCAGTTTTTCCACATATTGCTGTAATGTTTCAACGAGGCAATAAATTCAGGAGAATTTTCATTCAGGTATTTAACAGAATGTTGGGAATTGTAAAATTTACCCTTCACTTTACCTAAATATCCGAGTGCAACCAATGCGTTTAATAATCGTTCGAGCGGTTCAATGTGGGAGTCAATTTTCTTTGCAATTTCATCGGCGGTGAGTAAATGGGAATCAATTAAAGTAAAAATTTTAAGCTCGATAGAAGTAAGTAAAATTCTACTTTCTTGAAAACCTTTGCATTTACTTATAATTTCATCCGGATTCGGAATTCCGCCTTGCATATCTAACCCTGTAATACTTTTTAGAATGCAAAATACTAAAAAATTCAGAAACCGGAAGATGGAGACTAAATTCTTCTTCGGAATCCCTCGCCTAAAACTTCGTGGACATTATTTATAATTACAAAAGCATCCGGATCAATTTCTTTCACCGATTCAGTTAATCGGGTAACTTCTTTAAGAGTTACAACCGTTACAAGAACTTCTCTGTCTATATTCCTGTATAGTCCTCTCGATTTTAGCGCCGTAGCTCCGCGGCTAAACTGATTCAAAATCATTTCCGCTATTTTATCATTTTTCTCAGAAATAATTGTCGCCATCCTCGCATAATCGAAACCGTCAATAATTACATCAATAATCCTAGATGATATAAATAGAAGGAAGATCGCATAAAACGTTAATGATAATGCCGGACGATCCGGAGATAGACCCTTTATTTCAATTATAAATCCGGCAAGAACAATAACAATAAAATCTATAAGCAAAATTGCCTGACCCGGTTTAATTCCCAATCTTTTCTGCATAATTGCCGCAATTATATCCGAACCAGCAGTTGTCCCTTTAAATTTAAATATGATTCCCAAACCTAAACCTATAAGCACAGCACTGATTATAATGAGAAAAAGGAAATCGTTATTCATTAAGTCTCTTATGGTTTGGGATTCTTGTAATTTAATAGAACCAAATCCCGGAATATCACCTCTGAAGAAATCAATAAAAAAAGAACTCACGGTAAATCCGTAAAATGTTCTCACTCCGAATCTTTTTCCTAATTCCTTAATGCCCCATAGATAAAGAGGAATATTTATCAGCCAAACGGTCAATCCAACAGGAATGCTTCCACTGCTAAGATAATGAATTGCCATAGCCAAACCGCTTGCACCACCCGGAACAACCTTCGCATCTACGAGAAAAACACCAATACCAATCGCCATCAATGCAGAGCCTACAGTAATCGCAAAGTAATCGATTACCGGATATTTTTTCAATAATCTTTTTGCCATTTCTTTCTTATTCTTTCTACTTTTTAAAAAATAAAGCCGTAAAAATAAGAAGTTAGTAGACGATAAAGAAAGGGAAAATTTAATTTTTAGATTAAAATATTTTCATAAAGTAAAACATCAATTTTTTGTTTTATTATTCATCGGGAAAGAATAATAAGGATAATTATTTGGTAAAATTTCCATTAAACCACATTGAGAATTAAAAACTTTATTATCTTTCGATATAAAAAATAATATTATGGTTTAGCAGGTGGAAAACAGTTATAAAGCATCCGGTGTAGATATTAAAGCCGGCGAAGAGACAGTAGATAAAATTAAGGATTATGCAAAATCAACATTTAACAAGAATGTATTGACCGGAATAGGGCATTTCGGTGCTTTTTATCAAATTCCATTGGACGAATACAAAACTCCGGTTTTAGTTTCGAGTGTTGACGGTGTAGGAACAAAATTGAAAATTGCAATAGCAATGGACAAACACGATACTGTTGGTCAGGACTTGGTAAACCATTGCGTTAATGATATTGCAGTCGGAGGGGCTAAACCATTATATTTCATGGATTATATGGCTTTCGGCAAACTGGTACCCGAAAAAGCCGCAGATATTGTAAAGGGGTTTTCAATTGCCTGCAAAGAAAACGGAGTAGCTTTAATAGGTGGAGAAACTGCCGAAATGCCGGGAATGTATGAAGACAACGACTACGATTTATCAGGTACAATTGTGGGTATTGTAGAAAAAGAAAAGGTAATTACAGGCTCCGCAATTGAAAAAGGGAATATACTTATTGGGTTGAAATCTAGCGGATTACATACTAACGGATATTCGCTGGCTCGAAACGTATTGCTCAATAAGTTTAAATTATCAGATAAACCAGATATATTGGATAACACACTCGGCGAGGAACTTCTTAGCATTCATATTTCCTATCTCAAATTTATTTCTGCAGCAAAAAACGTTGAAGGAGTAAACGGTTTTTCTCATATAACCGGCGGCGGAATAATAGGTAATACAAATAGAATTTTGAGAGGGGATCTTAAATTAAATATTGACTGGAATTCCTGGGAAATACCACCTATTTTTAAATTAATTAAAGAAACCGGAAATATTGCCGATGAGGAAATGAGACATGTGTTTAATTTGGGAATAGGTTTAATTTCCGTAGTAGATAAAAATATTGTCGATAAAGTAATCCAAACTGCCAAAGATACTGGTTACGAAGCAATGGTTATGGGAGAAATTAATTAACCGATAGATTATCGTTTTTATCTTTTTTCTTTATTATTTAAGCTGATTTCTTTTAGTAGTTTTCTTTCTGTGTAAAGAGTTACCAAACAAAAGAAAGAGTTTATCCAAAGAAAATTCCGATTCCAATTTTTAAAAATTCTAACATCTATTACCATTTCTATTATAGAACATATTAGATAATTTCAAAGAGACAGGAAGATCTGACCACCAATAGCTTTAGATGAAAATTGTAAATCAAAAACAATTTCAGTTTTAATTATTTATTTTTGCAGAAACAATTAGAAGAAAATTATGGAAACAAAAGCAGGATACGTAGCAATAATCGGTAGACCGAATGTTGGTAAATCAACATTGATGAACGCCATACTCGGTGAAAAACTTTCGATCACAACTCCCAAACCTCAAACCACACGTAAGAGAGTATTGGGTATTTACAACGATCCGAAAAATCAAATAATATTTTTGGATACACCCGGCATTCTCGATCCCTCATATCTCTTGCAGGAAAAAATGATGGAGTTTGTTTTCCGTTCGGTTGATGATGCCGATGTACTTCTTTGCATGATCGATATCAGCACAGATCCGTTGGGAGAATTAACTCTAAAAAATGAACACGCTGCAAAGATATTGGAGAAAACTAAAGTCCCTAAAATTTGTGTTATAAATAAAATCGATTTGGTTCCTGCTGAAAAGCTTGAACTGTTAATGAAAGTTCTTGAAGACGCAAAATTATTCGAAGAGATACTGCCGGTATCCGCAGCGTTAAATGTAAACCTACATCTTGTGCTGGAGAATATAATTAAGCATTTGCCTGAAAGTCCGAAATTTTATCCGGATGATCAACTCTCCGATGAAAGCGAAAGGTTCTTTGTTTCAGAAATTATCAGAGAGAAAATATTCGAATTGTACAGGGACGAAGTACCATACAGCACGGAAGTTTTAATAGAAGAATTCAAAGAGAGAGAAAAAGGTAAGGATTATATTTCCGCCGCCATTGTTGTGGAAAAAGAAACACAGAAACCGATTATTATCGGCAAGAAAGGTGCAAAAATTAAAAAACTCGGGGAGATTTCCCGCAGGGCAATCGAAACATTTTTGCAAAGACCTGTATTCTTGGAGATTCGCGTAAAGGTTAGGAAAGACTGGCGTAGCAATCCCACATTCCTCAAAAGCTTCGGTTATATTCAACCAAAAGAGAGTTAACGCGTTGATAAGTACGAAATACAGAAGTGAAATGATGCTTCTAATAGTAACTCTCCTTTGGGGCGGTACGTTTGTAATCGTTAAGGAATCTATTCAAGACGTATCGACAATGATTTTTATTCTGCTCCGTTTCAGTCTTGCAATGCTAATTTTTATACCTTGGAAATGGAAAGTAATATTTCCGCTAAAAAAAGAACACGTGATACCTGGAGTGATTCTCGGTGTTATTCTTTTTGTTAGTTTCGCTACACAGACCATCGGGTTGAAATTTACGAGTGCGACAAAATCAGGCTTTATTACCGGTTCTTCGGTTGTAATGATTCCCATTCTGCAAACTACTTTGGAAAGAAGATTGCCTACAATCGGCGCGGCGATAGGCACGTTATTGGTTTTTACAGGAATACTATTTTTGTCGTCAGGTGGTGGATCTTTAGCAAACTTCCTGGATGAACTTGGCGGCAATTTTAATGTCGGAGATTTACTAACGGTTTTCTGTGCAATGGCTTATGCACTTTACATTGTTTATTTGGATATGATTTCCGGTAGAATGAATTTTTGGACATTGGTCTTCTATCAGATAGCCGTTACGGTAGTTTTAAGTTTAATAGCGGCTCTCGCGTTTTCTGCTTCAAACTTGGAACCCCTGCGCATTAGCTTTACAAACGATCTTGCATTTGGTGTTTTTTACACTGCAATTTTCGCAACACTAATTACAACGATTTTACAAACCAAATACCAACGGTTCGTTACACCCACAAAAGCGGGAATAATATATTCGTTCGAACCTATTTTTGCCGCGATAATTGCTTACTTTGCAATAAATGAAAAAATCACTAATTTTGGATTGATAGGCTCCCTGCTAGTTTTTATGGGATTGATCATTTCCGAAACTTACGATATAATATTTTTGAAAAATGGAAGAAACAAGAGCTGAAATAATTGTAAATGGATTGGTTCAAGGCGTGGGCTTTCGCTATTATGTTATAAGGAAAGCCGCAATGCTCGGACTTACAGGTTACACACAAAATTTGTATACCGGCGAGGTTCTCACAATCGCCGAAGGACCGAAAGAAAAATTAATTGAATTGTTCGAACTCCTTAAAATAGGTCCGGCAAGTGCACACGTTAAAAATGCTAATATTATTTGGAAAGAACCCACCGGTGAATTTAAAACATTTGAGGTAAGATATTGAAAAATAACACAGCTATTTTTATAACTGGATTAGGACAGGACAGTCATAAGTTTGAAGATGAAAAAACAAAACCGTTAATTTTAGGCGGTATTAAAATTGATTATCCTAAATCTTTAAAAGGTAACAGCGATGCCGATCCGGTACTGCACGCTATAACAAATGCAATATCGAGTATTTCCGGTAAAAATATTATCGGGAAATATGCCGATCGATTATGCAAAGAAGATGGAATAACGGATAGTGCGGTTTATTTGGAACACGCTCTTAAATTTTTAAAGGATTGCAAAATTTTACATTGTGCAATTTCAATAGAATGTTTGGAACCGAAATTATCACCTCATATTGATAGAATGAAAGAGAGAATTGCCGCTCTGCTAAATTTGGAGAAAAAAGAAGTCGGAATAACTGCAACAACAGGCGAAGGATTGACGGAATTCGGGAAAGGAAACGGAGTACAGGTGTTTGTAATTATATCCGTAATGAAATACGTTAGTGAAGAATAATCTTTTTATATATTCAATATTCAGAAGCAATCCCAATACAATTAGCATTACGGTGTGAGCCTCAAAGGGGTAAACTCATCTTCATGTTTGGAAGGAAACTAATTATTTAAGAAGCAAAAAGTGCAGCTTCCCGTTCCTCATTTTCTTTTCGGTTATTTCAAAAATGTTATCTCTCTGCTTGATGAAAACTCTGGGAGTAAAGTTATAATTTATTTTCTCAATAGGTTAATATCTAAGGCTTCAATATACAGATCCGAAGGAATTATCTTTTCCTGCTCTTTAATTAGTGCTCCTTTTAAGAAAGACTCTAATTGCGAAGAGGAAAACTTTCCCGATTGAATAAGCTGTTCGGTCAGCTCTCTGATATAACCTCTAATTATATTAAATTCACCCATATCAAAATAGGAAGAGAGAACCGACATAAACTCTACCGCATCGGAAGGTGTTAAAGGTCCCTGAATTTCATCTTTGAAAGCGATAAAACTCCATAAAACTTTTTTTTCGAGAAATAGAGCATAATTTACTTCTGAAAGAGGGAAACCTTCTTTAGCTCTTTCAGATCCTACATTTTCAAAATATTTTTGAATGAATTTTTCGTCGGCGCCTTTTTGTAACCATTTAAGTAAATTTTCGAAAAGTACTTTCCCGCGTTCAAACAATTGAGGATCACTTAAAATATTATATGATTTCAAATATTCACTTTTTTTAATTTCCTCGAACCAGCTTTCCGCCATCGCCTTCCGGTTCTGCTCTACTATAGCAATCAAACTCTCATAAACCATAACCACATCCTTTCATTTAAATGGGACGCCAAATGAATTCATCTTCATCAATTTCACTAACGTCGGTTTTACCTTTTTTCAAATAATGTTCTAGCTCTTCCTTGCCAAATTTTTCCGATTTATTAAGCTTATTGTAAAGTTCGTCTAAATAACTCCTTGTAACGTAAAAATTTCCTAAGTCAAAATATGTGGTAAGCAATGTAAGAATTTGACGTGCATTAGTAGTAGAAAAAGAACCGCTAATCGCATCTCGCCAATCAATAAAATTCCATATAATTTTTTTAGTAATATATAGTGCAAATTGAACCTCGGTTAGCGGGAACCCTTCTTGGAATCTTGTTTTACCGACACTTTCGAAATATTCTTCAATCTCTTCTTGATTCGCACCCTCTTCGAGCCACTTAGCTAAGTTCATCAATACCAACTGTCCTCTTTCCCTTATATCATCGTCTTCTAACTTCTGGTAGGTAACCATATATTCCGAAGATCTAACTTCATTTAACCACTCTTTAGACATCGGTTCTAAATTCTCTCTAATCGAACGCAGGATCTTGCTATTTACCATAATATCCTCCTTGTTTTATGGTAAAATAAATTTTTATAAATTTCTACGCAAGAAAAATCATACATTTACCCTGCCTGTTAATATTATTATAATAAACTAAGATTTTAGCCATATGAATAAAAGATTCGAATTTATAGATCATACTGCTGATATTGCAGTTAGAGTTTACGGTGAAGAGCTAAGTGAATTATTTAGGAATGCTTTTTATGCGTGGCAAACTATTGTTACAAAAGATAAGCCTCATCCTGATACGATGATAACTATTAATTTACAGGCAGATTCTCCGGAAGAGTTGTTGGTCGATTTTTTAACTGAGGTTAATGTCTTACTCCTTACAAAAAAAATGTTCGTCGTATCAATTGACAAACTTAATATTTTAGTTAACTCTACTTCTTATAATCTGTCTGCTAAAGTAAATTGCATCAACATATCCGAGTCAAATATTATTTTTGATACTGAAATAAAAGCTGTTACCTATCACCAATTAAAAATCAAAATGAATAAAAAAAATTTTTCCGCCACTATAGTATTTGATATTTAATTTTCAAGTTATCCTTGACTTAAAGAATTTCATTCCGTATTTTAACTTCCGATTCGGTTCATTTGATTATACCTTTCCTCCCAAAAAATATTAAATCAATTTTTAGAATTAAAAAAGTGATGTATTATGAAAAGGGCATTCTTATTAATTATCATCTTATTGGTGTACTCTACACAAATTTTTTCACAGAACAGTATTCGTTATAAATTTCAAATACGTATTCCCGCACTGGGGATAGAAGTGCTTGAAGAATCAACATTTCTTGAAGGAGGTAGTTTTCAGATTCCGGACGTAAGCTTCAACCACCCTCCGTTCAACGAATTATACGCAGCAGTAAAAAACGGTTATTTTTCATTGGATAATAACTCCATACAAAATGACATATATATGGAGATTACTCTGGAAGGATTAAATCCGCTTACCGGCGGATTATACGAAGTCTTTGGAGAGCCGCTCTTTTTAAATTTTAAAATTGATGTGTGGAATTTGCCAGATAATTACAGTGGACCTTATCCACCAAATTTTGATCCGACTTCTCCCTTTTATTTTAATCCTTCTACCGGTTTGGAATTCCGAGTAAACAAAACTGATGCCTTCTATGCTTTTTTGGATCAAATCGGAATTGATGCAACGGAAGATTTGGGATTTGCATTTATTCAAGCAACAAATTTTAGCGGTAATGATATTACCTCAATAGATGAAGCTGATTATGTGAGTTTTAAAACTAATCACCTTTCTAAATTCGGCGGAGGGAAAGGACACATACACGATGTCGTAATAGAAAACCAAACTATTATTTTAAGTCCGCCTAAGGGATACTTCTCAAACAACACACCAAAATTAAAACTGTTTTTCTCACCGAGCGATAGTCTGATTCTGGAATGGGATAGATTTATTACAGAACCTAATACCAGATTCATTTTCGGTTCATCTTCAGGTGTGTACGATTTAGGGGAATTCAACGTAACCGGTCAGAGAGCTGCATTTATTCCCGGCGGTACTCCTCATAATTTATCTACCGGAAGATATTACGGCTTGATAACTAATTCAATCCATAATACTTTCGACCAAATTGAAGAAGATTACAACAATGACCCGGCGGGGATTGATTTTTCGAATGAAATACAATTTATAATTGAAGCGCAGAAC
Source organism: uncultured Melioribacteraceae bacterium (assembly GCA_964573255.1). Lineage (GTDB taxonomy): Bacteria > Bacteroidota > Ignavibacteria > Ignavibacteriales > Melioribacteraceae > CAYNUJ01. The sequence goes on from CAZNJB010000003.1 coordinate 87,797, forward strand.
GCACCTGTACCACTTTCACCAAGAGGTGAAATAAATGATGCCACTCCCATATTCCAGTGGGATGCAATTCCGGGTGTTCCCGCATACTGGCTTATAGTTTCCAGTACTCCTTTCACAGTCGTTTCCCTACCAAACGGAGACGTCAGCGTTCAAGGTGCAAATATATTATGGAATTATATCACAGATCAAACAACAGTGCAATACGGTGAGAGAAATTCGAACTCCCCCTACAATGAAGACGCTCAACCTCTGCTCAACGGGAATGAATACAATTATACAATTTTAAATTTATATGATAATACCGATATTTCATTCGCCAGTACTGTTTTCAGCGGAGCATTCGCATTTACATTTCAAACCGAGCAACAATTGGATCAACCTCAATTAGTTCAACCGGTAGATAACACAGATTTTATAAGCGCAGAAGAGATTATCTTTAAGTGGGATCCGGTTCCAAATGCAAACAACTACACACTCTATTTATATCAGAGAGTTCAAAGCTTTGCAGGAAATGAACAGCAAATTGATCTACCTATTTGGAATAATACAACAACCAATACAAGTATCACTTTCCCTGCCATAACAGCGCTCACTAAAGGTTCTTATGTATGGAATATTATGGCAACGGATATATCCGGAACAGGAGCTTTAAGCGAAACATTTTTATTTAATTATGATATTGAGATGGGAAGTTTTCGTGTTCAAGCCATAAACACTGAAACCGGCGAAAACTTGCTCGGTTTTAATGTTGAAGCAAATGCGGTAAGCGGCGGTGTTTCGCCATCCAATCCCTTCATCGTAACAAATTCCACCAGCTATACTGACAGCTTAGTCGTAGGCGATTACGAATTTGTTGGAAGTAAAACCGGATTTCATGATACAACTATCACAGCCAATATAAATTCAAGCAGTTTAACAAATATTGTACTTCATCTGCGCCCTTATCCTTCAATTATTACCGGAGAAGTAAGGGATAACGCAGATAATCCTGTATCCAGTGCCACCGTAAAGTTAACCAATTTATTAACATTAGATGTAACCAGCGTAACTTCGGGAGCAGGCGGTGATTTTTCAGCAACAGTACCAAAAGGGACTTACAGCATTAAAGCAACAAAACCAGGTTACTTGTCATCCACACCAATAAATATTTCTCCTGATGACAATCAGTTCACTCTCACATCACCTTTAGTAATTACATTGGATAATGCAAATATATCAGGTCAAGTAATTAATGATGAAGGTCAGCCAGTTCAGTTGGCTACTGTTTTAGCAATTCAAGGAGATGATGTTAGACAGAAAACAACTAATGCAGCAGGAGCATTTTCATTCAACTTAAATTCGGGTACCTGGAAAATCGAAGTCTCTAAATCAGGCTTTATTAGTCCTGATCCTGAAATCTATAATCTTGCAGTAGGAGATAATTTACAGAATCAAATGTTTACCCTAATACCACGCGCTAATCAAGTAACCGGATTCGTCTATAAAGTAATTGGCGGAAGCGGAACTACTCCATTCGAAAATATAACCGTTACCGCTACACCGGATGCCGGAACTCCACAAACTTCAGAAACAAACAGCAGCGGTTCGTATTCTTTAAGTTTGAAGGGTGGTTCATATACGATAAGTGTGGATAAAAACGGATACTCCTCATCTGAACCGGTACATTTAACACTAAACGTAGCGGAATCTATTGCAGATATAAATTTTGTACTTACACCAAATCCTTCAACTGTTAAAGGAACAGTTACTTCCTTAGATGGAACTGCACTTGGAGGAGTTACAATTAGCAACGGAATTTCTTCTGTTCAAACTTTACCAAATGGAAGTTATTCCTTGAGTACGTCATCTGGAAGTATGACAATAACTGCTGAAAAAACGAGCTTTATTTCTCCCGATCCCCAAAACATTTCCGTTTCCCCCGGACAAACATTAACTGGGATTGATTTTGTGATGATTCCAAATGCGGGAGTAATTTCAGGAAAGGTTACCTCTTTTAGTCAACCTCTCAGCAATGCTTTAGTTAGCGCGGTTTCTTCGGAACAAATATTGACTACAACTACAGATGCCGATGGTAATTATTCATTCAGCGTTAAACCCGGAAGTTGGTCGTTAACCGCTTCTAAGAGCGGATTCGTAAACAGTACTCCTTCTCAAGTGGTTATTGGACCGGGTCAGCAGAGCATTAACAATGATTTTAATTTAGTTCAAAATACCGCTCTCATTTCCGGAACCGTGTCAGGTTCTTCAGGAGCAATATCAAATGCAATAATCACAATCGCAGAAATTGATGACCCAGCAAATTCTATAAATTCTGTCACCAATATCAACGGTAATTTTGCGCTATCTGTTTCGGCAGGGAAAGCATATAATGTGTCTATTTCAAAGACAGGCTACGGTGATTTTTCTTCAACCACTGATGTATTATCACCACAATCAACAACAACTTTTAACGTAACTCTTTCACCCAATCCTTCTTCTGTTAGCGGTAAAGTATTCAACAATCTTCAAGAAGCACTTGCCGGTGCGACAGTTAGGCTTATTAAAACATCAACTGGACAATTAATTGATGAAAAGACAACTCAATTTGACGGCACTTTTTCATTCGGACTTCCTGCCGGAAATTATACGATTGAAGCTTCGAAAGCAGGACATATTTCCAATAGCATAAATATTTCACTTGATGTCGGTACAAATCTAACAAATATCATTTTTAATCTTACCGAGAACTTCGCTGTTATTACCGGTTCGGTTAAAGACGTGCTTGATAATCCCATTGGATCAGTTACAATCAATGCAACAGGAGATGCTGGAGGGGCCACAGTTACTAGCGATGAAAACGGTAACTTTATAATTTCTCGTTTATTGGGCGGTACATATCAGATTAAATTTAGCAAAGACGGTTTTTCCGATTCCACAATTACCAATTTTGTTATTGAAGACGGTCAATCGAAAATATTAAATATGAATCTATTACTTTTAAACGGAAGAGTATTCGGAACAATTACCGATAACAATGGAAATGCTGTTGAAGGTGCAACAGTTAATTTAATTGGCAATAGTACTTTCAATGCTTTGTCAGATGCTGAAGGAAAATTTGATATCACTTCGGTTAGTTACGGCTCTTATCAGCTAAGCGCGATTAAATCCGGTTTTACGCAAACCGGTACAACAGAAATTACCATAACTCAAAATTCACCCGAAATTCAAACAAACTATAATGCACTTGTTCAAAACAATTCAATAATCCAAGGCGTAGTTAAAGACGATGCTGGAAATCCTGTGGGAGGTGCTGTTATTACTATACAAGGCAACTTAGGAGCCGGCAATGCCGAAACCAACAATTCGGGGAATTATATTATTACATCTTTAGCGGCAGGTAATTACACAGTCTCTGCTTCAAAAGAAAATTATTCTTCCGCAAGTTCGAATGTATCGGTTGACGGAACGCTTCAGGTTGATTTAACGTTAGTTAAAAATAAAGCCAAAATTACAGGAAAGGTTACAGATCAATTGGGTGGCAGTTTGGTATTTTTACCTGCTGTAATTGCAATCTCATCTCTAGGTGATACTTATAACACAATTGCAAACACCTCGGGAGAATTCGAATTCGATGAAGTAGCCGATAACTTGGATTATACTATTTTTACCAATATATACCGCGAAGGCTATATTAACGATACTACAGCAGTTAGTATACCTTTGGGAACCACCAGCGTTGGTCCTGTAGAACTTACCGTAACAATTAACAATTCACTGATAAACGGCAACACAGGAATTGGAGATGCAACAATTACGTTTTTGGATAAAGCGACCAACCAGAGTAAACTCCTCACTACTACTTCCAGCGGAAATTATGAAATAAAATTTATTCCAGTAGGAGATTATAAAATAACCCCGAGTAAATTAGGATATACCTTTTCTCCATCTTCCAAAGATGTTACAGTAGGAATCAGTGATTCAACTACAATTGACTTCAGCGCAACATCCAATACCGGAAATATTATTATTACAGCAAAAGAATCTGATAATACTCCCGTATCTCAAGTTAATATTTCGGTTATTAGTAACGATACTACAAAGATTTTCAATTCCACTACTAATGCCGAAGGCATTGCAGAATTCAATAATATTCCAGCTGATTCATATATCATATCCGCTTCGAAAGACGGATATACATCAAATCCACCCAATACAACTAAAACATTAACCGCTAATCAAACTATTAATGTAGATTTCTTAATGAGTAAGAACTCCGCTAATTTGAGCGGAAAGGTTCTTAGAAGAGATAATGGACCAATTGACGGCGCTAATGTAAAACTGATTTACAAATCATCCGGGCAAACCGTATTTACGACAAGCGAAAACGGGAACTATACATTTGAATCCCTTCAAAGCGGAGATGCATTATTAGTTGCTGATAAAGTAGGATTCATTGCCGATACCTTGAACATTACTCTTAATCCCGGTGTTAACTTAACGGATCAGAATTTAACTTTAACACCTAACGTAATTAATATTTCAGGAAGAGTTCTCTTCAGAAACGAAGGAGTTGAAGGAGTAAATATTACCGTATCATCTACAAACATATTTAATGAGGAAACAGACGCAAACGGAAATTTCTTATTTGTTGATATGCCCGTTAAAACAGGAACTACTGATACAACAATTTATGACGTTAGAATTAATGATCCTGATTATCTCTCTATTGGTGAAATTGTTCAAGTTACCGGTAATCAACTTGGACAAACAATACAATTGAATGATTTCTTACTTCCATCGGGTGAAATAGTTTTAACTTTCTCAGATGGAGTAGATGTTCTACCCGGTGTACTAATTAATTTCACTAAACCTAATGGAACAACAATTTCTACCACTACCGGTTCTAAAGGAAGATTTAAGAGTGGCATGGACTTGAAAAAAGGGACTTATCAAATTAGTGCAAATAAAGAAAATTATTTGACACCTGATAATAGCTATCTAACAGTTGCACTCGATACAGATACTTCAATTGTAAACAGAACTATATTGATGCCCTTTAATATTATTCCCATTGATTCAATGACTGCGGACGAATCAGCCTTATTAGTTATCAAATATAAAACTGATCAAAGTAATTCATCGGGAACTCTTTATTACAAAAAAGCATCTGCATCCAATTATACAACTGAGGTTCTACAAAATACAGGAAGCAGCTTCGAAGCTACAATCCCAGCACAATTCAGTTTGGAAGAGATCAATTATTACGTTTCAATTTATAACGCTACAGATTCCGTTAATTATCGTTCGGACGTTTATACTATCACACCTATTGCAAAAGGTATATTGACAAACTTATCGGTAAGTCCAGAGATGGATAAATCGATATTAAGAGTAAACGACGGTTATCCTGTTTCAATTTCAATACGCGACGGATTGAACAATGATATGACCAATAAATTTACTGGAACAGTTCACGATGGCAGTTTGACTTGGAGTTCCGATAATGTATCTGCATTTGAATTTACTTATCCGGATACCCAAGACAGCACACAATTAATAATCACTCCTAAAGCATTAGGAGATTACAAATTAAAATTAACAGCTAAATTAAACGGTTCTGTTCTAACAAAATCGTTCAGCTTTACAGTTTCTGACATACCCCTAAAACTCATTACCGTTACAAGTCCCGTACAGCGCTTGAGTAATAGATCATTAGGTATTCAATTCAATTATTCCGCTACGGATACTTTAGATAGAGCTGTTCTATTAGGTAATTCTACCACTTGGAGCGTAACACCGGCGAATGCAGGTGCAATTTCTAATGCAGGATTTTTTACTCCTTTCGATACTACATTCATCGGAAACCCTGTAGTCTCCATCTACGATGAGATAAGCGGAGCGGAAGGTAAAAAACAGATTGCAGTTTACGCTACTGTACCACCTAACATAAATTACATTGTTACCGATGGAAGTGGAATGAGTTTAAAAATATTACCTGGAACTCTCTCGTTCCCAATCGAATTATTTTTAAGTAAAGCACAAAATGGACCTTCGAAAAAAATATTCACTCCATTGGGTTCAGATAAATCCTTCACTGTATCTTCACAATTATACAATATACAGTACAGTTCAAGTATTGCCCTTCCGGGGGACAGCCTATCTACTTCCGCTGAATTAAGTCTACCCGTAGAGGATAATTTAAAATTGTATAAGGGACAAAAATCCATCGGGCGTTACGAGCCGATTGATAAGAATTGGCTTCAGCTGAATATATCGAACAGCGCTCAGACGTTTGTAACAACTAACGATTTCAGAAAATTTGGCGAGTATGCGGTTCTAACTGAAAATGAAGCGCTTGGGTTAAAATATGTATCCGTACTCCCATCTCCATTCTCTCCTTCAGTAGCTCCTCTAAAAATCGGATACTTTCTTACATCAATAGACCGCTTTGCTTCCGTTACGATTAAGATATATAATATCCGCGGAGAATTAGTTAAAACTATTTTGGAAAACGATCTTCAAACACCCGGTCGGTACGGCAGCAAGAGTTCAAATAAGGAAATAACCTGGGACGGTTCTACAAATTCGGGTCGTCAAGCACGCAACGGAAGATATATTATTAAAATTGATGCAAACGACAGCAGCGGAAATACAAGTGAAATATTGCAAGTTATTTTAATTAAATAAGATTATCGGGTAATCATTATGAAAATATTAAAATATTTAACTCTGATATTTATTACCATCGTCTTTAATATTAAGGGACAGGATTTGTCAGGAATACCCGGAGCGTTTGCCGATATTGGTTTCGGCGCTCGCCCTGTAGCGATGGGCGGCGCATTCGTAGGATTAGCTAATGATGTAAATTCTGTTCTTTGGAACCCGGCCGGCTTGGTGTTTCTCGATCGTTATCAAGCATCCTTTTCATACACTAATCAATTGGGCTTAATAAATTATCATTATTTAGCCGCCAGTTTACCATTGGGTAAATATAAAGGACTCGGTTTCTCTCTTATATCCTCCGGTGATAAAGCCCTGAGGGAATGGACATTCGGAACAAGTTATGCTCAGAAGTTATGGGGATTTTATACTGGTATTACGCTCAAGTTTCGATTTGCTTCCTTCGGCAATAACGGTTTGAACGAGTCGGATTACATTGTATTCGATCAAGATGAAATTACAAGTGGAATAGCTAACCAAGTAAACGGAAGTGCAATAGGATTCGGTTTTGATATTGGATTACTCTACCCGGTAAGCAAAGTCATTACGATCGGAACGCAATTAAGGGATATCTATTCACCGGTATTCTGGGATTCCAAAACCAACTCATCCACAAAACAAACAAAAGGAAAATACAGCGAGACGGTTCCGCTGGAATGGACGCTTGGCAGTGCATTTAGATTAACCGATAATTTTGTTTTTGCTATTGATTACAGTCCTTCAATAATTGAAGATGCAAATCAGAAATTGATGGCTGGAATGGAAATTAAATTTCTTAATTTAATCTATTTGCGAAGCGGTTTGCAAAATCTAATTAATAATTTAGATGACGAACGTTACAGTTTTGGCTTGGGTTTAGATATCGGAGATCTTATTGGAGATTCACGGATATTAATCGATTATACTTATTCAATAGAAGAATTGGCAAATTCTCAGAGATTCAGTTTGGGAATGAAGTTTTAATTCAAACGGAGAAGAGAAATGAAAGGTTTAACGAAAATTTTCTTTATAATATTTTTTACTGTTTCCGTTGCATTTGCTCAAAGTTCGGACACACCGGAGCTTAGTTATTTTTCCGGCGGAACATTAAATCTTAATTTGAGTCTGGGACTTAATTCATCCGGACTTTCCCCGCATGGCGGAACATTCGGCGGAGTGCTTAGTCCAAACTTGCAAAGCGGTGTTTATGCTGTTTTTGCTAATCCGGCAGAAATTGCAAATATTAAAAAAGCACAATTTACTTTTGACGGCAGTTTTGGATTGAGTACCACTCTTTTCGGATTAGGGAAAAATGATTTGGTGTCGGATAAAGATATTAAATCGGGTACGGATACTTTCCTGGAAGATACGACTACATTTATTTATAATCCGGATAATTTCAGAGCGGATACGAAAGTTAACAACTTGGATATTATGCTTCGCAAGGGAAGTATCGGAAGTATTGGTGCAGTTATACCAATTGCTAACGGCTGGAGCCTGGGTATCGGATACGCTCAGCCTGTAGATATTTCTTTAGATTTCTCACTCTCAAATCTTAATATGGGACTAAAAACAATTAAAATAGTTGGTAATAATGAAACGTCAATTGACTTTGTATTAAACACACAATTAGTTTCACAATTACAACTAAGAATGAACACTCTTTCATTTTCTCTCGGAGGAACAATTTTCGGCAATTCTACAACCGACAGACTGAATTTCGGGCTTACATTAAACCGCTACGAAATGACTAATAATATAGATTTTTTCTTTTACTCTGATGGAATGATAGTACTCAATAACAGCAGTGAATATTATTTCAATGATCCAAACGACATTAACCTTTCGAAAGATAAAGGTGAAACAAATAAACTTTTCTGGAGAGCTAAAGGAAATTTCTCAAATTCCGGTTACGGATTCAAATTCGGTTTACACTTATCACCCAAAGAAACTATTCCTTTTATGGAATTTTCGATACTATATGACTATGTACCCCAATTTAATATGAAAGATCCAATGGCAGTTAACGAAAGTTATCAGCCTAAATTTTTTACCGGCAGGTTACTTGGAGAAGATGAACAATCACTCGATATAGTTATTGATTCATTAAATCTTGCTAAACCTAATTTAACGATTCCGACAAGCAATCCATTTTCAGACGAGGTTATTATTTCACTCCCCTCTTCACTTACTTTCGGATTTGATTTCAAACTCGGCGATCATACTCTTGCATTAAATATTTTGAAATACTTTAATGAATATTCGTACCAATTGGGACAATTCAAATTCGGGAAAAAACCATCAGCAGGTTTCAAAATGGGATTCGATTTCAAATTTCCAGTGGAGTATGAAGGATGGGATTGGATGCTTTTACCGGTTCGTTTTCTATTCTTAGATATCGATGGATTTATGTTCCAAATATTTACCGATGAAACAGGTTATTCAAATCCGCACTTTAGATTTGGCGGAGGATTAATATTCGGTGAGTCAGTAGTGGAAGGATTTAACGACCAAGACCAAAGAAAATCACTCGAAGACGGGCTGAGTTCGCCTATTCCCTCCGGCTTTGCCTTCGGTAAGCAATATACAATATTAGATAACCTTACTATTTCCACTCTCGTTTACGGTTATCCGGATATGTTTTTAAAATATTCTTTTGCTTATAGATTTTAGTTTGATAAGTCACAGAGTAGAAACTAAGAGCAATTTTCCAGATTAGAAAATCTTATTAGCATTCCTCTCGGATTTTGCATTTGTATTATTCTATAAGCAACAACTTCAATTTTGGAGGGTGTCCAAAATAAATTTAGACAGCTCACTATCCCTTTCTATCAATTTAGTCTACTAACTACTTATATATAATTTTTCAGTTTTACTTTATTCCTTATTTCTCATAGCATCTTTCTAACAAGAAAAATTTATCGATGTAAATAATTCCGTTTAATTTTGTATTTTTTCAATCTCTAATTTTAACTAAAAACTTTAAGACGGAATTTGCTTAATGCTCCATGAAATACTTACTTACATCGGTTCTTTAGATATAACCTATATTTATTTTGTACTCTTCTTTTTTGCGTTTATAGAAAATGTTTTTCCTCCTTCGCCTAGCGATGTTGTGGTTGTAATCGGAGCTTCCCTTATTGCTTCAACGGGAATCGAGTTTCTTCCGATACTAATGATTACCAGCATCGGCAGTGCGTTAGGTTTTATCTTAATGTATTATGTAGGCTATTATTTAAGCGAGCATATATTAAGAAGGGGAAAACTAAAATTTATATCGTCTGAAGCACTCCAAAAAACTGATCGGTGGTTTGCTAAATACGGTTACTGGCTTATTCTAGTAAATCGGTTTATGCCGGGTACACGTTCGGTAATATCGTTTTTTTCTGGTGTTCATGAACTCCATGTAGGCAAAACTTTTACCAATGCTTTAATCTCAGCTACTCTTTGGAATGCTGTGATTATCTTTATGGGAATGCAGCTCGGAAGCAACGTGGAGAAAATCGATTATTATCTTACTACATATTCCAATATTGTTGCTGCCCTTACAGCGATTGTTGTAATTATGGTAATTCTGAAATATTTTATTTCGAGAAAAAAGAAATGAAGTATTTTTCTTTCCCAAATATGGATAAAAGGGATATCCAAATGGCATTGACTGCCGGAATTTTACTGGGAATTTCTTTCCCCCCTTTTCCATTCCCGTATCTGATGTTCACGGCATTGGTTCCTTACTTTTTTATTCTAAATCGCAGAAATGGATTAGCTGAAATTAGTCGTATTACCTATTTTACTTTTTGGGTGTTCAGTGTAATTACGCTCTACTGGGTGGGAAGCTGGACGAAAGAAGCCGATCCCTTTTTGATGATTTCCGGCTTCGCTCTTCTCTTTTTTAATCCTTTGCTCTTTCTCATTCCCTCAACAATATTTTATTTAATAAATAAACGTTTCGGAAAAAGAATAGCTTTTTTCTTTTTCCCTTTCTATTGGGTTACGTACGAATATCTCTATTCAGTTACTGAATTCAGATTCCCTTGGTTAACCTTGGGTAGTGGACTTTCTAAATTTCACACTTATATTCAATCTGCAGATATTATCGGCGTATATGGATTATCGCTTTTGGTTCTTTATTTTAATCTGCTGCTTTTTCTGCTGATGAAAGAATTTCTATCCGAAAAAAGAATTAATATAAAAGTTGCACTCTTTTTATTTCTTTTGCTGGTAATACCTTTAGTCTACGGTTCAGCTAAATCACAAAAAGATTATAATTCGGGGAAAGCATTAACAGTAGGGTTAATTCAACCTAATCTTAATCCCTGGGCAAAATGGGATGATGGTACTCTGGATGAACAATTGGATTTGTATCTTGACTTATCCAAGAAAGCAATTGACGAAGGGGCTGAATTGATCGTCTGGCCTGAATCGGCATTACCGGTTTATTTGCTTAGTGGTTCCTACTCCGAACAAGTTAACCGTATTCATAAATTTGTTGACACAAACAACATCTTTTTAATAACGGGAATGCCTGACGTACGATTTTACGACAGTACTTCTGCGCCCTGGGATGCAAAAAAATCTTCGGTTAGCAGCTATTATTATACCACTTACAATTCCGCATTAGCCTTTAATCCCAAAAACAGGAATGTTCAGCGATATGGTAAAATAAAACTTGTACCTTTCGGCGAAAAAGTTCCCTACGTTGATTATATACCAATTATTGGTGACTTAATAAAATGGAACGTCGGAATTTCGAGCTGGAATACAGGACAGGATACAGTCGTGTTCAATCTTGTAAATCAAAACACTCAAGATACCATTAAAAACGGAGCATTAATTTGCATTGAATCTATTTATCCAGATTTTACAGCACAGTTTGTTCAAAGAGGAGCGCAGTTTTTGACTGTCGTTACAAACGATTCCTGGTATGGCAATTCAAGCGGTCCTTATCAGCACAAGGATATAAGTGTATTGAGAGCTGTGGAGAACCGCAGGTACGTTGTACGGGCTGCAAACGGCGGTATCAGTTGTATTATCGACCCCAATGGTAATATTTTGAAAAACACGAATCTGTTTGAAAGAACTTATTTAACGGGAACAATTTACTTGAACGACGAATTAAGTTTTTATTCTGAACATCCGTTAATTATACCTTTTATTTCGTTGATCATTTCTTTCGGACTTATTCTATTTTCCTTCATTAACTTTAGAAGTAAAAATTAGGAATTTATTATGGAACGTATAATTGATCTGAGAAGCGATACTGTTACAAAACCTTCGGAAGAAATGCGTAAAGCAATGTTCGAAGCGGAGGTTGGAGATGATGTATTTAAAGAAGATCCGACTATAAACGAATTGGAAGAATATGCTGCTGATTTACTCGGATTCGAAGCAGCCCTTTTTGTACCGAGTGGAGTAATGGGAAACCAAATTTGCTTGAATGTGCATACTAATCCCGGAGACGAAGTAATTTGCGATAGGGAATCTCATATCGTGCATTACGAATCCGGTTCCCCTGCTGCTTTAAGCGGTATTCAATTAATGCTGATTGACGGCGAAAACGGCGTTATGAATGCCGAACAGATTGAAGCGGTTGTTCGTCCTGTTGAAGCATATTATATGCCTCGAACTAAGTTGATTGAAATTGAAAATACTCATAATAGAGCCGGCGGTGTAATTCAACCATTGGAAGAAATCAAAAGAATAAAAAATGTTGCCGATAAGTATAATTTGAAAATGCACCTTGATGGCGCGCGATTGTGGAATGCTCACGTTGCAACGGGAATTGAACTAAAAGAATACACCCAATATTTTGATTCTGTTTCCTGCTGTTTATCGAAAGGATTGGGCGCTCCGGTTGGTTCCGTAATTGCCGGGAGTAAAAAGTTTATTGCAGAGGCTTTCCGAGTGCGTAAAGGTTGGGGCGGAGGTATGCGTCAGGCTGGTATATTGGCTGCAGCCGGACTCTATGCATTAAAAAATAATATCGAACGGCTGAAAGAGGATCATGAAAAAGCGAAACAATTAGCCAGGGGTCTTAACGATATTGATGGAATTGAAGTTGATTTGGATTCGGTTCAAACAAACATAATTATGTTTAGAGTTAGAACAAAAGAAGTAAATTCAATATTGAAAAATCTTACGGAAAAGGGAGTTCTTTTGATACCGGGCGGAGCCGATAAAATTCGAGCTGTCACTCACATGGATGTTAGTTTTGCCGATATTTATAAAGCGCTGGAGATAATTGAAGAGGAAATGAAAAATTGAATTATTCGGCAAAAAACTCCCTGAAATATCTCAAGAATTTTCTGCTGTTAAAAACTAGTACTGTGAATAATAATAAGAATAAGACTAAACCGTTCATCATTACACCATTATAAAAATAATGAATTTATATATTTACGCTCTTGTTTTAACTTATAAACCGACGTAAATGCTTTGTATAACAGTGTAGCGATTACCGAAAAGAAAACAAAGTAAATTAAAACCGATAACATGACTATACTCCTAAATATTCATGTACGTATTATAATTATCGAACGTAAAGTAAGATTTGTTTAGGGTCACAATTAAAATTTTTGTGATTTCGGTCAATTAGTGAATTATATGATAAAAACAGCAATAAAAAGCCCAAAATTCATTCATAAAATAATTGCAGGCGTTATTTTATGTGCAATCCTTTTCATTTATGTGGACAATATTATTGAAAATGCATTTTACCAGGACGATGCCTTTACTACATTTAGATACGTTAAAAATTTCATAGAGGGAAACGGACTGGTTTTTAACACCGGGGAGAAAGTTGAAGGTTACACAAATTTTTTATGGGTTATGATCCTTTCAGCTTTAGGAAAACTCGGAGTTGATTATATTCGATTTGCACAATACTTATCAGTTTTTTTCGGTGCTTCTGTTTTAATAACTCTTTATTTTCTAACTTTTATCGTTATACCAAAAAAGAGCAATTATAAATATTTAATTGCTTTAATACCTCCATTGCTTTTAGCCTACAACGGGGGATTTATTTATTGGTCTGTTAGCGCAATGGAAACTTCCCTTTTTATTTTCCTGATATTTGCTGGATTGTTATCGTATTTAGCATATAGGGATTCCCATAAAACGGTTCTAATTACCCCCATATTATTTTTATTGGCCGCTTTAACACGACCTGAAGGAGTTTACTTTTACGGCATAATATTTCTATTCGATTTATTAATTGTGAAAAAAAAGGGAAAGCACTTTTTTAATTTTGAAAGAAAGGCATTGATTGAATTTAGCTTTTTTGCTGTTCCCTTTGCCATCTATCTGCTTTGGAAGTTGTACTATTTCGGAAATATTTTGCCGAACACTTTTTACGCCAAAACCGGTTTTGGAATATTTTACTTATTACGCGGTTATCGATATATTACCCAAACCTTTACCGATCACTACTATTATTTAATTCTAGTCGTACCGATTCTTTTTGCTTTTATTAAATTTTGGAAGAACCCATCGTTGGCATTATTAAATATTCTCATTGTTGCCAATGTTATTCAAGTTCTAATCGTTGGAGGAGATGTTTTACCGCTTAATAGATTTATGCTTATTGCATTGCCGATTTCATTTGTGCTGTTGAGCTATTGTGTCCACTTTGTAATTCTGAAAATGAAAAAGTGGAATTACCCTTCTGCTGTTTTAATTCTGCTATTTTCATATTTCTTTGCCTTGGAAACATATAATGCAGAAAAGTTAAGAGTTGGAGTATGGCAATCTTATGAACTTGGTTTAGTGGGCAAAATGAAGGAATACGCCAAGTTTTTGAATGCTATTGCTGAAGAAAAGGGATATACTCCTACAGTTGCACTATCAACAATCGGTGCACTCTCCTATTATTCAAATGCAAAAGTAATAGATTTTATCGGCCTAACAGATAAGTACGTGGCGCATAATCCTAAAATAGTGCCCGGAATTGCAGGAAAAATTTCCGTTCTTTGGAAAGAAAGGAAATACAACACGGATTACATTTTAGAAAACAAACCCGATTACATAATCTTTCCATCAGGATTAAAACCTAGCGCATATCCCGAAGCAGCCATTTTTTCGAAAAGGGAGTTTTACAACAATTATTATCCACAGCTTATCTTTTCCGAAAAAATGGATATTATGCTGCCCGTATATACAAGAAAGGATTTAGTCGATACTGTGAATATCGAAGAAAACGGAGAGGAAAACTGTTCAATTGATTTTGTAGAATATTACATTCGTGCGAGTAATTATCTCCTTGAAATGAATGACGCAAATAAAGTAGAGAAACTTGAGAGGGTTTCTTATTATTCCGATGCAGCAATCAATTCTTGCAGAAGCAGAAGAGATATTCCTCTGGCTTTGTTGGGCATAGCAAATTATCACGCCGGTTATTCCGATAGAGCGGAAAAATTGTTTGAGCAGGCATACCAATTCAATAAATATAATTCAATTGCCGTTTTTTATTTGATGAAAATAAATTTTGAAAATAAAAATGATTCGCTTGGGGTAAAGTTTTTGCGGGAATTAAAAAAACTTTCCCCTTTTGCTCTTCCGGGAGTATTGAAATAATTGATGATATTATTGACTTCGTTTTTTCTTTCCCGGGCTCTGATGACTTATTATTACTTGTCTGCGAAACCTAAAATTCATTCCAATTCCAGTCAATTTTTGAGCTTGTAAAATAAGGAACGTGCACAGCAATCAAGCTCAGCAGTATTAATTCACAAAATTCTTCTATTTTTTTTAATAAAATTATACGCGAAATCAGTACAAATAAGAGGTTTTTAGCAAAACTGTAAAACAGCCGACAAAAAGATGTTGCAACATTAAATGTTATAACATATATTTACATCGTTAATTTTAACAAATAAATATTAAAGGAGTTATACTTATGAAAGCTATTAAATTATTCGCCACATTATTACTTTTTTCGGTGATCTCATTAAATGCACAAACAAAATGGACTTTTGATACTGCACATACCGAAGTTAAATTCGAAGTTACTCACCTCGTTATCTCTACAGTAACAGGATTTTTCAAGGAATTTGAAGGTGAAGTAATTTCAAACGGTGATTCATTTGAAAATGCAACCGTTAATTTTAAAATCAAAACAGCTTCGATTTTCACAGATAATCAAAAAAGAGATAATCACTTAAAATCCCCCGATTTCTTCGATGCTGAAAAATACCCCGAAATCACATTCAAAAGTAAATCATTCACAAAAGTAGGTGAAAATACCTATAAATTAGTCGGCGATTTAACAATCAAAGATGTTACTAAAGAAATTACTCTTGATGTAAAACACAACGGTACTATAGTAGATCCTTGGGGAAATACTAAAGCAGGATTTCATTTAACCGGAAAACTTAACCGTTTTGATTACGGCTTAAAATGGAATGCCTTGATTGAAACCGGTGGTGCAGTAGTTGGTCAAGATGTAAATTTAAATATCAATGTTGAGTTATTAAAAAAGAAATGAAATTAGAAGACGAAATTAAACAGCCTAAATTTAACAGCGAGTTTCAAAAACTCGCTGTTAATATTATTTTTACTTATAATTGGTTGAACAATAATCAATTAGCTTTCTTTAAAAAATACGATCTTACCCCGCAGCAATTCAATGTTTTGAGAATTTTACGGGGACAGCATCCGGAAACAGCTTCCGTAAGTTTGATAAAAGAAAGAATGCTCGACAAAATGTCCGATGCATCACGTCTTGTTGATAGACTTGTAGCAAAAGAATTGGTTGAACGTCATATTTGTCCGAAAGACCGCAGGAAAGCAGATGTCAATATTACTGAAAAAGGTCTTAAATTACTGGAGGAAATTGACGTTAAATTAAACGCTGTTTTTGAGAATCTCGAAAATATTTCTATTGACGAAGCAAAACAATTAAACGCACTACTCGATAAACTAAGAGGTTAACCCTGAAAATACTTTATATTTATCCGCATCCCGACGACGAATCTTTCGGCCCCGCTAATGTTATGGCTAAGCATAGTAGAGAAGGAAACGATGTTTTTCTTCTCACTCTTACGAAAGGCGGAGCGACTAAACAAAGGTTTAAATTCGATTATTCAATTGAGGAAATGGGTGATGTCCGACAGAAGGAAATGGGCTGCGTTAAAACTGTTCTTGGACTGGCAGGGTTAAAAATTTACGATTTGCCGGATTCCGGATTAAAAGACTTAGACCCACGCATAATAGAAAAAATAATTTGTGACGAAATTGCCGAACTGCGACCAAACATAATTGTCACCTATCCCGTTCACGGAATTAGCGGATTTCACGATCATCTTGTTACTCATGCTGTTGTGAAAAGTTCTTTTGTTAAAATGAAAGAAAAGATCAAAGAGTTAAAAAGATTAGCTTTCATAACGCTTACAAAGGAATTGGCAGAAAAGAGCAAGCATTTTCGTTTGAATTATTCGACAGAATCGGAAATCGATTGCATAGAAGAAGTTGAGGATATTGATATACAAAAAAATTTGGAAGCACTGGATTGCTATAAAACCTTTCTGGAGACAATCGAGAAAAGCGGTGTAAAAGAAATGATTCAAAAAAAGGTTGTATTCGAATTTTTTGATGAAAATTATGATCCACCGACTAACTCATTATTTGCCGATATTTAATTTAAACTATCCTTTTTTACTTCAGCATTATTAAATAAATTCGAGTGAAGAAGATTTCTCATCGACTCAATCAACTTTCGCAACTCTGATTCTGAATATTCAATAATTTCATTACCATTTTTTATTGTCATCTCCAATAATTGCGATGCAGTCGATATTTTCCCCTCTTCCAGAATTTCTCTTACTTTACCAAGTTCTTCCAAAAGTGAATTTATCTTAGGGAAGAAAGAGGAATGTGCTGCAGATAATTTATCCATTGCGATATTTAAATTATTCACCTCTTTAAGTAATTTGTTGGTTTGCGAAGTTTTTAATGCAGATTTAATTCGCATCATAAGTTCAATATGATTAAATGGTTTTTTCACATAATCATAAGCCCCTGCTTCAAAGCCTTTCTGTACATACTCAGGAGAAGAAAGAGCAGTTACCAAAATAATCGGTATGTGTTTTGTTTTTTCTTCCTTCAATAAAATCTCGCAAACTTCAAATCCTGTAATTTCCGGCATCATAATATCGAGTAAAACTAAATCAGGAACTTCTTTCTGAGCCAATTCAATCGCCTGATCACCGCGCAATGCTTCTAGTACATTATAGCCGGCTTTTTTTAAACGGTATCGGAGAGTTTCAATATTTGTGATTTGATCATCAACAACTAATATTTTTTTCATTTTGTTCATTTTCCACCCCTAACATTTAGCGCTACCAATACAGTTGTGGGAAGTTTTGGTAATCAAAATGAATGTACTATTTATTGAGTCAATAATCAATGCAATAATCTAGTGTGTGATAGGAATCACAATAAATTCGAGGCTAATTCCGCAAGTTCAGAGCGTTCACCCTTTTCTAAATTTATATGAGCATAAAGGGGTTGTCCCTTAAAATGTTCAATTAAATAGGAAAGACCGTTGGATTGCGAATCGAGATAAGGATGATCGATCTGATAGATATCTCCAGTTAGAACAATCTTAACACCCTCTCCTGCACGAGTAATAATAGTTTTAATCTCATGTGGAGATAAATTTTGAGCCTCGTCAACAATAAAAAATATTCTTTGCAAACTTCGTCCGCGTATATAACTTAACGGTTCAACAACAAGTTTATCATCTTTTATCATATTGTTTATTGCAATATAATTTTTATCATTTTCAGAAAACTGATCCTGGATAACTTTAATATTATCCCAAAGCGGCTGCATATATGGTGCAAGTTTACTCTCAACATCACCAGGCAAAAAACCAATATCCTTATTGCTTAATGGAACTACAGGACGTGCAATATAAATTTGTCGATAGAATTTTTTCACTTGCAAAGCGCTCGCCAACGCCAACAGTGTTTTACCGGTTCCCGCTTTGCCGGTTAATGTAACCAAAGGAATATCCCTATTTAATAAAGCTTCAATGGCAAATGCTTGTTCGGCATTCCTTGGTGTTATACCGTAAACGCTTTGCTTGTTAACTTTTCTAAAAAGAGTCATATCCATATTTAAACTGGCAAGAACCGAACGATTGGGATTTCTAATTATATAAAATTTATTAGGAACAGCTTCAGTATCAGTCAGGTCAAAAATCTCATGAGCATCAACTTCGTATGGCGGTTTATAAAAAGATTGGACAATATTATCATCGAAATCATTAAGCACTTCTTTTCCGGAATAGAGTTCTTCCACACTACGGACTCTATCGGTAGTATAATCTTCAGCTCTAACGCCTAAAGACTTAGCCTTCATCCTGAGGTTAACATCTTTAGTAACTAATATTACGGTTCTACCTGTATTTTTTTTATGCAGTTCATAAGCTGTGGAAAGAATTCGGTGATCGGGGGAATCTTCCTTAAAAACATCCTTAATCTCGGCACTCATTCCTTTACTAATAACAACACGCACTTTCCCCTTCCCTTCGCCTAATGAAACACCGCCGTTAAATAATTTATCTCCCGTAATTGAATCGAGCATCCTCACGAATTCCCGGGCATTTAAATTGATAACATTACTGCCGCGCTTAAAATGGTCAATTTCTTCAATTACCGTGAGCGGAATAACAATATCATGTTCTTCAAATTGATTCAAACAGGTGGGGTCGTGGAGAATAACATTTGTATCAAGCACAAATGTCTTCGGCGTTTTCTTTTTAGCCATGTATTTTACCTCTTATTAGATGAAGGGATTTTCAATGTGCAATCGTTACTAACACATATTCGAAATACAATAAATAAATTTTACATTAAATATTCAAATAAAAAATTGGACACTCAAACTATACCTTCTAGCTTTGAAAAATTATCAAGTATTTGTCAATTCAATCCCTTATTTTTGCACCTTAAAAATTATTAGAATTATGGGAAGAAACAAACACTTAAAATTAGCAGAAGTTGATAATTTACCAAATGTTTTTCCTTTTAGAGAAGGAAACATAGAGGAAAAATTAAATGATTTCTTTGGCAGCAGCAAACCTCTTTTTCTCGAAATCGGCTGCGGAGATGCAGACTATTCGAGAACGCTTGCAAAAGAAAATCCCGAAAGAAATTACATCGGAATTGATATAAGAGGAGCGAGAATTTGGAACGCTTCGAAAAAAGCAGAGGCAGAGGGATTATCGAATATTGCTTTCGTTATTGCCCGTGCGGAATTTATAGCCGAGATGTTTCCTACTTTTAAGTTCGATGAAATATGGATTCCCTTCCCAGATCCTTTTCCTAAAAAAAGAAGTACTAACCGTAGACTAGTTTCCCCGGGCTTCATTGAGCGTTACCGAAAAATTACCAAGCCGGATTCAATTATTAATTTAAAAACTGATGATACCAATCTTTATGAATATGCTTTGGAAGTATTGAATGAATTGAATATCAAAATAATAAAAAATTATTCCGATCTTTATTCTGAAAAAGACTTAACATTTGAAGAACAGATTAAAACAAAATACGAGAAACAACATCTTGCAAATGGGAAAAAGATAAAACTTGTCTCTTTCAGATTGGATTAACTCTATCCGTAAATAAACACTAAAATTAAGGGATAAACCACAGCAAAGAAGAATACGGCAGCACTTAGTTTGATATTACTCATTATACTTTTATCGAAAATCAGTAACAGCATTGGGAATGCGAAGAAAATCACTCTGAATTCTACCATCAAAACCGACCAATTATAAGCTAACATCGCGAAGAAAGAAAGCAGCCAAACAATATGTGGAACGTATGCTTTTAAATTAAGATAGTTTTTGATTACCGCTATAACAGCCATTATCAACGAACCAAAAATAATTCCGATCCAAGTTAGGTAAGAAGGAAGTTTTACAAAAAACGGGATGGGAATAGTATCATAAGGAAAGGCTGAACTAATAATCAATGATCTAAAAAATTTGAACCAAACGAATGGATCTAATTTTGAAAGCGATTCGCTAGCTTCTCCATGACTTATTCCTATACCAATAAATTCACCATATAATGAATGGTTCCTCAAAAAGTAAGGAAGAGAACAAAGAAATGCTATAAATATTGTTATCAACCATCTCTGATAATTTTTTCTATCGGCAATAGAAAGGATAGCAAACAGACCAAATAAAACTAATGCGGAAGACTTGGTTAAAATTGCCGCCCCGAGAATAAAGCCGTCTATAATGCCGTAATACTTACTCTCGCCTCTGTTGGAAGTAATGGAAATAAATAGAAGCAATAAGAAGACCCAAAGTAAAACATCGTTGCTGAAAGTACTTGTATGACGAATATGAACGGGCGCAAGCGCATATAACCAGGAGAGAAAGAGAGCTGTATTATTATCTAATAACCTGTGAGTAAAGATGTAGAACAAATATATCGTAATCAGTCCAAACAACAGAGCAATTGAACGGCTAAAATATATCAAACCTACGCCGAAAGGATCAAAGTGAAATATTTTAGCAATATATGCTACAATATGATAAGTTAATGGAGGTTGATAATATTCATAGGTAAAAGTTTGGAATGCATCTTCATCTTTTACACTTTGAGTTTGTACCGGAAGTTTATCAAAACGCATTATATATTTCACATAATTTATATGAGCGGGTTCATCGTTGAAAGCTTGTAAACCGCTCATCTCTCCATTCCAGTAAACAGGTGTTTCGGAAATAAAATAAATTCTAATTATTGCCGAAACAATTATCAGCAAGAGAAAACGTTTTGAAACTTTAATCTTCATTCTATAACAATTTGCTCATATATCTTTCTTTTATCACATCCATATGATGCTTTACATGTCCGGCAAGTACAAACGGGATTGTTCTAACACTCATTCTATTACCCGCGGCATTGCCTTGTAAAGTGAGCATTTCTTCGGAGAATGAATCAAATAAAAGCAGATTGCTTAACCGTATGGCTCTAAATTGTTCAATTAAGTTATCAAGAGGCTGATCGTTAAAATTTGCATTCCGTACAAATTCGTTTTCGTCGAATTGTGGCAATTCAATTTTATCCCGCCTGGCAAATCTCAATGCGCGCACACCGAATATCCATTCAGTATCCACTATATGACCGATAACTTCCTTTATTGACCACTTACCCTCCTCATAAACAAAAAGCGAATCCCCTTCGGTTAACTCCGAAAATAATTCATCAAACTCATTTGTCTGTTCTTCCATATATTTCAATATATCAACATCAGGAATTTTTTTTATGTATAAATCAAAATAACTTGAATACTCCTCTTTCTTAGGTCTATCAATCATTTTTATCTCCTAATGTTAAGTAATAACATTGATCGCATCGACAAGAAACATGGGAGCGTTCATATTTCTCGAACCCGTATTTTTTGTACATTGAAATTGCTTCTTTAAGAACCGATGCCGTTTCCAGCACAATTCTTTCACACTTCAATTCCCTTGCTTTTTCAAGCATTCGATTCATCATTTGCTTTCCCAATCCCCTGCCCCGAGCTTCTTTTTTCAAATACATTTTCCTCAATTCAAATGTAGATTCTTCTTCCGGATATAATCCCCAAGTACCGATTATTTTTCCATCGCTCTTAAGAACTTCAAAATATCCGCCGGATTGGAAATAACTCTTTTCAATATCGTTGATATCACTGTCGGTATTCTCCGGATCAGGAGAAAGTCCGTATTCTTTCAATATTGAAAATATCAAATCTCTTATTTCGTCTACATCCTTATTACTTGCTGGAAGAAATTCTATTTTCATAATCAACACTTCTTGTTTCTGATAAAAAATTATGTGAGTATACTTTTAATATAAACTCGAAAACAGTTAATAGATAATTCCGAATTTATCAAAATCGGATTTCAATTTATCGGCACCGGTAAACTGAACGGCATTCCATCCAACTTCAATAGCGCCTTTCACATAATCTGCAACATCATCAATAAATAGATGTTCTTCGGGATTCAATTTCGTAAACGACATAACAGTTTCATAAATTTTTCTTTCCGGTTTTACTGCTCCGGCTTCATAACTAAGAACAAGTTTATCAAAATATTTTAAAAACTCGTATCCTTCCCATCCGTACTTTTTATGAATGTAGTTTGTATTGGAAAGCAGTACAAGAGTATAATTCTTTTTCAATTTTGGAAGCAATGCTGAAACTTCTTTATTCTCTTCAAATAAATCGGAATAAATTTTACAGAACTCTTCCCTTTCAACTTTGTGTTCAGTCCAATCCATCATTATATCAAGGAATTGATCATCGCTCAATTCCCACCTTTCATATTGACGATGGATATTATAATTATCCTTATATTTCTCGTAGAACCGGGTTCCCAACCCGTCTGAAATATTGTTCAACTTGTTGAGAAACCGGTTATAATCGAAGGGAATAAGAACATTTCCTAAATCGAATACAATAGCTTTTATTTGCAAAGGATTCCCCTAATTCTTATACAGAATATTTTCGACCAATTCAAAAATTATATGCCCGATTGTTATGTGTCCTTCCTGAATTCGTTGTGTGTTATCGGAAGGAACGACAATCGGAATATCGACCAAAGGTTTAAGCTTTCCGCCTGAACCTCCCAAGAAACCGATTACTTTCATTCCTTTTTCGTGAGCTTTTTCGACGGCTTTAACAACATTACCGGAATTTCCACTTGTTGAAATTGCAATCAGTACATCACCGTCATTACCTAATCCTTCCACGTTACGTGCAAAAACATTCTCGTAACCGATATCATTTCCACCGGCAGTTAAATTGGAAGAATCAGTGGTTAAAGCAATTGCAGGAATTGCAGGTCTATTTAAATTATGCGATAAACGAATCATAAATTCAGCAGCTAAATGCTGACTATCCGCAGCGCTGCCGCCATTTCCGCAAAGTAACAATTTCTTGCCTTTACCGAATGCTTCAACCAATAAATCTACAGCGGCAATAATGTCAGCCGAACACTTATCCTCAATTAATAATTTTACCTCAGAACTCTCTTTAAGAGAATCGGTTATAAATTTTTGTACATCCATTTTTTCCTCAAAATTTAATATTGCTCCAGCAAATCTAACGAATAATTTTCTTTCAATTTATTACCAGTCTACTTTTCTTCGAGTACCGTGCCCGGGACCAAAAAATACTGCATTCAACAACATTCTATTTGTTCCGTAATTATATGCTCTAAAATTCGGATGATCAGCAAACATTATAATTTGTCCTTCACCATATTTTTCGCGTGTTAAATAGGAAGAACTTGCAATTCGTTTACGTGCTTCCTTCCAAAGCAATCCGCTTAATCTTAGTCCCTTGTATTCCGAAAATCTAGCTGCCGTTTCAACAGGATATTTACTCATAAAAACATTGGAAGATGAATGAAATGCGGCAACTCTTTCCGGCATTCCGTAATTAAGCCAATGTTCGCTATTAACTTTTACATTCAAGAACACACCTTGCGGAGAGAGTTTTCTAGCTTTCTTATCAAATTCGGATAATGCTTTAATATCGGCTTTCGTATTATTCGATACCGGTATTTCAAAATCCGCAGGTTCCCATACATCGATGGAATCGACAGTTACTTTAAATGCGTTCTCTTCTTCTTCTTTGGCTTTATAGTAGGAATCAAGTTTAGACAATATTTGTCTCCGCAGTTTCACCTTACTAAATTTAGCAGATGTATCCGCTAATGCAGCGGCTGCATTTCCAATCGCAATCAAAGTACCTCCGTTACTTGTCCATTCCTTTAATTTAGATAAACCGTTCGCACCTAAATCATTTTTAAAGGAGCCGTAATAAGAAGGAAGAATTAATATATTATACTTCGAAAGATCTATACTCCCGATTCTTTGAATATCAATTTTAGAAACGCGCATTTTTAATTCACGATCGAATAAATACCAGAGAGAACCGAATGCGTTCATACTTACTTTTCTGCCCACAATCAGAGCCGAATGGGGCGTGGTGAGCAAAGTAAAGTTCCCACCGCCCAGATCGGTACCGTTAACGGCTAAAGCCGTATTTACACCGTAAATATTAATGCCATATTCATTTGAAGATGATTTCAATAAATCAATGTCTAATTTTGGATTTTCAATTTTTCGAATGAGTAATGAGCCTCTATCGAATTTTATTCCCTCCACTTCGAAAGGCTTATCAGCTACATTTATATTTAATCCGGCATTGAGTAAAACATTCAACATCGGATAAACATTTTCATCATCAATCGGAATAACATAGCCGTAATTTGCATCCGGATTAATGAGCTTGCCTTCAGGTTGAGCAACATCGCTTACTTGCTTTAAGCTCACTTCCGGCAATTCTTCACTTTGATAAATATCCAATCCATAAGCCAGAGGCATAGACCAAGCAGAAACTTCATACAGGCGAGTTCCTTTTCCCTTCAGAATCGATTCCCGTTCGCTCTTTAAGAATTCAGTCGACATCCTGGTATCAAAATCGCAAATAGCCTTTACCAGCGGACTTAGCGGTTGATTGAGAGGAATAATCAGAGAGCCTTTATCAAATTTATTCTTAATTTCTCCCCAAATATTTTTTGCCTCGTCAACTTCAAAGCTTTCTTCCGAATAATATAATTCTATATTTTGAAATAAAAGTCTCGAAACAAATCTTTTTAATCTTGTTTTATTTTTATCAGGAGTAATTATATAAGCTTTAATTTTTTCGTTATTGGCAACTGCCTCTTTTTTCATTTCATAATAATCTTTCAAAAGAGCATTTTTATTCTTATACGCAGTTTTGATATTCGCCAAAGAACTCACGAATTGATGTTCAACCGATTCAGCATATGTCAAAATTGTTCCGTCCGGTCGTTTAACATCCGTTCCGGCAGTCCTTGCTTGCTCATAAAGTATTGAAACTGCTCCTGCATACGAAGGCCACGATGAACCATAACCGGGATACCATTCTTCAAGCCACTCTCTCGTATAATAACTCCATCCTTGCTTATCGAATGCGGCAGCTTGGTCTTTGGTAAATACTTTCCACCAATTTTGTATTGTTCTGTGCAAATGCGGATTTATTGGTTCTCGTGGAGGATTGAATAAAAAGGTAGAGAATGGACCCATCTCGTGTGCATCAATTACCAACAAAGGTTTCCATTCCAAAATTGCTTTTACACGGGCTTTGCTTTCGGGTTGCGAAAGAATGAACCAATCCCTATTTAAATCAAAATGATAATGGTTCGTTCGACCGCTCGGCCAAAGTCCCGAATGCGGATAGCTTTGTACGTCAGGATCCGTTACAGCACCATACCACTGCTCTGCTTCGCTTATAAAACGCTCCCTGCCGTCGGGATTTTCCATCGGATAGATTATAATAATTAATTTTTCAAGTATATCTTTAATCAATTCATCTTTACTCGCACTCAACTCGTACAATAATTTAAGCGAGGCATTAGTACCGGAAGCCTCATTGCCGTGAATGGAATACATCATAAATACAACTCCGGGTGTTGTATTAATAATCTCCTCCCTGGATTTCGTTCTCTCCATTCTCGGATCAGCAAGTAAAGATAAATTTTTCTTTATTTTATCAATGTTGTTATGATTCCGAGGGGAAGTTACAATCAAATAATACAAATCCCTTCCTTGATAAGTCTTTCCTTCTTTAACAAGAACAACTCTTTCGGAAGAATTTGCAACAGCCGTTATGTAATTGACAACATCAAAATACTTGGCCGGTTTGTCTCCAATATTATATCCCGCTATTTGAGAAAATGACGGAATATTTGAATCATAATCTTGTGAAAAAACTATTGATGTATATAAAAATGTTACAAAGAATAAGTATAAAGCCTTTTTCATATATAACTCCGTTAATCTATTCTACAATTTCAATTTTATCACCTATATGAATTATACCGGGTGATGTATGGAGCAAATTTTGACCAAACATAACTTTATTACCGACACGTCTGAATTCGGATAGTTTTACCAGCGGCTCGTTATCCATAATTGCAGTCGATTGATCGATTGTGGTTATTACACAGCGAGAGCAAGGTTTTACGACCTTAAAATTAATTCCGTTTATTTTAATTTCCTTTAAATCATCCTCTATAAAAGGATGCCCGCCGTTAAAGACAATGTTCGGTCTGAATCTATTGATGTCTACCGGTTTGCTCAATTTTCCGTTTAGTTCTTTTAGAGATTCTTCACCCAATAACAGAAAAGGAAAGCCGTCTGCATAACTCACCAATTCATTATTTTTTGCATATTTGTTATCAGCAAAGCGCTTAATATCATCTGCCATAAAAACCATTCTGACATTACGATTTAACAATTCACTCAATGAACTATTTATTTTATCGTCTAACAAATATCCATCGGTAAAGTCATCGAAAATTTGGACTTTAACTAATTTGTCTGTGTGTTCGTTAATTTGAAATTCTAAAGAAAATTCTTTTTTAACTCTATGACTCAAAAGAATCTTATCGTCTTCTAATTGAGTTAAAATAAGGGCCAACTCCGGCACTGTTCTTTGAGAAATAAATTTATTATTCTCGTCAATCAGCATCCAGCGTCGGTCGTATTCAAATCCTCTGTCGTCTATTTTATGATAAGTAACTTCAATCCCCGCGAATGATTTTACAGGATAGAAAAAAATTCTAGAAACTGTTAAACTCAATTTAAATCACACCTTAATTCTTTTCTTAAAGATAAAGCAAAATAGAAAAAGAATCACTTTTTTGAAAGAGTAATAATTGTAATTTCGGGCGTAGAATTATATCTAAACGGAATAATGGACATTCCTAAACCACTTGTAACGTAAACAAGCATTCCGTTAAAGTTATAATACCCGCGAACATATTTCGTTTCGAATATAGTCGGAGAGAGGTTGTAGAACGGGAAAAAGAAAGTTATCTGACCGCCGTGAGTATGTCCGCATAAGTACATATCATAATTATTTTTATTAGCTGCAGCTATCAACTTATTACGCGGTTGATGCGTTAAAAATATTTTTATTGCAGCGGAATTTCCGTTAGTTAATGAATCAACTATCTCAACTTCCGCTTGCCTTACATAAGTATTAGTTAAAGCAGTAATAAATATTTTCGAGGTGTCGACCGGGATGTAAATATTCGCATTATCTAATATTGGAATACCGACTTTGGCAAATTCAGCCTCTACTTCTCTTAAGCTGCGTTTAGTGTCTTCCCTGTAAGCCCAATTATCGTGATCTCCTACGCAGGAATAAACACCATAATCCGCACGAAGTTCGCTCATTATCTCTGCAGATAATTTTATATATTTTGATGAACCGGTTATCATATCGCCCCCCATCAGAATTAAATCCGGCTCTTGCTGGTTTACTTTATTAACAAATTTTGTCAATCTGTTTTTATCGGTATATCTATCGGCTTGTATATCGGAAATTAAGACTATTTTAAATTTATTCAGCGATTCGGGTAAATTTTCTTTTACAAAATTAACTCTATTTACTTCAACGGAATTATAATCGTATATAATACGAAGCGGAATATAGAGTATAAAAACAGCAATTATAATTAAATAAACCTTGGGCGCGAAATTAGCGTATTTATTGTTTAGTTTTTTATATAAAGGGGATAATGCAAATCTTAATAATTGAAATAAGAGAAAGAGAATATCAAATTGAACGGTTAAAATAAAAAATACCCAGAAAGGATAAACAATTAAGTAGTCGAAAAAAATATTTTCAGGTAAGTAAAATTTATTACCTGATACTATTGAATAAATTAGCGCAATTATTGCAATTACCGGATAAAGATTTAAGAATAGGAGTAATCGTTTTACAAATTTCCGAATTGTTAATTGCTTTTCGGGGAAGACAATTTGAACTGAGTAAATAAATCTATTATAAAATATTCCTTCGAATAAGACTAGTAAAACAATCCCTAATAAAAGAGGTATTATCATTTGGAAATTAAACTATTATTCATACTGAACCGTTTTTTAATTATCATCCTTTATCAAATTAAGCATTTAATAGGAATCAAACGGTATATTATCAACTTATGACAACTTCGTTAGAAAGTTCATTTGTGTCGTCGGCTTTAATTGGGAAGTGTTCGGCTAAAATATTTCCCATTATTTCAATACCCTTGATAATCCCTTCGGTATAGTTACCCAAAATAAACTCATTCCGGATTTCATCGCGCACTTTATCCCAAGTTCCCTGCTCAACTTTCTCATTGATTCCCTCATCGGCAAGAATATAAAACGATTTTTGCTTGAGCACGATAAATAACAAAATTCCGGTCTTGTCCCTGGTTTCGTGCATCTTCAATTTTTTAAATTCGTGTTGAGCCGCTTTTACAATATCAAACTTTAATTGAAATGGCGGTTTATCTTCCTTTATGCTTACTCTTATTTCTCCCGAAGTTAACTTTTCGGTAGCTTTTATCTTATTTGAAATTAATAGAAAATCGTCGTCTGTGAAGTAATGATATATTAATTTGTTTTTCATAGTTGATATTCCGTTATAATCTTAGTTCAAAGATAAAAAAAGAAGAGATAAAGTGCACTTCTGTAAATATTCTTATTTTTATTCCATTTTTCGCCAGTGTATCCTTCGGGTGTATTACCAAATAAGGCCTATTCTAAAATATGTTAATCTTTAATGAAGTACCGAACAAAATCTAAGAATCAAATTTTATTAAACTAATTTTTTTCCATTAAATAATAAACTTTCCTTATTTTTCAATCAGCCATTTAATCAAATTTATGGAAGATACGGAATGGAAAATAACATATCTAATTTTTTCTATCCCAACTCAATCTGCATTGCTGGAGCTTCAACGAAAGAAAAAAGTATCGGGTATGAAATATTAAAGACCATCAAGCAATACGGTTATAAGGGCAAAATTTATCCGGTAAATCCTAAAGCAGATAATATTTTAGGTTATCGGTGCTATCAAGATATAACAGATATAGGTGAACCGCTT
Organism: uncultured Melioribacteraceae bacterium; assembly: GCA_964573255.1. Lineage (GTDB taxonomy): Bacteria > Bacteroidota > Ignavibacteria > Ignavibacteriales > Melioribacteraceae > CAYNUJ01. The sequence goes on from CAZNJB010000003.1 coordinate 117,453, forward strand.
GATCTGGGGCTTGTAGTTGTTCCTAAAAAATATGCAGAAGACTCGATTATCAAACTGCTCGATCTTGGGGTTACTTCAATAATTTTGGTTACTGCTGGTTTTAGAGAAATTGGCGGCGAAGGCGCGGAAGCTGAAAAGAGAATAATAGATTTAATCAAGAAGCGAAATGCCCGGCTGGTGGGACCAAACTGCATGGGGGTTATCAATACATTATCAGACATAAAATTAAATGCAACATTTGTTGCAGAAGAACCCAAGAACGGAAGAATGGCATTCCTATCTCAAAGCGGTGCCCTCGGTGCAGCGGTTCTTAATTCATTGAGAGAAACCGATATAAAATTTGCACACTTTATTAGTGTGGGTAATAAAGCTGATATAAATGAAAATGATATAATCGATTTTTGGCAAAATGATGAGAACATAAGTTCAATTACACTCTATTTGGAATCGTTTGAAAACGGATTTGAATTTATTTCAAAATTTGCGCTGAGAAAGATCACAAAACCGGTAATTATTCTAAAAGCAGGCAGAACCGAAGGAGGCATGCGCGCCGCTTCTTCGCATACGGGAGCCTTAAGCAGCGGCGATAAAGTTGTTAATTCACTCCTTAATCAATTCGGAATAATCCGCAGCGGCAATCTTAATGAAATGTTTAATACAGCAAAGGGATTTGAACATTTTCCAATGCCTAAGGGAAATAGAATAGGTGTTGTCACTAACGCAGGCGGACCGGCAATTCTGGCAATTGACGCACTCGAAAAAGCCGGACTTAAATTAGCCGAATTAAGCAACGAAACGAAATTAAAATTGAAAGAGTATGTACATCCAGAAGGAAGCGTAAATAACCCAGTAGACTTACTTCCCGGCGGGACTGCTGATGTATATAAAAAAGTCAATGAATTACTTATTGAAGACAATAATGTAGACGCTGTTATTTCCATTTTTGTTGAACCGGTTATGGTGAAGCCTTTTCCGGTGATTGAAAATATTAATTCAATCATTACCGATAAACCGATATTACAGGTTGCAATGCCTTTACCAGAATTTTGGAACGATTACAGCAAAAATTCAAAATGGAAAAAACCTGTATTTAAAAATCCGGAAGACCCGGCAAAGGTGATCTCAGATATGCTGTTCTTCCAAAATCGACAAAGGGAATTGGATAATGACGGAAAAGAATATTCATCAATGCTGAATAAATTCAATTATCATTCCGATAAAACTGCTCACAATTCACACGAATATGCTGCTGACCTTTGTTCGAAATATGATATACCTTTAGTTCAAGAGAAATATTTTTCCACTGAAGAAATTCAGAATTATGAAGGCAGTTTTCCTGTTGTATTGAAAGGAATAAATAAAAATTATTCCCATAAAACTGAAGTGAATGCGGTTAGATTAAATATTAAGGATAAAAAGGAATTGCTGGAACAAGCTGAAAGCATTTCGAAATCTTTCGGTAAAATGAATGCTGAAGTCGAACAATTTTTAGTTCAGCAATTCATAGAAGCCAAGTATGAATTACTTATAGGCGGATACAGAGATCCATCTTTCGGTCCGGTAATTATGTTCGGAAGCGGAGGCAAGTATGTGGAAGTCTTTGACGATACTTCAATGATTTCTGCAATTGCATCGAGAAAGGATATTTTGAATTTAATCAATTCCACGAAAATCGGAAAAATTCTTCAAGGCGTTCGGAATGAAAAACCTGTTGACGTTGATACTCTTATGACTATTATTCAGAATGCTTGCTCAATGATATTGGAAAATCCAGAAATAAATGAGTTCGATTTTAATCCCGTTATTGTTGACGAAAACGGTTCTTTTTATGCAGTGGATGTAAGAATAAAGTAAAGATAAAAAGAAAACCTTAATATTTTTTAATTAAACAAGATCAAAGAAAATAAAAAAGGGAGCGATCAGCTCCCTTTTTCATTCTTCTTCTATTTCAATTTCTTCAACACTACACCGCTGATTGGACTCAGCACATATTGCCCGCTAACTACTCCGAGAGCTTCAATTCCTGAGAAGTTCTCATCAACTAATATTTCATATTTACCGTTCAAATTTATTTTCTGCTTTTTATTCGGATCTGCATTGAAAGCCACAATAAAATTATCACCTGAATAATTGATGCCGTATTGGAGCGCAAATTCATTTTCATCAAATTCGGTAAAAACAATATCTTCATAAGATGCTCGGCGGAAAGCCGGGAATTTCTTTCTCAATTCAATTAAACCTCGGTAATAATTCAGCAAGTCGGAATTTATCTCTGCATGCTTGTAATTTATATAATTAGTTTCGTTATCCTTATCATAACTGTTATGATCGATATGTCCCTTATGCTTATCGGGAACTTCAATATCGAAAGGAATAACCTTGCTTCTTGCAAATTCCTGACCTTGATGAATCATCGTTATTCCTTGCGCCGTAAACAAAAAGAGAGCGGCTAATTTGTTGTACTTCATTTGAAGTTTCGACAACTTCACATGTTTATCAACATCTTTAATTATTTTTTCGGGATCCACTTCTCTTGAAGCAATTCGAATAAAATCTCCCAGTGTATAACCGTCATGAGATTCGAGATAATTAACCGAATGCTCTTTCTTTTGGAAGAGACCGTATTTATCTTTTATCAGCGTTCCATTCACATAACTTTCAATTCTTTTAATATTATTATTTCCGTACCACTTGCCGAATATCCAGCCTAAACCGTTAAACGGATTCTCACCTTTAATACCGTTTCGAATTTGATCGTTCCAAGCACCCCAGCCTCTCAAGGAAAAACCTTTCGGATCGTAGCCGCCGCCCCAGGGTTCACAAACAAATACTACATCCGGATTGATTTTTCTTGCTTCGTAAATTATTTCTTCAATTGTTTCCCAATCGATCAGTTTACCCAAATCGAAACGGAAACCGTCTATATGATATTCCTTCATCCAGTAAAGTATGCTCTCTACAATCAAGCGTCTGAGCATCGGAGCTTCGGTTCTTAAATCATTGCCGCAATAACTTTTTGCAATAAAATTGCCGTCTTTATCCAAACGGAAATAATAAGTTTTATCTATCTGCTTCAAATTTCCTATTTCATATTCGGAAAGATGATTAAACACTACATCCATCATTACCGCAATGCCTTCTTGATGAAATGCTTTAACCATTTGTTTGAATTGATTAACCTGCTTTCCGTCTTTACCCATCCATTGGTTCCATTTCATTTCCTTCCATCCGGTTGAATAATATGCCGCCGGAGCAAAAAAGTTGGAAGTCATATATCCCCAATGATTCCTTTCGTAAGGATTCCAATCATTATACTTAAATGCAGTTGAATCTTTGAACGGAATTTCAATATTACCAAATTCCATAGAAGGTAATAATTCAACTGTATTAACTCCTAGCTTTTTAATATAGGATAGACCTCCCTTTTTACCTTTCTCTGTAAGTCCTAAATAAGAACCGGCATTTTCCACTCCCGAAGAAGGATGAATTGTAGCATCGCGTATATGCATTTCATAAATTATTAAATCCCTCCAATCTCTGCGAATCCATTCGTCATTTCCCCAATCGAAGTTATCTTCATAAACAATAGCCAAACGAGGATTCATATAAGTTGTATATGTTGTTACCGCCTTTGCGTACGGATCAACCGATATAACAGGGTCTTTGGATGTTTGAATATCTTCCTCGGAATAAACTTTATAACCGTAATATTTCCCTAACATTGATTTGTTTAATTCAATTTCCCAAACTCCGTTTTCATCACGGACTAGGTCAATCAATTCTGGCGTTTTTTCTTCCGGGGAATTAAACAAGCAGAGCACAACCTTCTTTGCCGAAGGAGCGAAAAGCCGGAATGTGGTTTTACCATTCTCTACAAACGAACCCAATTTTTTATTTGAATAAAGGTTATCTAATTTTTTTTGTTTTTCAATGAAAGATTCTTGACCGGTTCTTTCTTTAATAAACAATTTCTCACCTGCAGTTATGTTTAACGATAGTGTAATAGATACAATTATTATTGTAATAATTCTCATTTTTATAAGCCATATTGATTAGTTATTGGATGCGAAGTTATTAAATCCAGATTTGTCATTAAGAAGAACAATCTATTATCTCCAGATTGGAAATATAAATATTATTGGAAATAAAATCCCGGATTAGAGCGTCTTTGCTTCGGAAGGAAAAGTTAATTTAAGGAATCAAACCATCAGGTGCCCTTAGTTGTATTGCCAATGAAATATTATTCCATAATCATTGATAAATGATTTTACATTATTTTTTATTTACGTTTCAGCGGAAAGAAAACTTAAACTTTCAAAACAGAATACTTATCAAAACACTACTGCTATTTTCATTATCTTCTCTCCTATCCCCGGCATATCCAAATGAGCTATGTATATTCCGCTCGCTACCTGTAGTCCGTTATTATTTCTTAAATCCCATTCAATTGTAGAATCATCGTTTTTCTTATAGAGGGTTTTTACTAGATGTCCTGAAAGTGAATAAATATTGATTTTTATTTCGTCGGGCAGATTAGTAAAAGTAACAGCTCTTTTTGTATTATATAATCTTGAATTATCGTAAAATGGGTTGGGAAAAACTGTAATTTGATCAATTTTTGTTTTGGCTATAGTCTTATCATTAGTATTCGGTAAATCGATATGAATTTTAAATTCATCTTCATCCGTTAAAATTTTCCAAGTGGTAATCCTGATAATCGTCCCTGGTTCGGGAAGTTCGCCTCTAATTACAAAAGCACCAAATTTATGATTTGCATATTCCGTTCTTCCCGATTTATCCGGATAATCTGACGTATCGGCGTTCCATCCCGGAGGTTCAAAAGCGTAAATCTCTTCCCAATCTCCGTTAGGCAATCTGCTCCACTTTCTGTCGGGAATTGCAGCGGTAGAATCATAATTATCATTATCTTTAATTTTAATTGCAAGCCGTTTATCGTCGCTTGGGTCATCGGGAGTTTTTCCTATATCCCAAATTTGAAACGGCAATTTATCTTCAGCCAAATCGTCATTCAACAAAGGAATTGTAGTAGGAAATCCAAATCCGTAACCGTTCAAATAATATTGTGATGAATCCGTAAACCTTATTTCATAATCCTTGAACCCAATTGCGTCATTACCGCTGCTTTGCCAATTAAATCTGTCGTTCGGACCTTTTGCAACTATCATCCAATTTCCATTTGAGCTCGGTTTATTCCATACACTATGTGATGAATTTGAGTCAATTACTTCAACTACGTCTTTTACTTTGTATTTTGTCGGTGCTATCATTATAGAATCCCTTGCAATGTCGTTTATAAATAAACCGAAACCATCCACTACATTTACGAAAGGAGAATCGGGCACATATTCCCCAAATTCATTTCTAATTAATTGTATGAATTTATCGCCGTTTTTTATCAATGTGTCTCCTGATGAATTCAGTAACTGATAGACGAGATTACCGTCTAGACTGTCGAATGTTAATTTATAATTTTCACTTGTAATTGCGAGGGGATCAAAAATTTTAACATTTATTTTACCGTCACCAGCACCTTTGATACGTTCTGCCGTAATTACATCTCCTACATTGATATCACTACTAAAATCTATTCCATTCTTCTTAGTTCGAACCGTTATTATGTTGGGATTCGATTCACCGAACGGAGTTGAACTCAATGGGCAGTATGAATAAGCCGTAATACCGAAATAATATGTTTTTTCCGGTTCAAGGGGCAAACCTGTAAAATAATCTTTTGTTATCAATAAATTATGACTAAACTTATTATTAGGAGATTCGAATAAAAATGTTTTGTAAATCTTCGAGCTAATGACTTCGTAATCTTCTATGATTGAAATATCGTTCGGAAGATCGATAATTTTAACCAACTTGGGGTCATTACCGAATTCATCCGCATACTGCCAAATTCTATACCCTTCGAACTTATGATATGCATCTTCACCTAGCGAGTCGGGCAAATCGATATCCTTAATTCTGAAATTTTCCACTTCATCCGTCCACCATAGAGCAACACTCTTTTCATGCGAATATGCGTTTAGATTAGGACTTTGAATTTTCTGAAATTGATACTTATTGTGGTAAAAATTAATAACCTTTAATACTTTCTCTTTTAGTTTGGTAATACTGTTAAGTCTATCTGTTCCGAAAGCCCCGACAAAAGCATAAATTACTTCCTGAGTATCCCTGGGAGCGAATGTAAATGGACCGGATGAGAGAATAAATCTTTTATCACCAGGACGAGGTCCATTCGGCCAATTTTCCTGACTCCAGCCTTCGCCTGTTACAGGATCACCCGGAACACCTATTCTTGTTGGTAATCCGGTAATCGGGTCGATCATATCTGATCCATCCCATATTTTCCCCATTAATGTATTGTATGTTTGCATCGGGGCAGTACCAAGAGGAGTGTCGCCCAAAATAGCTCCCTTTTGATTCGGATAAAAGGCTGTCATAGGAAGATTTTTGAATCCCATTAAACTCCTGCCGTTAAATTTAGCTGTATCCTCTGGTTCACCTTTAACTATTGGCCCCTGAAGCATCACATATCCAACAGCCGGAGGAGGACTATCGTAATAATCGTCGGATTCATCCCCATTGTAAAAATATCCCAAATTCAAAACCGTGTCGCACCCAACAAAATCATCGTTCGTACCCCCCATATCACCGTCGACCCACAAACCTATATACATGTTTTTTACCGTATCTTGACTTTTGTTAATAAGCAAAAAGCGCTTGAAAATAACATCCTTTAATGCGGATGTAGTTTCATATCCCCAAATTGTTTGCTGCATTTCTATTCCAATCGGAGAACTTCCGTATAAAAATTTATTTCTGGAGGAATCCAAATCGTTTGCCACATACCATAAAGTCTCATCACCCAATATCAACGGTTTATCAATTCCTCTTTCGAATATATTATCTCCGTTAACATCCTCCCAAGGAGCACCATCTTCAACAGGCCAATTATTATAGTCTTCAGTAAAATTATGAAATTCATCTTCATTTAAAATTTTGCCCTTCATTTTTCTGATTTTATAAATTTTGTATTTAGGATTATTGGGATCATCTGGAATCCCGCTTTCAAGAATTTTGCCTGCTTGAAGTCCGTGACGATAAGTAGAGCCCCCAACACGAATTGAATCGCCAACAAATCCACCCCAAATTAATCCCTCTTCGAATATTGCCGAAGGAGTGTAATTGAAAGTCCTATAAAAATCGTATGTTGGCCAATATAATCCGTTACCGCCGCTCCTTGGATCATGACCCGCATCACCGTTATTCGAAAGCCAATAAAATATTGCATTGATATCAATATAATTATAATCATCATTCGTATTGGTTTTAGATAATTTAGTTTTATCACCTCCAAAGCCGAACATCAAAAAAATAATTACAACTAAAAAACTAATGTGAAGAACTCTTTTCATTATTTATCTCTCCACTTATTTTTACATATGGCTATCTGTCTTATCTTTTTACAGCGGACAGGTCTATTTTATCTGAGCCCCATCAGAACACAACCGCTATCTTCATTATCTTCTCTCCTATTCCCGGCATATCCAAATGAGCTATGTATATTCCACTTGATACCAGCAGCCCACTCATATTTCGCAAATCCCATTCCAGGAAAGGGGTAATTATACTTTTAGACAGTTTCTTTACTAAATGTCCAGACAGCGAGTAAATTAGAATAGTTACCTCTTTCGGTAAATTTGTAAAAGTAACCTTAATTGAGTTTTCTGCTTCCGCTCTAATTCCGTAAAACGGATTTGGAAAAACAGTTATTTCATCAATTTTTGTTTTTGCATATTCTTTATCATTTAAATTAACTGAAGGAATACTAATTACAAAGGTATCTTCCGGACTCAATGGTTTCCATGTTGTAATTCTTATTACTGTTCCAGGCTCCGGCAAGTCTCCCCTAATTACTAAAGCTCCAAATTTATGATTTGAAATATTTGTAAGACCTGATCTGTCCGGATAAATAGAAGTATCCGCATTCCACCCTTCAGGTTCGAATGCATAAATTTCTTCCCAGTCTCCATTCGGCAATCTGCTCCATTTTCTATCGGGAATGGTCAAACTGGAATCCCAAGGCGAATTGTCCAATATTTTAATCGCAAGTCTTTTGTCATCACTTGGATCTTCGGGCGTTCTGCCAATATCCCATATTTGAAATGGAACGCTCCCTAAACCGAGCGAATCATTATGTAATGCCACAGTAATCGGCAAGCTAAATTCATCACCACTAACATAATACTGAGATGATTCACCGAATCTTATTTCATAATCGACCGTTCCAATAGCATCTTCACCTCCATATTGCCAATTCAACCTGTTTGAGGGACCTTTTGCAATAATCTGCCACTTGCCAGTACTATTAGGTTTTTGCCAAACCGAATGTGACTCCTCCTGAGATATAATTTCAAGAACGTCTTTAACTCGATATTTTGTTTTAACGACGTTTAACGAATCTTTGCCTATATTCCGAAGCCAGAACTGAAAACCGTCTATTAATGGAAATTTCATCGTATCGTTTGCAGAAATTGTATAATCGCCAAATTCATTTTTCTTTACTTCCGGAATATCATTTGAATGGAATATAATCGTATCTTCATCTTGCTCGTTAATTAAACTGAAAGTGAGTGAATCTTCGTTGCCCGAGAATATCACCTTATATTCCCCACCTGTAATTTTTAACGGATCGATTATTTTTGTTGCTACATATCCGTCACCTTTGCCGGATAAGTGTTCCGCAAAATAAACTTCCCCCACATTCGTTGGAGTTTTCCAATCGATTGGATTTCTACTCGGAACGGTTTTTATAATTACCGGCTCAGTTTCGTAATAACTATTTAGAGTAAGTTCGTATAAATCTGCATTGTATTTTAAATTCTTTGCGGTATAAAGAACCGTCAATCCAAAATAATATTCATTGTCAACCAGAAGAGGTAAATTATTCAAGTAATCTTTATCGATATTTACATATCTCAAAATACCATCATTATTTAACCTAATATCCGAAGTAAGAACCGGAATATTGGAAATAGAACTATAAGAGAATAATTCGTTTACATCATTTTTTAGATCAAAGACTTTTATTGGTGTTGGATTATTTCCTGCTTCATCGGAAAACTGCCATACCCTGAATCCCTCAAATTTATAAAGTGAATCGAGATTATCTTCAGAAGTATTTAAATCAACAAATTTATTTTGCTCCCCTTGCCACCAAAGCAGAATTTCAGATTCCTTTACATAAGCATTTAATGATGGCTTTTTAACAGAAGGGTTAAATTTGTTATAATAAATTTTCTGAAGTCTTCGACATCTCTCCTTAAGGAATGCTACACTCTGAATATAATTTTCTTGGAAAGCAATAGGAATTGCAATAACAATATTTTGTGTATCACCGGGAGCAAAATCAAACGGACCCGTTGATTGAAACATTCTTCTGTCACCACCTTTTAAACCTCCCGGCCATCCTTCCCCCTCATACCAGCCGGTTCCATTGACAGGATCTCCTGAAAGACAAAACGATGTAGGTACACCGGTGTTTGGATCTACATAACTGTCGCCATTCCAAATTTTACCTCTCATGTTATTATAAAAATGGAATGTTCCATCTATTTCTCCCATCAGAGGGTCGCGATATTTAGAACTGCCTCCAATATATAAAACAAAAGAAGTCATTGGCAGATTTTTTTTACCGGCAATAAGATTACCGTCAACAAATGCTGTATCACTCAAAGAAGATGGTACGGAGGGTGTTTCAAGAAATTGATATCCAACTGCAGGCACATTTTCACCGTAAATATAGTCAATTGCTTCCTCATTATAACTGTAACCAAGATTTAACGAAGTATCACAACCAACAAAATCGTCGGTTGCACTTCCTAAATCCACATCCGCCCAATACCCCAAATACATATCCTTAACAAAATCATTTCCCTTGTTTATAATTTTGTATTTTTTGAAAACAACATCCCCCAATAAACTTGCCTTCGAAAAAGCCCAAACAGTAACTTGTACCTCTAATCCTATCGGATCCGAGCCGTAAGTAAAACGAGATGTTGCAGTATCCAAATCGTTCATCACCCACCATAAAACCTCATCACCTACAAACTCTGGTTTATCTATACCGCGAGTAAATTTTCCGTCTTTATTTACATCTATATATGGTGCCCCCCATTCGCCCGGCCACTCATAATAATCTTTCTCATATTGAGCTTTCTCTTCGCCATCCGGAAGCATTTCCCAATCTCTACGGATTTTATAGATTCGGTTTCTTTCTGCTGATGGATCGTCAGGTAAGCCATCATCCAATATTCTACCCGGTAAACATCCATGCCTGTATGTGCTACCATTAACCCTTGGCATCGAATCAATTAATCCGCCCCAGACCAATCCATCTTCGAAAATTGCCGTTTTTGTAGCAGCAGCTCCGCCAGGCCAATAAAAACCACTTGCGTTTGTAATCGGATTGAACGAACCATCACCGGAATTGCTAACCCACATCAAGATTCTATTGGTAGAAATAAATTCGTAATCGGATTTGAAATATGTCGGTGAGTAAACTTGCCCCTTTTTGTTTTTCTCTTTCGCAAAGCCCAAAAATATTAGAGAGAAAACAATTACTGAAAACAAAATTGATTTTTTCATACTCTCACTCTTTTAAATAATTGCTCGGGCGGCATGGAAGATTCCATTCCAGTCGGGGGACCAACGGAAGGAACCGTAATTTTGGAAAATGAAGATTAAACTTAAGCCCTCCTGCCGCCCGGAGCCGAATTACCTTATTACCGCATATATATGCGGTTCGTAAATAATTTATTTTGCTACTGAATTTATTGGTTTGCGATTTTTTAATAATGTATGAATGGGAAATTATTCTAATTATTTCCTTAAATGATGAAACTACCGTATAATCAATACATATTTCCATCTTTCTAAATTTCAATTTACATTCTTTTTTTTATTAAGAATAGATTTTTCAAATTCCCGGGATACAATATATAAATGAAAAACTTTATAAAAAACCGCATATTTATGCGGTTTTTAAATTTCACATAATACCCCGGTTCGCATAATATCACGTATTATACATTTAAACCTTAATTATTTTTTATTCTTTTTTGTACGGGTACTCCGCTTTTGATTGGAGTCCAATAGAAAATGCAGTAAAAAATGTATTATTTAATTTTAATAAACTCAAAATTGAACAAAATACAATTTTAAGCTCTTTATAGATTTGAGATAATTTATTTAATCTTATTTACGAACATAGATAAAAAATTCTTCCTTATCCAAAAAAAATCAGAAATTTTTAAGCTGAACATTCTCACATCCATTCTTTCATTATTTAATATATACCATCTTTTTTGCAAATGTCATTCCATTAGCAATCAATCTATAAATAAATACACCGCTAGATAATTTTGTTTTTAATTTATTCACATCAAAATATTTAATATAGAAACCGGGACTCAATTCCTCATCAGCTAAGCTATAAATTTTTTGTCCCAATGAATTAAACACTTCCAATTTAATTTTCGATTGCCTGCCTAAATAAAAAGTTATTGCCGTCCTTTCATCAAAGGGATTCGGGTAGTTTTGCCTCAAGACAAAATTCTCGTTCGAATTATTCTCCCAAGGAATTTCCCCGCTCCGTTTAAGTACATAATCGTTTGGATCGAATATCATTTCATTAACTTTAAAATCGAAGACGTACTCGAATTCATTCAATTCCTTATCTATCATTGCTGTCACAACAGTATCACGATTACCGTCGGTAAACCTCAACTGAACAGGCATAACGAATAAATTTTTATTTTCCCCAACCGGATATTGAATCACTCTTACCGATGCAATCGTCTTTCCCCCTTTATAACTAAGATTATAGGAATAATCGTAATCAGGAAATTTAGTCCCGTAAATCCATTCATTGAAGAACCAATCTAAATCATTGCCGTAAACCGATTCGGCAATATTTTTAAAATCTTCCGTGGTAGCTGAAGAATAAGAAAGCTTTGGATTCGTTGCATAGGATTTTAATATATTGAAGAAAGTGGAATCCCCAACAACTCCTCTGAGCATATGCAATACCACCGCTCCTTTTGAGTATGTTCTGCTCAAATCGAATATTGAAGGGATTCCTGAAATATCCTCTGCATAAACGCTTCCTTGAGCAGAAAGAGCTCTATTCATATCATTTTTAATTCTATCCAAATATGCTTCGAATCCGGAAATATGCTCCCTGTAAAGAGATTCCGAATATTGGGCAAAACCTTCATTCAGCCAGATTTCATGCCAATTAGCACAAGTAATTTTATCGCCGAACCATTGATGGGCTAATTCATGAGCAATTATCCCTTCCCCCCAAGAACCGAGTGATGTAATCGTCTGATGCTCCATTCCACCGCCGTAGCCAAATTCCACATGTCCGTATTTCTCCTTTGCAAATGGATATTCACCGAAGATATTTGAAAAATATTGTAGAATGTCTTTTGTCATTTCAATATACGGTGTATAGTTGATTACAGTCGAATCCAAAACGTAGTTTGAGAATTCTAAAGTATCGGTGGCGTTGAGTTCAATATATTCGCGGATAACATCGAAATCATAAGCTGTTATGGAAATCAAATAATTTGAGATGGGATAATTTGTTTTCCAAGTAACGGTTCTCCTCCCCAATTTAATTAACTCATCGGAAATTAATTTACCGTTGGATACCGGAAAAATATCTTGTGGAACTGTAATAATAATTTTAGCTGAATCAGCTTTATCGGAAGGATTATCGTTGCAAACCCACCAAGTGGAAGACGCAAACGGTTCACTTAAAGTCCATACCCAAGGAATACCGTTATGATAATCAAAAACAAATCCGCCGAATCCGGTTCGCACCGGTGTTCCGTGATAAGAAACTACAACTTCATATTTCTTGCCGGTGTCAAACGGTTCGGTTTTGTTAATAAATATTTTATCGAAATTATGCAGGCTTTCATCAATATTAAAATTAGCGGTAACGGAATCTACGTGCATATTATCATCAAAATCCAATGATATATTATCCACTCCGCTCTTTGTTATAATGAATGCAATTTTTACCGAACCTAATAAGAGTTTTTGACTAGGCTTAATCTCCAAATTCAATTCATAATATTTCACATCAATGTTTTCATCACCCGGATATTTAGAATTTGAAATTTTATATAAAGCTTCTGCACGCTTACAAACAAAATCCGATTGAGCCGAAAAAAAAGCGGGAAAGAAAAAGAGTACAAGCAATATTGAACGGATGAATATCATAATCAAAAATATGAAAAGAGTAAGAAAATTGAAATGAAATAGGATTTAATTATTCGCAATATAATTTTGATACTATTTCAACAAAATCATCTTTTTAGTGATAGAAAAATTTCCGGCGATTAAACGATAAAAATAAATTCCATTAGCCAGACCGTCTGCCTTGAATGTTACTTCATATTCCCCCGGTTGTTTCTCCTCGTTTACCAATTCGGCAACCTTCCTACCAAGTATGTCATATACATTAAGATTTACCTGAACCTTTACCGGTGCTCCATTTGTGGAATGATCATAGTTTAAAAGTGGAATGGAAAATTTTATCTTTGTTGACGGATTAAACGGATTCGGATAATTTTGTTTGAGGGAATATTCAACCGGTGCAGCATTTGCTAATTGATATACGCCTGTAGTTGTTTCATTATCAATTGTATGAGTTGCAAATCGTTCTCCGAATTCGTCAATTAATTCCAATCGAATTGAATCGGAACCAAAAACTGTAACCTTCCCGAATGCATTATTGAATTCGTCCGTTGTTAAACCCTGTCCGCCTTTATTCCAAATATGTATATCGAAACTCTCAATTAACGATACTGTTTTGGAATTTGTAATTTCAAGATTACCAGACATTATCTCAGGCAGACCGGAATTTGAACCGTCATCCATTGCAGAGTTGTGAGAATCTCCGCTTAAAACAATTACATTATGAATATCATTATTCTTAATAAAAGAAAGAATAGAATCGTAATCTGCCGGAAAGCCTGCCCAGCTGTCGGAAATTTCGAATGCGGCAAAAATTCCCTGCACATCAGAAGGAAGTTCAGGTAAACTCAATAGACTGTCCTGTAATTCAATACCCTTATCAATCACTCTCTTATGACCAATATTGAAAGGGACAGAACTCATAATAAATTTCCAATCGGCGGAAGAATTTTTCAATTCATCTAAAAACCAATCCATTTGATTTTTGCCTTCTCCCGGAGAATCATCCCGCCCCAAGATCGTATGATTGCCTGAGGGATCGAACACCCATTGATTATCATTACCGCTGTTGTAAAATGGGTTCAAATCTCCGTCTCGCTGCGACCTTAAATCCAATGCAAAAAAATCTACATTACCAAATGAGAATTTATGATATATCCCCCGAGATTCGTTGGCTAAAGGATAACCGGGAAAATTTTCAATATATCCGTTAATACTGTTTTCCCTCGCTTCAAAAGGATTTGCAAATTCGAGTGCCAAGAAATCATCGCCTAAAAAATTGGGACGAACGGGAATATAGAAGGAAGAAGTTAATGCGGAAGAATTATTATTCATATAATCGTGATCATCATATATATAATCTACTGGAAGAATCCTCAAAAGAGAATCCATTGGATAATCTTTATTGAATTTTGCATGGTAACTCTTTTGCACCGCTTCGAAATTCACTGAAAAGAAATTCGATACCAATGGTAAAAAATCTGTTGTATCCGGATAAGTCCAATCTCCCAACTGCAGAAAGAAACGAATATCGTGTTTCAAAATTTCCCTAAAAACATTGCCCGCTTCTGTATCGGAAGGCAGGAACGAACCGCTCTGCTGGCACGCCCCGAAAGCAAAAGAAAAATTCGACTTTTCACCCTGAACGGGAAAGGTAGTAAATCTTCTTCCATTATATTCTTCTGGATTTCCGTTTATTACCGCTCGATAATAATAAAGCGTTTCGGATTTTAAACCGGAAACATCAATAATTCCTGCATAATCGGTTGAGCTATCAACATTTATTTCATTCCCCGAAATTACCTGAGAAAAATTATCATTTTCCGATAATTCCACATTAATCAATCCGGCTTCGGATATTCTCATCCAGAATCTGGCCGAGGAATTTGTAACACCGCCTACAACAATGCTGTTAGTTATTTCCTGCGAATGAATTGTTATAAAGGTAAAAATTAAAACAACGAAAGTAAATTTTTTAATCAAAATGCTCCCCTTCCTGATGCAATTGGTAAGGCAATTTACTTAAAATTAATTCGAAGAGAAGATAGAGAAAATTAATTTAAGAAAAAATGTAAACCTTAAAAAACTAATCGTTCTTTATAAGATTTGCTTTTTCCATTAATTGAGTTTCGGAACCGATAAGGTCTTGTAAAGTCAGGTTATAAACCAATCTGTCAACAGAGGATTGAATTATAGACCATAAAGAGCGGACGGAACAATCTGTAGAATGAGTGCAAATATCCGTTACACCGGAATGTGTTTCGCAGAAATCATCATCGTATAATCTGCCGCCAAGTGCATTCAATACTTCCCCGATAATAATCTTATCCGGATCTTTGGCTAAACTGTAACCTCCGATTTGTCCCCTTTCGCTTTGGAGGAAGCCGGCTAAGCGCAATATCCGAAGCAATTTTGCAACTGTATGCTCAGATATACCTTCTATTTGACTCAACTCGGGAATAGTAAGAGATTTCTCCGCACGGTGAAATCTTCCGAGTCTAATCAAACAACGTAAACCATATTCTTCTTGTGCTGAAAATTTCATAGTTATTGAACCGGACGGGGAAAACCCCCGTCCCGAAAATTTATTGATTATTTAATGGAATTTTAGAACCGCACATTTTTGCGTGTTCCAGTTCGGCGTATTTCTCCGGAGAGATGGAAGGACCTTGATTATTGCAGTGTTCGTTGAAAACATGCGTTAACAAATCGGCTATTTCTTCCGGCGTTCTTCCTTCAATATGATGGCGAGGCAAAACGAATAATATTTCACCGTTCTTAAACAATGCCATCGAAGGAGAAGAAGGCGGAATAGTAGGCATATATCTCTGCCTAATCAAATCCACAGCGTCTCTGTCCATTCCCGCAAATGCAGTAACAAACCTATCCGGAATAATAGCATTTTGCAGTGCTCTAGTAGCCGCCGGACGTGCAGAACCCGCTGCGCATCCGCAAACGGAATTGATCACCAAAAACGTAGTCTTATCGTCTTTTAACGATAGTATTTCTTCCGCCTGCTGCGGTGTTCTTAACTCTTGAAAACCGACATACAACAACTCATCGCGCATCGGTTGAACCGCTTCAGGATCATACAGCGGCGGTTTTAATTGAGAACCTATATTTATATGCATTACGCATCCTTTCTTGTTAAATTATAGAAAACCTAATTGTAATTTCGCTTCTTCCGACATCATATCTTTATCCCACGGTGGATTCCATACCAAATCCACATAAACATCTTTCACACCCTCCACTGAAAGAACCTTATCCTTCACTTCCGGAGGGAGACTTCCCGCAACGGGACACGCCGGGGATGTAAGAGTCATTTTTATATAAACATTACCTTCGTCGTCCACTTTTACTTCGTATACTAAACCCAATTCCCAGATATCCACAGGTATCTCGGGATCGTAAACGGTTTTAAGAACGCTTATAACCTGTTGTTCCAATCTGCCTTTATCTATCATATTCTCATTCATATTATTTAAACATTTTAATTATTCTCTTCAAAGCTTCCGTGAATCTATCAATCTCCTCAAAAGTATTGTAGAACGCAAAGGAAGCTCTTGCCGTTGCCGACAAATTATACCTGCGCATTAAAGGTTGAGTACAGTGATGACCTGTTCGTATCGCTATTCCGTGTGTATCTAAAATTGTTCCGATATCGTAAGGATGAATCCCCTCCACAGTAAATGATATAACCGACAATTTATTTTCGGAGGTTCCGATAATTCTTAATCCTTCAATCTCCAATAATTGCTCGGTAGCATATTCCAGCAATTTCTTTTCGTGTTCCTCTGCACCCTGTCTATCGATTGAGTTAAGAAAATCGATTGCCGTTCCCAATGCAATTCCACCAACAATATTAGGAGTACCGGCTTCAAATTTATTTGGAATATCATCGAATGTAGTTTTCTCAAAAGTAACGGTTCTTATCATATCTCCACCGCCTTGATACGGAGGCATTTGCTGTAAAAATTTCGTTTTACCGTAAAGAACCCCAATGCCGGTAGGTCCGAATAGTTTGTGTCCCGAAAAAGCATAAAAATCGCAGTCGAGTTCCTGAACGTCAATTCTGGAATGAGCAACCGCCTGGGCGCCGTCCAATAAAACCGGAATACCCTGCCCGTGTGCATAATTTATAATTTCCTTTACCGGATTAATTGTACCCAGCGCATTGGAAACGTGAACCACTGAAACAAATTTTGTACGCTCGTTAAATAGTTTCTTGTACTCTTCAAATTCAATTTCGCCTTTGTCGTTTATTGGAACAACACGCAGTTTCACTTTACCGTTGCAAATTAATTGCCACGGAACAATATTAGCATGGTGTTCCATATTCGTGATAATTATCTCATCACCTTCTTTCAAAAATCCGGAGCGTTCGAATGTTGTTGCAACTAAATTGATTGCTTCGGTTGTACCGCGAACGAACACAATTTCGGAAGCACTCATAGCATTGATAAAGGATTTAATCTTAACTCTTGCTTCCTCGTAACGTTCGGTAGCCAACTCACTTAGGAAGTGCAACCCCCTATGGATATTGGCATTTTCTGAAGTGTAATAATGACTGATAGAATCGATAACACTCTTCGGTTTTTGTGTAGTAGCAGCATTATCCAAATAAACTAACGGCTTTCCGTTTACATCCCTTTGAAGAATAGGAAATTCCGCCCGGACTTTCTCAAGGTTAAAAGTGAGTATATCTATATTTGTATCGGTTATTTTCATTAAATTTTAGTCCGTTTTAAGTAATCAAAAATCATATGATTTAATTTCTCTTTCAATCCCTCGATTTTAACGTTTTCAATCACATCCGAAGCAAATGCACGAATCAACATCGATTTAGCAATATCAGAAGGAACACCGCGGGAACGAATGTAGAAATAAGCTTCTTCGTTTAATCTGCCGACTGTAGCTCCGTGCGAGCATTTAACATCGTCGGCATAAATTTCCAATTGCGGTTTTGTATCGACACTTGCATTTTTGGTCAATATCACGTTCTTATTGGATTGATATGCATTGGTTTTCTGAGCGTCTTTTCTCACCAAAATTTTTCCGCTGAAAACTCCGTTTGACTCGTCGTCCAGAATCCCTTTGTACAATTCGTTGCTGTAGCTGTTCGGCTTAGCGTGATCCACAAATGTATGATGATCCACATGCCTTTTGCCGTTTCCCAAATAAAGTCCGAACAAATTAGCGGTTATATTTTCGCCGTCCAGCATAGCGTTTATATCATTTCTTGCTAAAGAAGCTCCGAACGAAAGGGAATAATGGGAAAAAACGCTCGAGTTCTTCTGCAATATACTCGTCTTATCAATATGAAACGCTTCGAGACTTTCGTTTTGCAATTTATAAATTTCAACTTGACTATTCTCACCGGCAAAAAATTCATTTACCGTATCGGTAAAATATTTATTATCGGTTAAGCCGGAATAGTTAAACACAAATTCAGCCGAAGCGCTCTCCTCGGCAACTATCAAGTTGCGGGGAGTATTAAGCTTATCTTCCGATACACCAAGAAATAAAACTTGAATTGGTTTATCTATTCTTTTACCGCGCGGTATATAGGCAAAAAAACCGTCGGAAGCGAATGCCTCATTCAAGGCTTCGAAACCTGTTTTCATATGGTTGGCTTTGCCGAGATATTTTTCCACCAATTCTTTTTTATCAGTATAGACTTCTTTTAATGAACCGACAACTATCCCGTCGGGTAAATCCAATTTATCGGAAAACTCCTGCGAATAAACTCCGTCAATAAATACTACATGGTAACTATCGAAATCCTTTAAAATCTTTTCTTCCACATCTTCAGCGCTCACTGAAACGCCGTCCGATGCAGGAACAAATTTTTCTCTTAATATCGGAGCAATGTTAGTATATCGCCATTCTTCATGTTTCAAAGTAGGAAACCCGAGGTTTTCCAACTTTTCAATCGCCTCTTCCTTTTTCCCGAAAGAAGGCGTTAATCTGTCTTTAGATTCGTTGAAATTATTTTTATAAAATTCTATTATTTCATTCCATTTTTCCATTGCACATTCCTTAAACCGTTTCGGCTTCAATTTTATCGTCTTTAATCCAATCGTAACCTTTCTCTTCCAATTCAAGCGCTAGTTCTTTCCCGCCGGATTTAATTATTCTTCCTTTGTAAAGTACATGAACAAAATCGGGAATGATATAATCTAGCAAACGCTGGTAATGCGTAACCAGCAGAACGCCGTTTTCGGAAGAGCGGAATGTATTCACACCGTTAGCAACAATACGAAGCGCATCTATATCCAAACCCGAATCGGTTTCATCCAACAAAGCCAATTTCGGATTAAGCATTAACAATTGTAAAATTTCATTTCTCTTCTTCTCTCCGCCTGAAAAGCCCACGTTTACCGCTCTGCTTAGCATGGCGCTATTCATATCCAATATTTTTGATTTCTCTTTGAGTAATTCCAAGAACTCTTTACTTGTCATTTCTTCTTGACCTTGATATTTACGAATCTCATCAATAGCGGTCTTAAGAAATGTGTTGTTAGAAACCCCTGGAATTTCGATTGGATATTGAAACGCGAGGAATATTCCTTCACGGGCTCTGTCTTCCGGAGCCATTTCAAGCAAGTCTTTTCCTTCGAATTTTACCGAACCGGCGGTTACGTTATAAGCTTCGTGTCCGGCTAAAATGTTAGCCAAAGTACTTTTGCCGGAACCGTTTGGTCCCATAATTGCGTGCACTTCACCTTTGTTTATCTTGAGGTTTATTCCCCTTAAAATTTCTTTACCTTCTATCGATGCTCTTAAATCTTTAATCTCTAACATTTTTAATTCCTATTCTAATTATTTCAAAAAATCAGCCAACGCTGCCTTCCAAAGAAATGGCAAGCAATTTTTGTGCTTCAACGGCAAATTCCATAGGCAGTTCATTAAATACTTCCTTACAAAATCCGTTTACAATCATATTTACCGCATCTTCGGTCGAAATGCCCCTCTGATTCAAATAAAATATTTGATCTTCGGAGACTTTGGAAGTGGTAGCTTCGTGTTCAACCACTGCGGATTCATTATGAACTTCTATGTAAGGGAAAGTATGCGCTCCGCATTCATCACTCATAAGCATAGAATCGCATTGAGAAAAATTACGAGCCCCTTCGGCGTTCTTACCAATTTTAACTAAACCGCGATACGAATTATTGCTTTTGCCTGCGGAAACGCCTTTGGAAATAATAGTACTGCGTGTGTTTTTACCGATGTGAATCATTTTAGTACCGGTATCGGCTTGCTGGTAATTATTGGTAACTGCAACTGAATAAAACTCACCTACAGAATTGTCGCCTTGTAAAATGCAACTCGGATATTTCCAAGTAATTGCAGAACCGGTTTCAACTTGAGTCCAAGATATTTTGGAATTAACACCTCTGCAAACCCCACGCTTGGTAACGAAATTTAAAATGCCACCTCTACCCTCTTTATCGCCGGGATACCAATTTTGTACTGTCGAATATTTGATTTCGGCATTATCGAGAGCGATCAACTCAACAACTGCGGCGTGAAGTTGATTTTCGTCCCTCATAGGAGCCGTACAACCTTCGAGATAACTAACGTACGAATCATCGTCGGCAATAATAAGAGTTCGCTCAAATTGTCCCGTTTCCTGCGAGTTTATTCTAAAATAAGTGCTTAATTCCATCGGACATCTAACACCTTTGGGAATATAAACAAAAGAGCCATCCGAAAATACCGCAGCATTTAATGCAGCAAAAAAATTATCAGTGTAAGGAACCACCGAACCCAAATATTTTTTTACCAATTCAGGATATTCATGAACCGCTTCTGATATCGGACAGAAAATTATTCCCTGCTCTTTCAGAGTTTCCTTAAACGTTGTAGCCACAGAAACCGAATCGAACACTGCATCCACAGCAACACCGGCTAATCTTTTCTGCTCTTCCAAAGGAATACCAAGCTTTTCAAATGTCTTAATCAATTCAGGATCCGCTTCATCAAGACCACCTAATTCCGGTTTCTTCTTCGGTGCAGAATAATATCTCGTATCCTGATAATCTATTGGTTCATATTTAACATTTGCCCAGTTCGGCTCTTTCATTGTTAACCAATGCCTAAAAGCTTTCAATCTCCACTCTAACATCCACTCAGGCTCATTCTTTTTAGCGGAGATAAATCTTATTATATCTTCGTTCAATCCCTTTGGAGCTTCGTCGGCTTCAATATCCGTTACAAATCCCCATTTATATTCGGATTGAGTTAAATCCTCAACTACTTTCATTTCGTCTGACATCAAATACCTCAAATTCTATAAATTCATTATACAAGCTATTCATTCTGGAAAAAAAAGTCAAGATAAAGCGGTAAATAAAGGCAACAAACTGATAAAATGGGAAATTCTTAGCTTAAATTAAGACTTAATTCATCCAATCAACCGCAAATAATTGGAATAAATAAATAAGTCGATGAAAGTCCGGGGAAAATATTTCGCGGCTAAAAGGTAGGGGACATAAATTTTGCGTCCCCTACAAACTTTTCTATATTATAATTACTCATTGTTTAAAAAAAATCCGTGTAAATCTTTACAATCCGAGTTATCCGTGTTCCATCACTTATCGTTTCTATTCAAATAATAAAACATCCCTGCTATGGTTTTGGAATCTTTTATTTCACCTTTCATTATCATTTGCGTTATTTCTTCGGGAGAAAATTCGTGCACGGTCATTCCCTCTTCCCCCTCCTCGCGTGCATGATTTCCTTCGGTCAATCCTTCGGCGTAAAAAATATGTAATTCCTCCCTGCAGAATCCCGGCGAAGTGAAAATGGAACCGAGTTTTGTAATTCGTTTTGCGGAATATCCGGTTTCTTCTTTCAATTCACGACCAGCACAAACAAGCGGATCTTCCCCTTTTTCCAATTTACCTGCGGGCAATTCCCACAATTCTTCTTTGAATGGATATCTGAATTGCTTTATTAAAATAATCTTGCCGCTTTCGGTTTTGGCAAGAACCACCGCTCCGCCGTTATGCAGCACAACTTCCCGCGGAGCGGTATTTCCCGAATCATATTTTATTTTATCGACTTGAATCTCAAATACTTTTCCTCTGAAAATAATTTCCGATTCAACTATTTCAAAATTTTGCTTTTCCAACTTCACATCCTATTTATCATAGTAAGGAACCAGTTCGCTGCCAAGAAATTTCAATACGGCAGTAATTACACCCAAATCATCCAGATACCCAAACAGCGGCGCTAAATCGGGGATGGCATCTATTGGTGAAATAAAATATATAAGCGCTCCAACTACAATGGACTTCCTGTACCAAGAGACGCTCGAATCCATCATATATCTGTAAAGAGCCATTAAATCCTTGGCGAAAGATATTTTCTTACCAACGCGTTCCACCTTTTCCCAAAGGTTTTCGTCCACGTATTTTGCGCCTTCGTTAACGCTTTCCTCACTGTCGTATTGAGCGGCTATTTCGTCAATTTCGGCTTCAAGTTTTTTAATCTCGTCATTCATAATTACCTCGTCTTATGCTTCTCGAACCAATCAAAAATAGTATTCCACCACAATTTACTATTTTGCGGTTTAGTTACAAAATGTGTTTCATCCGGGAAGTATAAAAATTTACTCTCAACTCCCATTCTTTGCAACGAAGTAAATAATTCGAACGCCTGAGATTCCGGCACGCGGAAATCGTTAGCGCCGTGAACAATCAGCATCGGCGTTTTGAAATTCTGCACATACATATGGGGTGACCACTTTTGATAAACTTCCCTGCTTTCCCACGGAGTTCCTTTAAATTCCCATTCGGGGAACCAGAGTTCTTCCGTGCTGCCGTACATACTTTCGGTGTTGAACACGCCGTCGTGGCAAACGAGTGCGTTGAATCTATCCGTGTGACCTTCAATCCAATTTATCATATAACCGCCGTATGAAGCGCCTGCGGCAAATGTGTTCTTTTTATCGATGAATTTGAAATTGTTTACCGCGTAATCGTAAGAGTTCATCAAATCGATGTAAACCTTTCCACCCCAGTCGCCGGAAATTTCATCGGTGAATTTTTGTCCGTAACCAACGCTGCCGCGCGGATTAGTTGCGACCACCACATAACCTTTCGAAGCAAAAAGCTGAATATTCCAGCGGTAATGGAAATCGTCCGTCCAATGCCCTTGCGGTCCGCCGTGAATCAAAAATATCATCGGATATTTTTTACTTTCATCGAAGAAAGGAGGTTTAACCAGTATCGACTGCACCTTAGCGCCTTCGGCTCCTTCCGTCCAAAATGTTTCCACCTCGTTCATTTCTATGTTCGCAAGAACCCCGGCGTTGATTTTCGTAATCTGTTTAACTTTGCCGGATGATAAATCCATCGCAAAAATTTCATACGGCTGATTTGAACGCTGCTGTTTGAAATACAACGTTCTACCGTCGTTGGAAAGTTTGAGAGTATTATTTACTCTTTTGGTTAGCAGCGGCATGCGCTTGCCGGTTTCGATATCAATCTTAAATATCGCGTTGTAAATTTCGTAAGCGGTAGTGCAGTAAATGAATTTCGAATCCTTCGACCAAACAATTTCACCGACGGATAAATTCCAATCGCCGGTTAATATTTTTCTCTCGCCGGTTTTTCTGTTGTAAAGAACCAAATCGTATTTGTCCGCTTCAAATCCCGCGCGCTTCATCGAGCGGTAAGCGATATATTTTCCGTCGGGAGAATAAACCGGCTGATTGTCGTTGCCCGCTGAAACGGAAATCTTTTTTAATTCGGGGGCTTTTCCTTCAGACAGATTATCGAGCGAAATCAAATAGACTTCGTTATTTGTGCTTGTCGCCAAATTTTTATCCGGATTCAAAACCAGCGCGACTTCATTCCCTTCGGGCGAAAATGAATAATCGTTCGCGCTGCCCAAATCGATCGGAGGAACGTCAGAGGTGTTGAATAAAGTCAAATCCGTATAAGCGTTCTTCTCGATATCGAATAAAAACAAATGACTTCGTTTATCACCGCGCCAGCGGTCCCAATGGCGGTACATCAATTCGGTGAATATTTTACCGCTACTTTTCTTCTCTTTCAACGCTCTATCTTTTGCTTCATTGCATTCGGGAGTAGCGCAATCGGGATAAACTTCCGATACGAACAGCGCTTTACTTTCGTCGGGGTAAAATTCAAATCCCCCAATGCCGGAATAGAAATCAGTGATTTGTTTTTCATTCTCACCGTTCAAATCGCAGCGCCAGATTTGCCCTTTGCGGGAGAAGTACACGTATTTACCGTCCTTGGAGAATGCCGGACTGCTTTCGGAAACGTCTTCTCCCTTTAACACGCGCATACCGCTTCCGTCCGCGTTAATCAAATAAATATCGCTCTCCCCTTTGTTTTTATCCATATCATATTTCAAAGCCGCAAATACAATCATTTTCCCGTCGGGGGAAACATCGTAGGAACTGATTCTTTTCATCGACCAAAGGTCTTCCACGGTAAGCGCTCTTTTCTGCGCGAAAGTAAATGTTGACGTTAACGTTAATAATAGCAAGATTAATAATCGTTTCATTGATATCCTCGAATATTATTATCTGTAAAAATACTTTGTCAATTTATACGAATACGAAATAAAATACAATTAACGATATTGCGCAGTGAGTAAAAGATGGATATAAGATGCGCTTTATAAGAAGTAAGAAGTAGAGAAGCGAGAGGTAAAAAGTTTAATCTTCATTAGTTTAATTTTGGCGATTTTTAGGGAATCATTATAAGGAAATAAAAGACTAATTAGGACTCTTGTAATTGATGATTGGTCATTCGTTATTAGGGATCGAAGCGGAAGTATTGTTTATTTGTCTTAAGGACTCGTTGAGTTGAATAATTGAATGAGACGAAGACTCACGCAGTATTTGTGACTAAAAGTCAAATTTTCCACTGAATCTTTAAGATAAATCCGTTCAGTGAAGATCAATGATTAATCATAAAAATTCGCGTCCCATTTTTCAGTTACGCTATCAGCCAAGTGCAAAGCTCTTAAAAACATTTGAATTTGAAAGAAAAAGATAATTTTCTTATTTTTTTAAGCGTAAATAATTTATAATCGGACAAAAGCATATTTATATGTATGGCGA